>CAYQCT010000051.1:2039-19096 GCA_964416015.1 uncultured Tepidisphaerales bacterium
AACTCGACGTTCTCCTCGGCGGTCACCACGGGCACCTCCGTCACGTCGTGGCGATCGTGGAAGGCCGCGACCACCTGCGCGATCAGCAGTTCGTGCGGATGGCCTTCTACGGCTGGGGCGAACGCGGCTTCCTCGGCGACCGCAGCAAGCGCTTTCTGGACCGCTGCCAAGCCGCGGGCGTGCACGCCGACCGGCTCACGATCGACACCTCCGACGCGGTGCCCGACGATGCCGCACGGGCCCGCGAGCTTGCAACCTGGCTCGCGTCGCTGCAGAAGCCGGTCGGCATCATGACGACGAAGGACAGTCTCGCGTTCCAAGTCGTCGAGACGTGCCGGCATCTCGGCCTGCGTGTGCCGGATGATGTGGCAGTTGTTGGATCGGACAATGACGAGATTCTTTGCGAGCAGTCGCATCCGACGATCAGTGCGGTCAATCCGGGCTTCGGCCGGATTTGTCTGCTCGCGGCAGCCGCGGTGGATCGCCTGCTGGACGGCGACAGCGACGTGCCAGCCGTCACCCTGTTCACGCCGGTCGGTGTCGTGACTCGCGATTCGACCGACGTCACCGCCGCCGACGATCCGGACGTGCGGGACGCAATTCGTCACATCCGTGAGGAGGCTGCACGTGGCCTTACGGCCGAGGAGGTGGTCGCGCGGGTGCCAGCGTCGCGTCGCACGTTCGAGCGCCGGTTTCGCGAAGCCGTCGGCTGCAGCCCGCTCAAGGCGATTCATCGCCGTCGCATCGACCTCGCGCGGCAATTGCTGGTCGACACGAACCTGTCGGTCGACATCATCAGCCGCCGCGTCGGGTACGAGACGCTGCAGAACTTCCGCAAAGCCTTCAGCCGCGAAGCCGGCACAACGCCCCGCCGCTTCCGACTCGCCGCGGCGGAGCCGGAGGGTGAGGCGGACGATTCAAGCAGGACGCCGCCGCGACGATGAGGTCGCGGCGGCGAAAAAGTACAGGCGATCTTCTACGCGACAGCGGCGTAGGTGGGGCGCGCCGCAGATGCTCTTCGCTTGCTGCAACACGCCTGTCTCTTCGAGCCGCGACCGGAACCTTACGACGGTCGCACATCGCACGGGCGGCATAACATCGCGAAGCGAACGAGCACGAGAAGGCGGGCGTGATTCAATCGATGTCGAAGAGCGAGCTTGCTCCGAGGTTCGAGAGCGTCCGGCCAAAGTTGGATCGCAGCAGGCCGAAGTCGGCGAGGTTGACGGTGCCGTCGTAGTTGAAGTCGCCGTCGGCCCAGGAGGCGGCGGAGGAGCCGAAGCTGCCGCGGAGGCGACCGAAATCCGCGAGGTTGACGCTGCCGCTGGCGTCGGCGTCGCCGAGCAGGGCGTAGGTCACGACGGAGTCTGCGTCGGCGAGATGGTCGCCGAAGATCTGGCTGATGCCGAGCTCCCCGGCGGTGCCGTAGGCGAGGCCGTCGGACAGGTCGGAGTCGCGGGCGACGGAGGAGGTGAAGCCCTTGGTGCCGTCCCAGCCGCCGCCGTTGTAGCCGAGGGCGATCCGATCGCGGAGGAAGGGATTGTTCGTGATGTCGCGGATGACGAGCGCGTTGTCGTTCAGATCAAAGATCGCGTTGCCAGGATTTGTCGCAAATAGGAGATTCGTCTCGATGAGGTCGATGATCTTGTCCCCGCCGGCGTCGACGGTGAGGCTGGCTCCGTCGAAAAGCTGCAATCTGGAAAGAACTTCGCTCTTGTCAAAGCGGACGGAGGCGGGTGCTCCGCCGTCGGGATTGATGTTGACCGTGTCTGCACCACCTTCGCCGCGGACGAGAACGGGCGTCGCCGGGTCGTTGCCTTCGATGTTGATCGTGTCATCTCCGTTGCCGCCGTTGAAGGTGAGGAGGGGCAGGTCGGCATCGACGGTGATAACGTTCGCCTCGTTGTTCGCGATAAACAGCAGCTGATCGAGTCCGACGAACGTCGCCGACGTGAAACCCTCGGTGTTGCCAGGCTTCACGAGCGTCGCGAGCGTCACATTGCCGGCGAACTCGTAGGCGTCCGCGCCGCTGTCAGCGCGATCATCGACGGATAGCGCGTTGACAGTCCCGCCGCCATTGAACGTGAGAGGGGCCGAGATGTTGTCGAGATCACCGGAGAGGCTGAGATCAGTGAGCCGGATCACGTCGATGTCGGCGCCGGCGTTAATCGTCAACGGCACGTCGTGCGAGGCGACGCGGTAGGTGCTCCGCTGTGGGCTGCCGTCGATGACGGTCGACTCGGTATTGCTGAAGTTCACCAAGGGGTCGGCCGGGTCCTGGGTTGCTCGCTTCTCGATCAGGCCGGAGAAGATGAGGTAGTCGTCGTTGCCCGCGTCGTCGGTCGTGTCATCGACGATTAAATCATCGGTGCCGGTGCCGCCGTCGAGGGTGAGTGTGCCGAGGAGGTTGGCATCGAGGTCGCCGTTGCCGACGTCGAAGGTGTCGTCGCCATCGCCGGCGTTGATGGTGACGCTCGTTCCGGCCGCGACGCCTTCAATTTCGATGGTGTTCGTGGAGTCGGTTGTCCGGAGCGTGACGTCGTCGATGTCGCCGAACGTGATCAGGTCGGTGAAGCTGATGTTGGTCTTGCCGATGGTGGTCGGCGTCACGAGGTAGTCGTCGTTGAAGGGAAGGAAGGCGTCGTTGGCGAAGAGCGAGTTGACACCGGCTCCGCCGTTGACCACGACCCGCTGCGAAATGCGGTCCAGGTTTCCGTTGAACGGCGAGATGTCGAACGTGTCGCCGGCGGCGTTTCCGTTGATCGTCAGCAAATCCAGATCGTTCTGGTCGACGACGTCGAACAGGTTCTCGTCCTGGCTACCCGTCAAGGCGGCGGTCTCGAAGCCGGAGTAGTTGAGCTCGGCGAAGGGCTCGGCGTTGCCGGGCTTCGTGATGCTCCCGTCAGTGAACAAGTACGCGCCCGTTGCTCCGAAAGAGTCGGCCAGATCGTTGTCGTCGAGGACGTTGAGCGTGTTCGTGCCGTTGCCTGCGTCGAGGTTGATGACAGCGGCGATTTCGTCGAGGTCGTTGCCGAGGTTGACGGTCGTGTCGCCGTCGTTGGCGAAGAGGTTGAGCGTGTCGACGGGGGCGAAGAGGCTCAGCCCGCCGAAGTCGGTGCCGGGCTTCTGGAGAGAGAACCCGCTGTCGCCGAAGACGGTCGTGAAGTCGTACGTCTCGTTGCCGTCCTGATCGACGGAGTCGTTGAGCGTCAGCGTGTCGTCGCCGGTGCCCGGCTCGATGCGAAGGCTGCCGGTGAAGAACCCGTCGAAGTCACCGTTGGCATTGCCGATGAGGAACGTGTCGTTCGCAGCGCCGGTGAGGAGGTCGATTCTAATCGAGTTGCCGGCACCCGCGGCGAGATTCTCGCCGACTTCTCGGATGTCGTACGTGTTGGTCCCACCGCCGCCGAAGAAGGTGACGACAAAGGTGTCATCGACGTCGACCTGAATCAGGCCCAGGTCGGAGTTGGCCTTGTCGAACGTCTGGAAGAGGCCGGCAGACTCATCGAAGATGAAGGTACCGTCGGTGTCGGCGCTGTTCCCCAGGATGACCTCCCCGTCGTCTGCCGTCGAGCTGTTGGGTTCCGAGTCGATCGTGAGGGTGCCGAAGATGGAGCTGTCGAGGTCGCCGTTCTGCCCGACGAAGAACCTGTCGAAGCCCAGCCCGCCACGGGCGACGACGCTGTAGGTATCCGGGTTCGCCGCTGTCCCCACGCGGAGGGGACGAACGTTGTCATTCCCCTCGCCGCCGTCGAGGACCTGTTCGCCCGTCAGCCGGCCTGCCAGGAACCGAAGGCTTTCGCCGTTGAGCGTCGTGATGACGTCGCCGGTCGCAGGGTCGACGTCGAAGATCAGCTCATCGACGCCGCTCGTGCCGGTGGCGGTGAGCTGGGTCGGGAAAGACTGCCCGCCATTGGCGAGAGTGGCAAAGCGGTTGGTGAGGGCGAGGCGATAGTCGCCGGTCGTGGAGCCGATGGCGTCGCCGGTGCCGGTGATGGGGTCGTAGTTGCTGTTCCCGAAGGCCGAGACGCCGACGAAGAAGGTGCCGGCCGTGGCGAAGGTGAACTCGAAGTAGCCCTCGAAAATGTTGTTGGTCGAGCCGTCCTCGTCGGGCGCGAAGCCGACAGACTCGGCCACACGCAGCGCGTTGCCGGCCGCATCGAAGAGTCTCATGGTCGCGTCGAGCGTGCTGCCCGCCGCGTTGTCGATGTCGAACCCGACCGTCTGCCCGGCGGCGACCTGGAACGAGAACATGTCGACGTCGTTCCCCGCTGGCGAGATGGCGAACAGGCCGGAGGTGGACCCGGCCGTGCCGACCGACCCCAGCGACGCCGCCTCGCTGATCTGGTCGTTGAAGTCACTCGGCGGCCCCTCGGGCTGCGACATTGCGGACTCCACAACGCCAGACAACAGCCGGCGGAACTCCAGCGGCTCGATTGCAGCGAACAACGAACGACGGGCGGCACGGCCGCGAGACGAAGGGATCGACATGGCGTGTTGCAAAGCTCTCCAGAAACCGCTCCGCCCCAAAGGCGTTGCGCCGCAATAATCTGCCAAAGAGGTTTCAGGTTGTCAATGCCCGAGCACTCATCTGGTGCCGGAGGGGGAGAGGTCGCATCAATGAATGCTGAACACGCGCGGCAACTGACCTTCGCACGGACTCAGCGTCTCCGACACCGCCTGATTCGTCGTGACACGATGCGCGTTCATCGCCGCCCGCATCGGCTCCAGCTTGGCCGCGTCGGCCGACAGGTCGTGCAGCTCCTTCGGGTCGGAGAGGACGTCGAAAAGCTGTTCCTCGCCGGTCTTTGTAAACCGGACGTACTTCAGCGGGCCTTCGATCAGGAACTGGTTGTCGAAGCCGCCGGAGTCGATCTGGCCGAACAGGCGGTCGCGTGTCGTCGCCGTCTCGTCGCGGAGGTACGGCAGCAGGCTCTTGCCTTCGTTGACGCCCGCCATCGCGTCCGGCACCTCTGCACCGGCGGCATCCAGCACGGTCGCGGCGGCGTCTTCGAGGCCGACCAGCGCGTCGCTCGTGCCGCTCTGCGTATCCATGTTCAGGCCGGTCACGAACATCGGCACGTGCGCCGACGCCTCGTACGGCAGGCTCTTTCGCCAAAGATGATGGTCGCCGAGCATCTCGCCGTGATCGCTCGTGAAGATGACAAGGATCGGCTCGTTCCTGCGGGCGTTGCCGTACTCGAAGTAGCGGTCGAGGACACTGTTGATGCGGTCGTCGACGTGATTGATCAAGCCGAAGTATTCGGTCATCGCCCGCTGCATCTCGACCGGGTCGAACGGTCCGATCGCCGCGTCCGGCACGTGCCCGACCGTGCCGCATTCTTCGAGCACCTTCGCCCACTCGCCGGCGGTCGGAACCGCGTCGTGCTCCTTGTAAAGTCCCAGTACGCCTGCGGCGGAACCAGCGGCGGGTGCGGCGCCCAGAACAACAGGTGCAAAAACCACGGCATCGACGGATCCCGCCGCCGCGTGAGGAAGTCGATCGCCTGGTCCGCCAGCCACGACGTCTGGTGGCGGTTCTCGTCGAGGTTGAAGGGCCGGGCGACGCGGGAGTTGCCGTTGACGCCGTGGTTGTTCGGCTCCGCGTGCGGATCGACTTGCTGCAGCCAGTCGGTGTAGTCGTTGTGCGGGTGAAAGTCGCTCGTCGGCCGATGGTTCGGCGAGTCGCTGAGGATCATGTCGTCGAAGCCGAACCGCTTGCGTTGCGGCCACTGGTGCAGCTTGCCGACGAGCTGCGTCTGATAGCCGGCCTCGCGAACCAGCCCCGGCACGGTGAACGGCGGCTCCCACGGCTTGCCGTCCTGGTACTTCGTCAGCCCGTGCGTCGTCGGATGCAGGCCCGTCAGCAGCGTGCGGCGTGCGGGAATGCAGACGGGGCAGGTCGTGTACGCCCGCGTGAAGTTGACGCCGCGACTCGCTAACCCGTCCATGTGCGGCGTCCGCAACGGCGTCTGCGGGTTGTTGATCCGCATGGCGTCAAATCGCTGCTGATCGGTCGTGATCAGCAGTATGTTCGGCCGCTCGGGCGTGGCGAGGTGGTGGGACATAACGAGCAAGCCAGGGAAGGCGGAGCCTGCCCATCGACTAGACACTCACGCTACCCCAATAGCGATCGAACCGCTCGATCGCGAGATCAGCTCGCCTTATACAGAATGCTAAGTGCCAAAGCTCACGGTCGATTCCGATGTCTAGCGTGTCCGAAACATTAAGCAGAACTACCCATTCGCCGAATGCGTTCTTGTAAAGTTCTGAGTCATCCCAAACGTCTTCGCGTTCTCGGTCCTCCTCCGGCATGCTCTCGATGAAGGCCTCCACCTGAGGCGGCTCGCCCCTGGCCCCGGGCAAAGTCAGAAATCCATCGTCATACAGGCGACTGTCAATGAGTTGATTGATCGACTGCAGAATTAGATTCGCCTTGTCCACTTCAGGCATGGCAGCTGCGGCAAAGGGAGCGTTCCGCCAGGAGATAGCCAGGTGCATTGGATGCTCAGCAAGTGCATCATTGCCGAAGACACTCGTCGTCCGCATGTTCGGCATCTCCCGCTCCTCAAGATCCACGAACCGCTCCGGCGGCACGTGGTACAGCCGGAACGCATCCTGCTCGCCCGGCTTCGCTCCGTACGCTTCATCACTATCAACGAAGAAGCTCAGCAAGCCCTCGCGTGGCAGCGGAATCCGGTCGTGCACCGGCAGCTCAGCGAGGTTCACCTGCGCGAGAAACTTCAACGGCTTCTCCTCGGCCGCGCCGTAGGTGAGCGTGTACGTTTCAGCCGACTCGTCCCGCCCGTGGTACGGCTCGTTCACCCACGTCGGCCAGCCTTCTTCCGGCAGCATCAACGCCCGGTCGCCGCCGAACCGGCTCGCCAGCGGATCGGCCGGATAGCCCGCTTCACCCGGCCAGATGCGGACGAACGGCTCGAGCTCCGCGATCAACGCCTCCGCATGCTCCGCCACCTCCGGCGTCTCACGAATGATCCGGCAGGCGTCCTCGAAGCTGATGTCGTCGGCGGGGTCGTGCATCGCGAGGCAAATCTAATCGATGCCCGAAAGGTCAGCGAGTTCTGTCGGATTGAGTCGGCGGTCAAAAATCGCCACGCCGCCGAGGTCGCCGACGAAGAAGTTGTCGAAGGGACCGGGTGCTCGGCCGCGGCGGACGGCGCCGACGGTGAAGTCGGCACCGTCGGCGCCGCCGTCGTACAGGCCGGCGACGTGCGGTTCGGGGTTTCGCTCCCACTCGCCGTCGAGCTGGCCGTTGAGGTACGACCGCACCTCGCCGCGGCCGAAGGTGAAGGCGAGGCACATCCACTCGTTCATCGGCAGCCGCGTCTGGCCGACGGAGCCGGTCTGGCAGTACGCGTCGCCCGGCGTCGGCCCTCCGACGTCTGAGACGTGGCCGACCTGCCGATCGTGCTCGTCCATCGCGCCGAGGAACATCGCGTATTGCCGGCAGGATTGCGTCTCGTCCCACAGCCCGGCGACGGCCTGGCAAATACCGCAGGACTTGGGCGCGCGTCGCAGCCAGGTGACGACGCTCACTTCCGCGTCGTCGCCGTGGAGGTCGAGCGGGCCGACCTCGCTTCGCGGGCAAAGCAGGTACTGGCCCTCGCGGAAGCGCAATGCGTGGCCGAGCGGCCCTTCGCCATCAAGCCGCTCCATCGGCCCGGCCTGTTCGTGCAAGGCGGCCGACGCCGGGCCTGCCGAGGGCGGGATTGGCTGCCGCGGTTCACTGCGGAAGTCCCAGAACGCGACGAGGTTCGGCGTCGTCTCGATGGGCGTTTGCAGCGTCATGAGAAGACCGTACTCTTTCCCATCATCGTGTGAAGACGTCGCTGCAGCTCAGCAACTTGATCCGCTGGAGCGGAGTCGATGATGTTGGCCGTCTCTCGCGGGTCGCTCGCGAGGTCGTACGGATCGCGGCCGCGGATCTCGCCGCTGGCGTGGTGCGTCCACTCGGTGTAGCGGGCGTCGCGCGTGATCGCCGTCAGTCCGCTGACGACGTCGGCCGGATCGCCGCGGGCAACCTCGGGCCACTGCGTGAGGGCGACGTCTTTGCCGATCGCCGCGGGATCCGTGAGCCGGTCCGCGAGGCTGTGGCCGTCGAGGTAGTTCCGCAGCTCGCCGAAGTTGTACCGGCTCGCGATCTCCGGCTGCCCGCTCGGCACGTCCTCCGGCGGTAACGGCGACAGCTCGTCCGCGTCGTACAGATCCCAATCTTGCTTTGGCACCGCGAACGGCAAGTGCGGCTTCCGCCAGCCGATCGCGAGGAAGAACGGCGAGTCTTCCGCACGATTCTCCAGAAACTCCACCGCCCACGCCGCGTTGGCCCCGTCAATGTACGCCTCGTCCGGCCCGTCCGCCGCCTCCGTGCAAGGCCCGCGGCCGTCCGCATCGAACGTCATCGGATCGACTTCCAAATACCCGCGACCCCGCAGCTCGTGCGGCGGCGTGTAGTAGTTGTCGCCGAAGCGCTGCTGGTCGACGCCGTGGTGATAGACCTTGCCCAGCCCGTGCACGTCGTACCCGGCCTTGGCGAACGCCTGCTCGAGCGTGACGGCATCGGGCGCGAGATCGGCGACGGCTTCGCACGAGTACAACCTCTCCCGCATCGGCCTACGCCCGGTGAAGAGGCTCGCCCGCGACGCCATGCAGATCGGCTGCTGGCAGACGTGCTGCTCGAACGTCAGGCCGGTCGACGCGAGACGGTCGAGGTTCGGCATAATCGCGTGCGGATCGCCGTGAGACGCGGCCAGAGGACGCAGGTCGTCGGCGATCATGAAGAGCACGTTTTGTCGCGGCATCAACCAACCGTACCGGCAGCCGTTCGTGCCCTGCGGCACCGTGACGGAACGACGCCAAGCTTTTCTGGCTGAAGCAAAGGAGTCGGGAACTGATGCGGACCAGCAGCACAAGACGTCGCCGCGACGATAAGGTCGCGGCGGCGTTGCGTTCAGGAGAACTGCCTTGAAGCCTCAGGCGCTGCGGCGACGCAGCAGCAGGCCACCGAGGCCGGCGGCGGCGGCGAGGGCGGACGTCGGCTCAGGGATGACGGTGGTCAGGGTCGAGTCGAGCGGGACTCCACCACTGACTGTGCTGTCGGCGGCACTGACGCCGAACCGGAAGTTGTCGGCAATGCCGTTCGTGGTCTGCGTCGGGTCGACGCCAAGGTAGATGACCTCGCCGGCCGTCAGCGTGCCGCCGGACTGCGTGGTCAGAGCCGCCGTGACGTCAACGCTGTAGGCGGTCGAGAGGCCCGTGACATCGGGGTCGATCGTGTCGACCAGCGTGCCGCCGTTTGAGCTCGCGACGCTCGCCAGCGAGCTCGACCCGTCGCCGTTGACAGTCAGCACGTAGAGGCCGATCGGCTCGTTCGTGCCGCTGTTCGAGGTGCCGATGAACGTGTCGAACTGGACGAGGAAGCCGTTGTTGAAGTCTGTAGCGAAGTCAGGGGTAACTTCGTACGAGTAGACGGCGAAGAGCTCCGCGTTGCCACCGTTGTCACCGACCAGCGAGTTGTTGAGGGTCTCAAACCCGAAGGCGCTGCTTCCGAATTGGTCGTCGCCCGAGGTGGATTCGGCAAGCCGGCCACTGTTCGACGTATCGACGCTGATGACGGCAGCAGAGGCGAGGGTGGAGCAAGCCGCGGCAGCCGCGGCGACGATGAGGTGGGTTCTGGTCATGTAGTTTCCTCCCGAAGAAATCGTGCCGCGAGACACCCCGCGACTTGACAGATAATGCGTCGCAAGGCCGGGGCTGACAATGCGGTTCTGCGACAAAGTCATCGTCGTTTGCGTCACCGGCACTTCCGTGGCAGGCTGTCCCGATGCCACGTCGATCCGGCACGAGAAGACGGCGGCGCTTGCTCGTCGCGATCGATCAGTCGCTGTCGCAGGGCAGGCGGGCGGTCGAGGCTTTGCTGTCGCAGGCGGCAGAGGACGACCGCTGGGACCTGCTCCTGGAGCCGAGCCAGGACATCGGCCTCCTGCCCTTCGAGCGCCATCTCGACAAGGCCGATGCGATCCTGTGTCGAACGCTCGACAATCCACGGATGGATGCCATCGCCGCCGCGCGTAAGCCGACCGTGGCCCTGTCGGCACGCCCGGCCATGCCCCGCGGCATCCCAGCTGTCACCTGCGACGGCAGACTCATCAGCGAAATCGCCTTCGCCCACCTGCGGGAGCAGCGCTTCGAGCGACTTGGCTTCTACGGCTGGGGCGACATCAACTTTCTCGAGCAGCGCAGCGACCGCTTTCTCGCGAAGTGCGAGGAGGCGGGCGTTCATGCCGATCGTTTACTCATCAGCGCGACCGACGCATCGGCGACCGCCGCGGTCGAAGAAGGCGAGCTGGCGGCATGGCTTTCGTCGCTCGTGACGCCGGTCGCGATCATGACGGCCAAAGATTGCCTGGCCTTTCAGGTGGTCGCGACGTGTCGCCGACTAGGCCTTCGCGTGCCGGACGACGTGGCCGTCATCGGCTCGGACAACGACGAGGTGCTATGCGAACACGCGAGGCCGACGATCTCCGCCGTCGATCCCGGCTTTGGCCGCATCGTGCGGCACGCGATGCAGATGCTCGACGCGCACCTCGACGACGGGGCCGAGATCGCGCCGATCACGCTCTTCCCGCCGATCGGCGTGGTGATGCGAGGCTCGACCGATGTCACCGCGGCCGACGATCCGGAGATCCGCGAGGCGTTGCGGCACATCCGCGAGGAGGCGACGCGTGGCATCACGGCAGAAGACGTGTTCGCACGCGTGGGCGGGTCACGCCGGACATTCGAGCGCAACTTCCGTAACGCCGTCGGCTGCAGCCCGCTCAAGGCGATCCACCGCCGCCGCATCGACGAAGCGAAGCACTTGCTGGTCGACACGAACCTCTCGGTCGAGGTCATCAGCCGGCGCGTCGGATACGCGACGCTGCAGAACTTCTACGAAGCCTTCCGCCGCGAAGCCACCACGACGCCCCGCCGCTTCCGCATGGCCGCGGCGGAGCCGGAGGGTGAGGCGGACGATTCAACGAGAACGCCGCCGCGGCAATGACGTCGACCTAAGTCGCCGGCAGCACGCATCCTTCCCGCGGCGGAACCGGGCCGAAGTCGAGGCCGGGGATGACCGGGTGCGATTGATCGTGCGTGTAGTGGTTGCCGAAGTTGTCGCCGGTGGCGAGGCACCATTCGTACAGGCGGCGGCGGAGGTCGGTCAGCAACTCATCATGGCGAGACTCGACGGCGAGGTTGACCATCTCGCCGGGATCGGTGGCGAGGTCGTAGAGCGACTCGCGTGGGTCGCCGCGGTCGTAGAGGGTATAGATGAAGTCGCCCGTGCGGACGGCCCGCCAGGCGAAGTCGGTCGTGTCGAAGACGCCTTCGAGGAAGATGGCGTCGCGGCCGGGCGTGTCGCTCGTCATAGCGACGCCCGGCAAGTCGTCGTCCGTGTCGAGGCCGGCCGCGTGCAAGAGGGTCGGCAGCAGATCGATGCCGGCGTTGACGAAGCGATCGTCGGTCGCGCCGGCGGCGATGCCGGAGCCGCGGAGGAGGAACGGGACGCGGGCGGACTCGTCGTAGCTCGTCGACTTCTGGACAAGGCCGTGCGCCCCGTTGTGGTCGCCGTGATCGCTCGTGAAGACGACGGTCGTGCTGTCGGCGAGGCCGGCGTCATCAAGACGGTCGAGCAGGCGGCCGACCTCGGCGTCGACCTTCTCGACGAGCCGGTAGTAGACGTGCCGATAGCGCCGCCAGCGATCGGGCGTGTAGCGGTACTGTCGAGCGACTTCGCGGTCGCGGCGGACGTCGAGAAGGCTCGGCTCGTACGGCGATGGAGCGAAGTTCGCCGGAAGATTCGGATACTCCCGCGTCGGCACGTCGTCGACCTCGCCCCACGGCAGCGACTGGCTGCGGCCGTGCTCGCAGATGTTGTGCGGATTGTCGAAGCTGGCGACGAGCAGGAACGGCTTGTCGTGCTTCCGCTGCAGGAACTGCGTGCAGGCGTCGACGAGATGGTCGTCGTTCATACCGCAAATGCAGTCGAAGGCCCACTTTTCCTGATCTTCGGGCCGACTCAGGTCGTGCGTCGGCACGTGCCACTTGCCGGCGTAAGCGGTCGTGTAGCCGGCGTCGCGGAAGCGGTGACCCATAGAAGCCGGCACGTGCTCGTCAGCCGGGCCGGGCATGCGGTTCTTCATGCAGTCGATCTGGTGCGGGTACCGACCCGTCACCATTGCCGCCCGGAACGGCGCGCATAGCGGATGCGTCGAGTACGCCCACGGGAAGCATGTGCCCTGCCCTGCCAGGCGGTGGAGGTTCGGCGTACGGACGTCAGCGTTGCCGACGCAGCTCATGGCGTGGGCCGACATCTGGTCGACCAGGATCAGCAGGACGTTGCGGTGCATCGGCGGAACCTACCGCGCACCGCGGCGGCGGCGGGATCGGCGGACGCTGGCGCGACCGTCTAGGATGCGACACCGCCGGTCGTTCTGGCCGCGGACCGCGCCCGTTGGCGTTCTGCAGTTCGACGCAAGCATCCACATGACCACCAAGGCGAAGTCTCCTGCCCTGCCCGAAGCCTTCAAGAAGCTGGGCGTCGACGACGCCGTCCTCCGCGGCCTGGCCGAGCACGGCTTCGAGAAGCCCAGCGAGATCCAGGCCCTCATGATCGGCCCGGCCCTCGACGGCCACGACATCCTCGGCCAAGCCCGCACCGGCACCGGCAAAACGGCTGCGTTTGGCATCCCGCTGCTCTGCGAAGCCGTCGCCGGCTACGCGACGCAGGGCCTGATCCTCGTGCCGACGCGGGAGCTGGCGATTCAAGTCGAGGCGGAGCTGACGACGCTCGGCAAGCACACGCCGCTCCGCGTCGCCTGCTGCTACGGCGGCGAGAAGATCACGAAGCAGATGAAGGTGCTCAAGCACTCGCCCGAGCTCATCGTCGGCACGCCGGGCCGTATTCTCGACCTGATCGAGCGCCGGGTGCTGGACTTCTGCAACGCGCGGTTCGTCGTGCTGGACGAAGTCGACCGCATGCTCGACATCGGCTTCCGCGAGGACATCCGCAAGATCCTCAAGTACGTCAACGACGGCCTCGACAAGCGGACGCGGGTCAACGAGTTTCAGGGCGAGAAGATCCAGCCCGACCACGCGGACGCGCCCGCCGGACCGGGCGTGCCGGAGCTGCCGGACGATGAGCTGCAGACGATGTTCGTCAGCGCGACCATCGGCGGCGAAATCGAAAAGCTGGCGCGGAAGTTCATGCGCAACGACGACGTCAAGAAGCTCGTCGCCAAGGGCAGCGACGATTCGCCGACGGTCGACCTGGTAGAGCAGTGCTACCTGAGCGTTCGGCAGTCGGACAAGGGCGACCTGCTGATCAAGCTGCTCGAGGGCGAAGACGCGGACCTGGCCATCGTCTTCACGCGGACGAAGCACGGGGCCGAAAAGCTGACTAAGAAGCTCCACGCGGCCGGCATCGACGTCCGCGAGATTCACGGCAACCTGAATCAGACGCAGCGGACGCGCGTCATGAAGGGCTTCCGCGACTCGAAGTTCAAGGTGCTCGTCGCGACCGACCTCGCCAGCCGCGGCATCGACGTCAGCGGCGTGTCGCACATCGTCAACTTCGACATCCCCGAAGATCCCGAGGCCTACGTTCACCGCATCGGTCGGACTGCACGAATGGGTCGGCAGGGTAAGGCGTTCCTGTTCGTCACGCCGGAGCAAGGCGGCGAGCTGACGCGGGTCGAGTCGCTGATCAACATGGAGATCCCGCGTGGCGAGGTCGAAGGCTGGGAAGCACCGAGCCGGACGTCCGAGCCGGACCGATCGGCCGAGCCGTTGTCGCAGCCGAAGAACGTTGGCGGTGACGATCTGGTGATCGAGCAAAAGCTTGAGCTGCCGAAGAAGCGTCGCAAGATGCACAAGGTCGCCGCCAAGCGTCGCTAGCGGCACGGACCTTGCGGGCGACTCGGCACCATGAGCGTTGCCAAAGTCATCGAAATCAGTAGCACGAGCACCGACAGCTTCGACACCGCCGTCAAGGACGGCGTGAAGCGGGCGAGCCAGAGCGTCCGCAACATCACCTCGGCCTGGGTGAAGGACATGCGCGTCACCGTCAAGGACGGCGGCATCAGCGAGTACCAGGTCAACATGCAGGTGACGTTCCTGCTCGACGACAAGGCCGACGCGAGCTGAGAATGTGCGGCTACTTTGACGTGCTTTGTCTCACCACGCGAGCCCGCAGGCGAATGGACTACCAGCTGTTCTCGTTCTGATGAAGCCATAGATCGCCATGTTCGTCTTCTATAGCAACCGCGCAGGCTGTCTCCGGTCGCTCCTGATCTCAGGCGGCGTGAGCGTCGTCCTGATTCTCGTCCTGGCGTTGCTCAACGGCTGGTTCTGACGGAAGCGGGTCGGCTTGCTCGCAGTGGTTGGCCGCCCCGGTCAGGACTGCCTTGGCGTTGTCGAAGGTCAGCCGCGCCATCGCGTCTTCCCGCGTCAGCCACGCGCAGCCGACGTGTTCGTGGCTCAAGGCGACGGGCGAGTCGGGATCCACAAGCCGGGCGACGAAGAAGGCCACTTCCTTGCGGATGAGGCCTTTGGTGCTGCTGCGGAAGTGGTAGAGAATCTCGCGGCAGAAGCCGGGCAGAATCTCGACGCCTTCGGACAGGCCGGTTTCTTCGCGGAGTTCGCGCATTGCCGCCTGGCGGTCGTTTTCGCCGTTCTCGAGGTGGCCCTTGGGGTAGTCCCAGTGGCGGCCGTAGTCGAGCAGGAGGTACTCGCGTCGGCCGGCGTGGTCGCGGTAGACGACGACGCCGGCCGAGCGTTCGCGACGAACTTTCTTCCGCCGGCCCCCGGTTTTGGCGGCAGACGGCTGCGGGTCGGGGGTCGGCATCAGGTCGTTGTACCCGCTGAGGGCGTCGACCGGTGACAACCGGCTTCGCCGCGACGGCTACGAGCCGCCGAGGAAGCTGAGGATGATGAAGATCGCCGCCAGGATCAGGCCGACGATCAGGATCAGCTTGCCGACGCCCGCGGTCATGCCGGCCACGCCCTTCGCGCCCAGCGCGTAGAGGACGATCGAGAGAATGAGCAGAACGACGCCGACGTAGATCAGATTTTCCATAGGTGTATCTCCAACAAGAGACGCGTGCCACAACGGCCGCGTGATGACGAAGCACAGCAAGCCGCGGGCCGACAAGCAATTGCCGCGGCCGAAGGAAGAAGATTCGGCCCGTGTCGGAGAGCCGTCCGTGCGACATTCCGAAGCCGCGCCACCCGCCGCGACGGCTGCCGGCTAATCTGGCGGTGACGTGGCGTGGCTCGAATGGCTCATCAACTGGCCGCCGGTCTGGATGAAGCTGTCGATCGGCCTCGTCCTTCTTCTGGCGGGTGCCGAAGCACTCGTCCGCGGGGCGTCCCGCCTCGCGGCCGGCATGGGTGTGCCGCCGCTGGTCGTCGGGCTCACCGTCGTCGCGTTCGGCACGAGTGCTCCGGAACTTGCGGTCAGCGTCGGCGGCAGCCTAACCGGGCAATCTGACGTGGCCGTCGGCAACATCGTCGGCAGCAACGTCATGAACATCCTCGTCGTGCTCGGCGCGTCGGCGATCATCGCCCCGCTCGCCGTCAAGAGCCAGCTCGTCAAGCTCGACGTGCCGCTCATGATCGTCGCCTCGCTCGCCGTCTGGCTCATGGCGGCCAATGGGTACGTCAGCCGCATCGAAGGGGCCGCTCTCGTTGCAGCGTTGGTGGCGTATCTCGTGATGGTCTACGTCAACGTCCGTCGCGGCAAGGCCGCGGCGACGGTCGACACGGACCTCGACATCGAGACCGACGCTCTAACGCCGGGCGAGATCGTCAGCAACGTCGCCCTCGTCCTCGTCGGCATGGCCGGCCTGGCGCTGGGCGCACGCTGGCTCGTCGATGGCGCCGTCACGATCGCTCAGGCGGCCGGCGTCAGCGAGCTGGTCATCGGCCTGACCGTCGTCGCCTTCGGCACGAGCCTGCCGGAGATCGCGACGAGCCTGCTGGCGGCGTGGCGTGGTCAGCGTGATCTGGCCGTCGGCAACGTCGTCGGCAGCAACCTGTTCAACCTGCTCTGCGTGCTCGGCCTCACTGCCGCCCTGCCGCCGGCGGGCGTGCCGGTCAGTAGCGCCGCGATCCAGTTCGACCTGCCGGTGATGTGTGCCGTGGCCGTCGTCTGCCTGCCGATCTTCCTGACCGGCGGCCGCGTGAGCCGGTGGGAGGGCGGGCTGCTGCTCGTCTACTTCGTGGCGTACATGGCGTACCTGCTGCTCGACGCGAACGAGCACGCATTGGCCGAGCCGGTGAGCTGGGTCGTGCTTGCCTTCGTCGTGCCGCTGACGGGGATCGGCCTGATCGCGAGCGTGATCGTGTGGACGGAGCGTCGTCGCAAACGCGGCAAGCAGCTGTCGCGGCTCCGCCGACAACGCGAGGCCGAGACGCCAACGCCGGCCGGCTGACGCACGCGGGCGGTGCAGCACGTATATTCGTCGCATGCTGCCGACGTTCGAGAGTGATCTGGCCCGGTACTTCTGGTACGTGATCCTGGGCGCGACGGCCGTAATCCTGCTCTTTCTCGGCTACAAGATCGGCCGATGGCTCGGCGTCGGCAGCCAGAAGAAGGCGATGAACCAGAAGGAGTCCGAGCTCTTCAGCGCCCAACGCGGCTTCAAGCAGGTCTACGACCAGGAGCTCGACGGCCTCAAAGCCGAGGCGACGCAGCTCCGTGAAGACAAGGAACTGCTGGAAACTCGTGTCGAGGAATATCGCCGCAAGGCCGCCGGCTACGGCGGCCTGTTCAACTCCGGCGGCAAGCAGGCGGACGCGATGTACGCGTTGCTCCTGGAGAACGAGGCGTTGGAAGAAGCCCTGTTCACGCAGAACGACAAGCTCCGCCAGGAGCGGACGGACGCGGTCAAGGAACAACTGCGAGCCGCCAGCTACCGCCGGGTGCTGATGAGCCAGCTCATGCAGGAGGGCAAGATCACGGACACCGCCAAGCAGATCATCGGCGACGACGGGTCCGACCC
>CAYQCT010000052.1:0-18974 GCA_964416015.1 uncultured Tepidisphaerales bacterium
CCATTCGAGCGGGAACCTTACAACAGGAACAGACTTGGGAGCTTTGTCTTGTCGCTGGATGCGCATGATTGTCCTGCCCACCCTACGAGTTCAATGTGGCGAACGCGTTGTTCGTCGGGGTCGACGATCCAGTACTCACGGCCGTCGCCGGCGGCTTACGTATCAAATTTGGTGCCGCTTCGAGCCTCACGCCGACGCCGCGACCGGCTCCGGCGTCGGTGTAACCATCGGGCGTTGCCAACGCAGGCGACAGAGCCAATTCGTGTCGTTCCGCTCCGGAAAATCGAGCCGATAGTGCACGCCGCGGCTTTCGGTTCTTGCGTGCGCCGCACACGTGACAAGCCAGCCGGCGGTCAGCAGGTTCTGTAGTTCCCAGCCGCTCTTGGCGACGCTCGCGTCGCCGTTGGGCAGGAACGTCTTGTCCATGACGTATCGGCCCCAGAATTCAATGATCTCCCGCGTCTCGACAAGCCGTTCGCCCGACCGCTCGACGCCGGCATTGCGCCACATGACGCTCCGCAGGCTGCTGCGCACGTCCTGCAGGTCCAGCTCCGTCCGCTCGCTCGCCGGCACGTCGTGGCGGAGGCGTTGCGGGAAGGTCACGTCGCCCAGCTCCGTCGCCTTCTCCGCGGCATGTCGACCTGCGCGTTCGCCCAACGCGAGGCCTTCGAGCAGCGAGTTGCTCGCCAAGCGATTCGCCCCGTGGACGCCGCTGCAGGTGCACTCGCCCGCTGCCCAGAGGCCGGGGACGCTGGTCGCGCCGTCGAGGTCGCTGGCGATGCCGCCGATGAAGTAGTGGGCCGACGGGTGGACGGGGATCGGCTGCTTCGTCGGGTCGATCTCGAACTGCCCGCAGAGCTTCATGATCGTCGGGAACCGCTTGGCGAACCGCTCGGCGTCGAGGTGGCGGACGTCGAGGTAGACGTGCGTGTGGCCGGTCCGGCGGATCTGCTCGACGATGCCGCGGCTGACGACGTCGCGTGGGGCGAGCTCGCCGTCCGGGTGGAACTCCTCCATGAACCGGTGGCCGTCCTTGTCGATGAGGTGCCCGCCTTCGCCGCGGACGGCTTCGGTGACGAGCGCCCGCGCGCTGCCGGCGACGTAGAGCGTCGTCGGGTGGAACTGCACCATCTCCGCGTCCTTCAGCACCGCCCCGGCCCGGTAGGCCATCGCGATGCCGTCGGCCGTGGCAATCTTCGGGTTGGTCGTCTCGCGGAACAACATGCCCGCGCCGCCGGTGGCGAGGACGGTCTGCTTCGCCCAGACGACCGTCAGCCGACCGTCGAGCAGGGCGAGGCAGCCGATGCAGGCGTCGGTCTCCTGATCGGTAACGAGATCGACGGCGAAGCCTCGCTCGACGACCGTGATGTTCTCACGCTCGCGGACGGTGCGGACGAGCGTGTTCGACAGCTCGCGGCCGGTCGCGTCGCCGAAGGCGTGCAGGATCCGCGCAGCGGAGTGGCCGGCTTCGAGGCCGAAGGCAAGGTCGTACGGGTTGCCGCCGGAGGCGTCGGTATCGAAGTTCGCGCCCCAACGCAGCAGCTCGAGGACACGCTCCGGACCCTCCTCGACGACAAGCCGGACGGCATCGGCATCGCAGAGGCCGCCGCCGACCTTCATGGTGTCGTGGACGTGGGCGTCGATGGAGTCGAGCGGCGACAGCACGGCCGCGATGCCGCCTTGCGCGTACCAGGTATTGCTCTCGACGACGGTGTCCTTGCTCAACAGGACGACGTCGGCACCACCGTCGGCGGCGGCAATGGCGGCGCGGAGGCCGGCCACGCCACCGCCGACGACGAGGACGTCGCACTGCCGCTGCGGCAACCGACCGGCCTTGAACGACACGAGGTAGCGGCGGTCGGTCAGGTTGGCGGACACGAGACCAACCCTAGGAGACGCCGCCGTCGGCTCCTTCAGAAGTGCCCGCCGGGGCCGCCTTCATCGGCGAGTCGTGCTCGACGTCGCCGTGAATCCAGAGGATGGGCAGGACCACGACCAGCACCGCCAGCAGCGGGGCGGCCGTGGCAAGGCCTGTTAGGCCGAGCAGGAGGCCCAGGACGAGCTGCGTCGCGATCAGAAGTGCCGGGGGCAGGTCGGCGGCCTTGCGTTGGATCAAGGGCGTCGTGAGGTAGCTCTCAACGAGCTGGATGCCGAGGTAGAGCACGACGACGGCCGCGGCGAGCTGCGGCCCGCTGCCGAGGAACCGGCCGCCGTCCATCGAGAGCGCGATCAACGCCGGCGGCAACACGCTGGCAACGGGGCCGAAGTTGGGAATAAAGCAGAGCAAAAAGGCCAGGACGGCGTGCAGCAGCCAGAGCCGGACGCCCAGGACGAACAAGCCGACGCCGCTGAGGACGCCGACGGTCGCCATGGCGGCCACTTGGCCGAGGATCCACTTCTGCAGCGCCTCGCCTGCCGCGAGCAAAGCTTTGTTCGCCCGGCTGCGGAGGCGGGGCGGCGTGAGCCAGAGCACGCCGCGACGGTGCATGTCCGGCTCGGCGGCGAGGTAGAGGCCCGTAAACAGGAGAAAAATCGCCGCGATGCCGGCGCTCGTGCCGCGGCCCAGCAGCGACATCGCCCGGCCGCCGGCGACTTCGTTCAGGTCCGTCGCGTCCAGCTGGTCCAGCACGTACTGCCCCCACGCACGCTCCTGCAAGAAGGCTTCGGCCTGCCCGCCGGCCTGCTTCCAGCCGGTGACGAGCTCGTCCGACTGGCCTACGAGCAGCGGCACCGCCGTCAGGAACAGCCCGGCCGTCGCGAGCACCAACAGCACACAAAATGCCGCGAGCCCCAGATGCCGGTGCCGCCGACCGACGATCCGAGTCATCAGGTCGCCGCCCGTGCGGAAGAAGACGGCCACCACGATCGCCAGAAAGATTAGCGCGACCGCCCATTGCAGCTGCCACGCGAGGTACAGGACCGCGAGCAACGCCGCCGCCAGCCAGATCCCGCGGGTGATGGTCGTACGCAGCGGCCGAGCGTCTTCGTCGGTCGTCACGCCAACAGCCTGCCTCAGCCGAGGCGGCCTCGCAACCGACAAAGTAGAAGGCGGATCGTCGCGGACGCACCGGGGCGCGTTGGCACCGTCTTTGTTGGAACCCTTACCGGCACCCACTTCATGGAACCCGACATGGACATCAACGAACGGCTGTACGTCGCGATCGAACCTTATGAAGGGCGTTTCGCCCCGACCCCGCACCCGGTCCGCGACGGCCGATTCGACACGGGCCGAATCTACAAGGTCCTGGGCATGTACAACCCGAGCGAGACGAGCGAGGCCTACTTTGTGCTGAGCAACGCCGACGGCGAGATCTGGTTCATCAGCAACCGGCCCCTCCGCGTCGCCGGCCTCTTCGACGGCGACGCGCTGTCGATGCCGAAGGACAAGGCGACGCAGGCCGAACAAGATCCTGCCACCGGCGAGCCGGTCCCGCTGCACAATCGGCCGTCGATCAGCGGACCGCCGCAGGGGTTGCACCGGTCGCTGCGGCCGTAGGTGTTCTGGACAGGTTCAAGGCTGCCGGTAGTTCGCTCATCCCGCCTGCAGCGTTCCTGCGAGGCGGTCGACGACGCGTTGCAACCAGCGACGCCGCAGCGGCGTGACGCGGCCGTGGCCGTAGCGGACGCGATAGAAGACGTCTGTCAGACCCTCAACGGCCGCGAACGCCGACGGCGGCAGGTCGGCGAGCGATCCGGCAAACTCCCGCGGCGTCTGCGCCGCATGACGCCGCCGGCCGTGCCGCTCGAGCAGGCGTTGCAGCTCGTCGTAGAACTGCAGATTCTTCGCCATCTGCTGTGCCTCGTGCGGCGGCAGGTCGTCAAGGCCGATCCGACGCACGCGACGCCGCAGCCGCCAACGCTCGAGTGCGAACCACGCTACCGCCGCCAACGCCGCGACCGGCAGAAGAACAATCAGGAAGCCCGCGATCGTCGCGGTCGCGCCGGCCACGCCTTCGTTGATCCCGAGCCGGCGGAGCGCACCGTCGAGGTAGCCCAGGACGTTGCTGCGGAGCCACGCAAACCAGCTTGCGCCGGTGTCGGCGTCGTCCCGCCGGGCGTTGCTCTGGGCCTCGGCGATGCGGCGGTCGACCTCGGTGATTAGCGTCACACGCACGCCGTCCTGCGTCTCGCGGTCGTAGGCGATAACGCTATTCTGCCACTTGTACTGCAGCCATTCGCCCCACTGGCGGATCGCGTCGGTGAAGCGGCCGACCGCGCCGGCCGTCTCGCCCGCTGCGAGCCGCGTCGCGGTCGGGTCAAACCGCCGCCAGCCGCGATCCGTCAAAGCTTCGACCCAGGCGTGCGCGTCGCTCTGCCGAATCGTGTGTCGGCCGATTTGCGGGTTGTAGTCGCTCGTGCGGAAGCCGACGACGACCCGCGCCGGGATGCCGAGAGATTGCAGCACCTGTACCATGGTCCCGGCAAAGAACTCGCAGTGCCCGCGGCGACCGTCCTCGGAGACGAACCATTCCAGCGGATCCGTCGTCGGCGGTAGGGCGGTGGCGGCGGCGCTGATGTCGAGCGAGTACAGGAACTCGTCCCGCAGGTACCGCTCGACCGACTCTGCGATCCGGCCATCCAGCTCCGTCGTCCCGGCCCGCTCCAGCCGCAACGCCGCCAGCGATTCGCCGTCAGCCGTCCGGCCAGAAACATCCGGATCCAAAGCGAAAGCGACAAGCCCCGCACTCGGTGGGGCCGGCGCGACGCGCGGCACGCCCGCCTCCGCCGGCACGTCCACAATGCCTCGCAGGACTGAGTTATTCAACGGCTTCTGCAATGCTTGTCTTTGCCCGAGGCGCGAGTGCATCCAGGCTCGCCGTTCCTCGGGCGAGGCACCACGCAGCTCTTCCAGCAGGTTCCCGCCGGCCACGACGTCTCGCGTCAGCAACCGCATCGCCTCCGCTCGCTGACGCTGCCGGACCGGCCCGGCCGTTGGATAACGCCACGCGTCCGGCTCATCGACCTGCTCCGTCGGCAGCCACAGCGGAGCGCCGGCCCAGCCGCTCGGGATCGAACGCGTGCTCCACGCCGTGTACCGCACGGGCCGCGTCAAGCCGCCGCCGAAGCGAAGCGTGCCGTCGCTCATCCAGATCAGTCTCGTGGCGCCGCTGACCCGCTGTTCCAGCCGGAACTGCCGTGTGCCGTCGAGCACGAACGCCGCATCGGTCCCCGTCGGCAACAGGTCGACCTCGAACTTGGTCAACGTTCGGCTCGTCGGCATCGGCCGCGGGTCGACCGTGTGAATCTTCTCCAACGCCAGCGACTCCTCCCGCGCCCGCTGCTCGAGCTCCGGCGAACGAACCCAGGTCCACCGATTCGGCGCTGCCGGGTCGCTTACGTAGAGATCCAGCGCATTGCCCCGCAGATAGACGGCTCCCGCATGCGGCCCGTGAATCGTCACGTGGCCGACGAGGTCGTTGTTCTGTTGGATCCGGGCGATGTCCTGAAAACCGACCGATCCGCTGAACCCAACGACGGCCTGCTCCGGCGTGAAGCTTGGGACACGCCAGAGCATGTTCCCGCCGCTGCCCCGCGGGAAGGCGACGAAGATCGCCGCGGCACAACCGAGGGAGCCGACCGCGACGGCGGCAGTGAGTCGACGCAGGCTGCTTCCGAGCCGCGACTGATCCTGCCGAAGTCGCGGGTCGAGGGCGGCATGGTCACGCTGCTCGTCGTCGACCAACACCGCCCGCCGGGCCGCGTCGGTCTCTACCTTGAGGTGAAAGAGCAGGCACGTGTACAGCGACAACAGCACCCACGCCGCCAACAGCAGGCCGAACAGCAGCGACGTGCCGCCGGCCGTCATGGCCGCGGCGACGACGGTCAGCAGCGAGAGCACGATGAGCTGCCCGCTGTCGCGATTGCCGCGTTGCTCGTAGAGCTTGACGAGCTGCAACGCGATGAGAAAGACGCCGACCGGCTCGATCGGCTGCTCGCCCCGCGAGATCCGCAGCACCGCCCATCCGCCGGCGGCGACGGTGACGAGGTTCGCCAGCAGCCGCGGGATCGGTCGAAAGCGGTCCGTGCGGACGAGGTTCCAGTTGAGCGCGACGAGCGCAATCGACAACGCCCACAACCCGAGCCCGCCGACCGCCAGGCCGTAGCCGGTCAGGCCGAGCGTGACGAGCGCGTAGAGCGCCGGGCGGAACTGGCCGATGTGGTACACGCCGTCAGGATCCTACGGGTTGTCGGTCAGGAAGTGGCTCAGGCCTGCGCCTCGTCGTCCGGCTTTGCACCGAAGAGGGCAGAGCCGACGCGGACGATGGTGCTGCCTTCGAGGATGCCGGCTTCGAGGTCGTCGCTCATGCCCATCGACAGGTGCCGAAAGTCCTCGCCGCCGATGTTGGCACGGGCGATCTCCTCGAAGATCTCGCGACATCGGGAAAACGTGTGCCGCGCTTCGTCCTGTTCGACGCCGTGCGCAGCCATCGTCATCAGGCCCATCAGGCGGATGCGCGGCAGCTCTAGGATCTGCTCCGCCAGATGCTTGGCCGCGCCGACCGCAACGCCGGACTTCTGGCCTTCGCCGCTGCAATTGACCTGCATCAGGCAGGGCACTCGCGCGTCCTCCCCGAGAACGCGGGCCGCCGTCGCGTCAAGCTCTTCGGCGAGCCGGAGCGAGTCGAGAGTCTGCAGCATTGTCAGGTGCGGCAGGACGACCTTGACCTTGTTCCGCTGCAGGTGCCCGACCATGTGCCAACGGACCTGCGGCGCGACGTCGCCTTCCTTGTTCGCGGCGAGGTCAGCGTGGAAGCCGGCGATCTGTTCGGCCCGCTGCTGCAGATTCTGCACGTAGTTTTCGCCAAAATCACCCAAGCCGAGTCGCACCGCGGCCCGTACCTGCTCGGGCGAGGCGTACTTGGTGACGGCAACCAGCGTCACGGAGCCCGTCCGCCGACCGGCTTGGTCGCAGGCAGCTTCGATCCGCCGACGCACCTCGTCCAACGCCGCCGACAGCGGGGCCTGCACGTCGGCCTCCGTCTCGGCGGCGGACAACGGTTCGGCATCCAACGACAGGGCGGCAGCCAGCGGTTCATCCGTCACAGCCCGAGCGTACGAGCCATTCTTCGTATTGTCGGCCCCGATGTGGTTCGATCCCGCCGCCGACGCCGTCGACTGGTCCCGCGGCGAGAGACACGTCGCCCGCCGCGACCCGCTGCTGCGGCTCGTCGTCAAACGAGTCGGACCATGCCTGCTCAAGCCGCTGCCGGATCCCTTCGCGGCCCTCGTGCTGAGCGTCTTCAACCAGCAGCTGTCGTTCAAGGGTGCCGAAACGCTCTACGCCCGCTTCCGCCACCGGCTCGGAGAGGTGACGCCGCGTCGGGTCGTTGCTGCGCTATCGCCCGACAGCACCCGCGTCTGGCCGGACGACGACATCCGTCACTGCGGCATCAGTCGGCAGAAGCGGAGCTATCTGATCGACCTCGCAACCCGCGTCGACCGCAAGCAGCTCGACCTGCCGGCCTTGGCGGAAGAGGACGACGCGGAAGTCGTACGTCGCCTGACCGAAGTCAAAGGCGTCGGCGTCTGGACCGCCGAGATGTATCTGATGTTCGTCCTGCTCCGCCCCGACGTGCTTCCCGTCGGCGACCTCGGCCTTCGCGAGGGACTTCGCCAGGTTCACGGTCTCACCGAGCGGCCGACAGAGAAGGAGACGGCTGAACTCGCCGAGAGCTGGCGACCGTGGCGGACTGTCGGAACGTGGTACTGCTGGAAGCACAAGGGCGACTAGGTGCCGTTCGAGAACTCGGGTCGTAGCAGCGGCGGCTCGCCGCTGCCGTCCGTTGTCGCAGAAGATCCCGGATCCAGAGGCAGCGGCGAGCCGCCGCTGCTACTTTTTCAGACAAGATCGGGAACGATCTGTCCCTTCTGAATCTCGCGGTACCACAACATCCAATGAACCGAGCCGCAAGCAGTGGGACCGCGGCTCGCAAACTTCTGATTACAGTGAAGCGTTCTTCCTCCGAGCTTCCGGTGCTAGACGCCTCTTGAGAAGACAAATCCGGTGTAGGGTGGGCCCTAGCCCACCATCGAAATTCGCAAGATCGGCCAAGGACAGACGGTGGGCCGGGGCCCACCCTACTCGTTTTTAAACGGCTCCTACGGACAAGCCCGCGTCACGCACCTACCGCTGCAAGAACTTCGTCCGCGACACGCCGGACTTGCTCCGGCGTCAGCTCCGGGAAGATCGGCAGTGCGAGCACTTCGCGCGAGGCCGCCTCCGTCGCCGGGAAGTCGCCGGCACGATGTGCGAGGTCGGCGAAGCACGTCTGCAGGTGCAGGCCCAGCGGATAGTAAACGCCGCTGCCGATGCCACGCTCGTTGAGGCGAGCCCGCACGGCGTCACGATCTTTCACCCGGACGACGTACTGGTTGTAGACGCTCTCGCATCCCGCGTCGATGTGCGGCGGGACGACGGGCGAACCGGCGAAGGCCTCGTCGTAGATCGCCGCGTGCCGACGACGGTCGGCGGTCCAAGCGGGCAGGTGGCGGAGCTTGACCTGCAGCACGGCCGCCTGCAGCGCGTCAATGCGGAAGTTGCCGCCGACCTCGTCGTGGTAGTACGTGTGCCAGCTGCCGTGGACGCGGAGCTTCCGCAGCCGGTCGGCGAAGGCGTCGTCGTCGCAACAGACCGCGCCCGCGTCGCCGAACGCGCCGAGATTCTTTGTCGGGTAGAAACTAAGTGCTCCGCACCAGCCCTGCGAGCAGGCCGGCTTGCCGTCGCGGGTCGCGCCGATCGCTTGGGCCGCGTCCTCAAGAACCCACACCGGCCGGTCCAGCTTCGGGTCGCACGCGATCTCGTTGATCGCCGCCGTGTCGGCACACTGGCCGAAGAGGTGCACCGGCACGATTGCCTTCGTCCGCGGCGTCATCTTCTCGGCGACGAGCGACGGCACGAGGTTGAACGTCCGCGGGTCGATGTCGCAAAAGACCGGCGTCGCGCCGAGACGACTGACGCAACCCGCGGTGGCGAAGAAGGTAAACGCCGGCACGATGACCTCGTCGCCCGGTCCCACGTTCAGGGCCATCATCGCCGCGATGAGTGCGTCGGTTCCGCTGGACACACCGACGGCATGTCGCGTGCCGCAAGCGGCGGCGAGTGCGGCTTCAAAGTCCGCGACTTCCTGACCAAGCACCAACGCCTGCGTCTCACAAATGCGATCCATAGCCCCGCGGATCTCGTCGCGAATCGTCTTGTATTGCAGCCGCAGATCGAGCAACGGCACGGGTGGGACGGCCTCGTCCTGCTGCGTCGCGGTCGGGTTCGGCACGGTTCTTGTTACCGCGCCGGATCGCGTCGCCACCGATGTCGTCATGCCGCAGAGCGTAACCGCTTGCGGGTGATGGCGCGACGTGCAAATGCCCGACAAAGAGTCAGCACCGGGCAGCCAAGGAAACCACCATGTTCTCGACACTGGAACCGATCGTCTCCGACGACACGAAAACCGCCGGCCACGCTTACGCTTACAGCCTCGACCGCGAGAGCTTCCGCGGCCGCTTCGCCACCCGCGCCGCCGCCCGCCGCGCCGCCGAGGCGGCCCTGTCGAATTGGCCGACGCAAACGGACGGCATCTGGGTCGGCCGCGTCGCTCACGTCCGCCCACCGACCGACGGCCTCGTAGACGACCTGCTCGACGGCCTCGAGCAGCGTCTTCGTGACCAGGGTCACGACGACTCCGCCAACGCCATCGCCGAAGCCGACGCCGAGGAACTCGATGCCCGCATCTCCGCGGTCGTCTCCCGCTGGATGCTCGAGCAGAATCTGCTTCCGCCGGACCGTGTCGAAGCGGTCAGCGAGCACCCGCTGCCGCTGCCGAACCACGTCACGACGGATCTTGCCGAGGCCGAGGTGTCGCTCATCGGCACCGACGGCTGATGGAACGGGCCGGCAGTTTCACCGCGATTCTCGCCGACCCACAGGCCATCGAACGCGTAGACTCTGATACGTGGTCGCAATCGGCCGCGCCCTCACCGAACGACTATGAGCGACACCGCCACCCTCGATCGTCCCGGAACCGACACCGGCTCGCCCGTCACCCTCTCGGCCTCGGCCGCCGATGAGGTCCGCGAGTACATCCGCGACCAGGAACTCGACGAAGCCAAAACCTTCCTCCGCGTCGGCGTCAAGGGCGGCGGCTGCAGCGGCTTCCAATACACCCTCGACCTCGTCGAACTCGACGACGGCCCCGAAGAGGGCGAGGAATCCATGGAATCGCAAGGTCTTCGAATGGTCTGCGACGAGCGAAGCCTGCTCTACCTCGATGGCGTCGAGATCGGCTTCCACGGCGAAGGCCTGCACACCGGCTTCGTCTTCAAGAATCCGAACGCCAGCAGCACCTGCGGCTGCGGCAGCAGCTTCACCGTGTAGCTCTTACAGCTCACCGTGTGATCTTCACGGCTCGCAGAGCGAGGAACATCGGAATCTCCTGCCGTGCCCGGTCCTCCGCCGCCTGCCGAGGTCCGGGCCCGCTGCGTTTGTGGCTCGGCCATTCCTCCATCGCATCGACGAGCAAGCCCGCCTGCCGACACGCCTTGACGTAGAGCCCGATCGGCCGGTGGAAGCTCCACGTGTAGCCGGAGGGCTCGTCGCCCGGGTGCGTTGTGATCGGCTCCTTACGCGGCAGCAGGTAGCGATCGACCCGCCGGTACTGCGTCTCGGCCTCCGCGTCCCATCCCCACGCCGTTGCTCCCGGGCCGCGGAAGGCCGGGTGGTTCGTGACGATGACGACCGAGCCGCCGTCGCGGAGCAGCCCGGCTACGCCTTCGAGCACCGGCCGAATCGGCTGGATGTTCGCAATGGCGAGCACAATCGCCGCGGCATCGAAGGGTCCGGCGAGATCGCGCACGTCGCCAAGTGTCCGTGCATCGCCAATGAAGAAGGGCAGGTCGGGCGACCGTTGCCGGGCCGCCTGCACCAGGTCCGGCGCCAGATCCACGCCCACCGGCTCCGCCCCGGCCTCGACAAGCCGCCGGCAGAGCACCCCTTGCCCGCAGGCCACGTCGAGGATCCGCCGCCCCCGCATGCCGGCATCGCCCCCCGCCAGCAGCCGTAGGACTCCCGGCAGCACGACCTCGCGGTGGTATTCGCTACCTTCGTCGCCAACCAGCTCGTCATACCAATTCGCCACCGGCTGCCAATCCGTCCTGCCACCGGCTCCGGCCTGGCCTCGCTTGTCCCGCGCCGCCGGCTTTCGTCGCCGCCCGCTCATGCCACGCCGTCCGGCAGGAGAAAACCGAGGTGGTGCGCGGCGTGCTTGACGTGCAAAGCGTTCCAGCCGTCTGGCCCGAGATCGCCGAACAGCGGGCTTCGCTCGAATTTGCCGCCGTTGCCGAGCCGCTCGATCACCCGCTGGCACGATGCCTCGAAGGCCGCGACTCGCTCGGCGTCTTCGGAATCCGCCGCCGTCGGCTTCATCCGCTTTGGCGACGGTGCATTCGCCGGCATCGGCTTGGCCATCGCCTTGGGCGACAGCGCGATCCGCCGCATGATTGGCGGGATCGGCCAAGGCATGTGCCACATGTCGAAGCCGTCGAGGCTGCCGTCCTGCGTCATCGTCAGGTGCTGACAAACGCCGCCGAGCGACCATTGGCCCGCCCGCGTGTAACCGCCGTCCAGAAGACGCCGCGCCTCAACGACAGCTTCATCCAGCTCCTGAAACTCGAGATGGCGTCGCTCCAGCTGCGTCGGCATGTGCGAGCATATCCCGTGCTGCGGCCGCGTCAGGCGGAGTCTGCCGCGAGTGCGAAAGTGTCGCGTGTCTCGTCGATCCACTGCCGCAGCCGATCGTGCAATTGTTGACGCTTCTGTAGAAACGCCGGATCGTGTGCCCGATTCGCCTGCTCGTGTGGATCCTCGTTCAGGTCGAACATGAGCCACGGCTGGTTTTTGAAGCAAGCGTACTTCCAGCCGTCACTCGTAACAATGCCACGCCACGGCCGGCCGACGCTGTGGCCGTGGCCGGTCGGCTCGACGAACTGCAGGAACGCCGAATCCGGCACGTCCGCTGACTTCTCCTTGATGAAGTGGCCCGACAGGTCCGTCCCGCGGCACCAGTCCGGCACCTCGAGCCCGCAGAGGCCGAGCGACGTCGGGATCAGGTCGACGTGGTTCACCAGCACGTTCGGCCGATGCGCCCGCTGGTGCTCGTACAAGTCCGCGCCGGCCGACACGATCATCGGCACGCGGATGCTCTCCTCGAGCGGGCTCGTTTTCTTAAATTGCCCGTGACTTCCATGCAGATCGCCGTGGTCGCTGAAGAATACGATCACAGTGTCTTCGAGCAGGCCAAGCTGCGTCAGCTTCGCCCGGATCCGGCCGACGTGGTGGTCGAGGTCCTCGATCATCGCGTGGTACCCAGCCAGCTCCCGGCGGGCCCGCTTCTCGACCCACGGAATCGCCGGGACGTTCGGCCGAAGCTGGACGTCGGCGGCGTTGTGCTGCCGGGCGAACTCTGGAGGCGCGACGTACGGATCGTGCGGCGGCTGCACACTTAAGGCGGCGAAGAATCGGCCGCCGGCCTGGTTGCGACGCTCGATGTGTTCGATGAACAGGTCGGACAAGGCCTCCGTCTCATAGTTGGGAAGCTTGTAATGTTCGACCTCGTCTTCATTGTCATGGCCGTGTACGTGGCAGTCGTACTGGGCGTTGTTGTTCTCGT
Organism: uncultured Tepidisphaerales bacterium; assembly: GCA_964416015.1. Classification (GTDB taxonomy): domain Bacteria; phylum Planctomycetota; class Phycisphaerae; order Tepidisphaerales; family Tepidisphaeraceae; genus JBCDKH01. The sequence continues at coordinate 12,660 of CAYQCT010000052.1, forward strand.
AGCCGACCCACGTATCGAAGCCGCCGCGTCGCTCGCGGGGGACGATGTGGAACGCGCCGCGCAGATCGCGTTCGTGGTGCCCGTCGACGTGCCACTTGCCGAAGTAGGCCGTGTGGAAGCCGGCGTCGTTGAAGGCGGTGGCGACGGTCGGCAGGGCGGGATCGAGCTGCTTCTCGTGCCCTGGCACTGCCTCATGGACGTAGCGGCCGCTGAGCAAGGAGCCGCGGTACGGGCAACAGAGCGGGCAGCCGCTGACGCCGTTCATGACGACGCCCTCGGCGGCCATGCGATCGAGGTGCGGCGTGTGGACGTTCGGGTCGCCCGCGTAGCCGAGCGTCTGCGCCCGGTGCTGATCGCCGAAGATCCAGATCACGTTCTTCGCTCGCCACGGTCCGTCATCCATGGCCGCACCGTAGCGATCATGCCGCGGCGTGCTGGCCGTCGTAGCTCTTGAGCAACAGGTTGCGCAACGTCATCAGCAACGCGTCCGGCTCTAGAAAAACCGCCGGCGGTCGAAGGTAGATCGTCGACGAGTCAACAACGCGGAGCGAGCCGGGCGCACCGGTCAAGGCCTGCTGCGCCTTGCCCGCGTCGCGGACGCCGAGGATGACGTCGGGGGCGTTGCGAACAACCGAGTCGATGCCGAAGTAGCTGGCGAGCAGGCGGAGCTCGGTCAGGGCGTAGACGACCTCCATCTGCCGCGGCGGCTCGCCGAAGGCGTCGGCGACGTCTTGGCGAAGCTGGCGGATCTGCTCGACGCTCGTGCACCGCGTGAGCCGGCGGTACAGATCCATCCGCTGGCGGTCGTTCTGCACGTACGCCTTCGGGATAAATGCGGCGACGTCGATCTCGACGTGCGCCTCCGGCTGCGTCGGGTCCGGCTCGTCCTTCAGCTGCCGCGTCGCCTGCTCGAGGAGCTGGCAGTACATCTCGTACCCGACGGCCGCGATGTGGCCGGACTGTTCCGGGCCGAGGATGTTGCCCGCGCCGCGAAGCTCGAGGTCACGCATCGCGATCTTGAAGCCTGCACCAAGGTGGCTGAACTCCTCGATCGCCTTCAGTCGCTTCGCCGCCACTTCCGTCACAGGCCGATCCGGCGGCAGAAGCAGGTAGCAGTACGCCCTGTGCTTGTACCGTCCGACGCGGCCGCGCAACTGGTGAAGCTCGCTCAGGCCGAAGCGGTCGGCACCGTTGATGAACATGGTGTTGGCGTTCGGAATGTCGAGTCCGCTTTCGATGATGGTCGTGCTTACAAGAACGTCCGCCTCGTGACGGATGAACTTGAGCATCGTCTTCTCCATCGCGTCGCCCTCCATCTGGCCGTGGCCGACAACGATGCGGGCGTCGGGGACCATGCTTTGCACCTTCGCCGCCATGTCGTAGATGTCGCTGACGCGGTTGTGGACGAAGTAAATCTGCCCTTCGCGTTGCAGCTCCCGCACCATCGCCAGGCGGATCCGCTCCTCGTCGTACGCGAGCACTTCCGTCACGATGGACCGCCGATCCTGCGGCGGCGTCGTGAGTGAAGAAATGTCCCGCAAGCCGACCATGCCCATGTGAAGCGTCCGCGGGATCGGCGTCGCGCTCATGGTCAGGACGTCGACCTGCGTTCGCAGCTGTTTCAGGCGTTCCTTGTGCGTGACTCCGAACCGTTGTTCCTCGTCAATGACGACCAGGCCGAGATCGTTGAAGGCGACCGTCTTGCCGAGCAACTTGTGTGTGCCGATGACAATGTCGACGTGTCCTTCTTTCAGGCCTTCGATGATCTCCTTCGCCTGCTTCGTCGTCTTGAAGCGACTGAGGCTTTCGATCGTGAACGGGTAGCTCGCCATGCGGCTCTTGAAAGAGCGTTCGTGCTGCTCGGCCAACACCGTCGTCGGCACGAGCACGGCGACCTGCTTGCCCGCTTCGACGGCTTTGAAGGCGCCGCGCATGGCCATCTCTGTCTTGCCGTAGCCGACGTCGCCGCAGAGCAGGCGGTCCATCGGCTTGGGCTGGACCATGTCGCCCTTGATGTCGTCGGCGGCCGTGACTTGGTCGTCCGTCGGCGTGTATGGGAATTCCGCCTCGAACTCGCGTTGCCATTCGGTATCGCTCGGGAACGGGTGTCCGACCCGCGCCGCCCGCGTCGCCTGGACGTCGAGCAGGTCGCTGGCCATGTCCATCACGGCATCGGCGACCTTCGCTTTCTGCTTCTCCCACGCCGTCCCGCCGAGCCGTGAGAGCGTCGGGTGGCCGCTAAATCCGCCCACGTACTTCTGCACCAAGTTGATGCGACTTGCCGGCACGTGAAGAGCGGCATTCTCTGCAAAGCGAAGCGTGAGATATTCCTCCTTTTTGCCTTCCTTCTCCATCGTCTGCATGCCGGTGAACTTGGCAATGCCGTGGGCAACGTGAACGACGTAATCGCCGACGCTGAGGTCGAGAAAACTATCGATCTGCTTCGTCGCGACGCCCTTGTTCTTGACGCGGCGGCGAAGTTCGAATCGGTGGAAGATCTCGTGGTGGCCGAGTAGAGCGAATGCGGAATGAGGAATGCTATATGCGGAATGTTCCGGATCCGAGCATTCCTCATTCAGCGTTCCTCCTTCCTCGTTCCATACGAATCCGCGGTGCAGGTAGCCGACAGGTGTGTCGACGCGTCCGCACGCTCCCGGCGACTCGGCATCAAGAAGCTCGCAAAACCGCTTCTTTTCGCCGTTGTTCTCGCAGAAGACGGTCACGTTGTGCGTTGCCGAAAGCTCCGCCAGCTCGAGCAACGCCGCCTTCGGCTCGCGCTCGAACTTTTGCAGACTTCGCACCGGCAGCTTGAGCTTCGTCGGCTCGCTCTCCTTCACCAGCGACACGCCGGCCGCCTCAAATTGCGTCGCCTCGACCGTCGGCCGATCGCCAACGAGTTGCAGCACGCTCGACAACGGGTACAGCCCGCGCTGGTCCGGTGCCCGCGTCAGGTACGCCTTGGCCTGCTCGGCGATCTCGAGCGGCGCCCACAGGAAAACCGCCGCATTCTCTGGAAGATACGACAGAACACTCGTCGTGCCGGTGTCGTCGAGCTTGCCGCGAAGGTCGACGAGCTCGACGTCATGCAGCGGCCCCTCGCTGCCGAGCGTGTCGATGTTGAACCGCTTGATCGTCTCGACTTGGTCACCGAAGAAGTCGATGCGGACCGGCATACCGATTTGCATCAGGCCGCTGTCGTCGGCGGTGTCGAACTTGCCCGGCAGGTACACGTCGACGATGCCGCCGCGGACGGCGAAATCGCCGGGCACTTCGACCTGATCGAGCCGGTTGTAGCCGTGGTCGCTGAGCCAAACGATGAGCTTCTCGGGCTCCGTCTCCTCGCCCGTTCGCACGAGCCGCGTCAGATGCCGCAGCTCGTCGGCTTCGGGCACCGCCTGCATCAATGCCTGGATCGGCGCGACGAGAAACTGCGGCGTCTTTCCGGCGGCAAGCCGCGTCAGCAGCCGCATGCGATCCGCAACCAGCTCCTCGCTCGCCTTCCCGAGCCCGCCGGCGGTTTCGAGCGCAACCAGCACTTCGGGCCGTTCGCCGCTGAAGAGCTCGACGTCGTCCGCCAGGTCGTCGGCTTCGTCGACGTGGCCGCAGACGAGCAACACCGGCCGCTCGCCGTGCATGCCGACGGCCGCGGCGGCGAGGGCGACGCTGCTGCCCCACAAGCCGCTGACGAGCACCGCCGCGCCCGGCGTCACGGCGTCGGCGAGCGCGTGCAATTCGTCTGCGTCCAGGAGCTTCCGCACCACATCGGCCGGCATCGGCGAGGCGTCCTTCGACTTGCCGCGTCGACGCACCTTCTCCTCACGCGAAACGGCCTCCGGCATGCGGCGACCGTAGGTGCGACAGCGTTCCAATGATGTTCGGCCTAGACGAACAACTCGTCGAGCCGGGTGATGTCCGTACCTTCCGCTCGAGCGACGACTCTCTCGCCCCCGGCAAGTCGGCGAAGAGGCCGCGGTCCAGGCCGCTGGCTGCTCTTGATACGACGGGCCGCCGCCCGACGCTTCTGCATCGACCGGATCGGGTGCTTCCTCAATTCGTCTGTGCGATTCTTCCACTGACGATGATCAGCCGGGTGCCGACGTAAGCTCGCTCGATGGCCGCGACTCCCGAGCAACCGGCCGTCTTGCGCCGTCTGCCGATGCGGCGGGGGAAGGTGCGGGACGTGTACGACCTCGAACTCATCCTGCCGGGTCATCTGCTGATCGTCGCCAGCGATCGCGTCAGCGCGTACGACGTGATCCTGCCGACCCTGATCTCCGGCAAGGGGCGGCTTCTTACTCAGGTGGCGGCCTTCTGGTTTAACTTCCTGAAGACGCCGCATCACCTCGTTTCGCTGGAAGTTCCGAGCGAACTTGTAGAAGCCGAGGCGGAGCTGGCAGAACGCGTCATGGTGGTGCGCAAGCTGAAGATCGTGCCGTTCGAGTGCGTCGCCCGCGGCTATCTCGCCGGCAGCGGGTGGCGCGAATATCAACAGAGCGGCCGCGTCTGTGGCGTTGAGCTCCCGACCGGGCTGCGCGAGCACGACCGCCTGCCGGAGCCGATCTTCACGCCGGCGACGAAGGCCGAAGAAGGGCACGACGAGAACGTCAGTTTTGCCACAATGGCCAATGTCGTGGGTGAAAAGCTGGCGGCGCAGCTACGCGATAAGACGCTGCGTCTGTATCAGAAGGCGTCGAACCACGCGGCCGCGCGCGGCATCCTGATCGCCGACACGAAGCTCGAGTGGGGACACGACGCCGACGGGCAGCTTCGGCTCGCTGACGAATGTTTCACGCCCGACTCCAGCCGCTTCTGGCCCGCCGATGATTGGCGGCCGGGCGAGCGGGATCAGCCCAGCTATGACAAGCAGTACGTTCGCGAGTACCTTGCAACGCTCGACTGGGACCGCCAGCCGCCCGGACCGGAGTTGCCGACGGCGGTGGTCGAGGGCACGCGTCGCCGCTACGCCGAAGCCGCCGATCGTTTGACGGGATCGCTATGAACTACGTCGCGTTATCACTGTCCGCGTGCCTCATCGCCGGCTGCACGTCGGCGACCGAAGAGCTCGCTACGGAGGCTGAGGCTGCTGCGCAGATCGAGCCGTACCTGCGGTACTTCGAATCGATCCGCATCGAGGGCGTCTACCTATTTGCGGATCTGGGCACCAAGGCACGCTTCGACCGGGCCGTCGATGACGACCTCGGCCTTGACTTCAAGGAGTTCGTGACGCGGGCCGGCCAACTCGTCTACATCCACAGTCCGCCGCTCGACTCGCCGGCCGCTGCAGATGTCGATGTCGAGGACGGCGCGCCGACACGGCCGGTCGACCCGGCGCTCCGCATGGCTCGCGCGTACGAGCTCGACCGCGATACCGAGCTGTTCGTCATCGGCGAGCCGGACACGCCGGACATCGACCGGCCGCCGGAGGACGATTCGGACGCGGGAGCGTCATAGCGTGACGGCCTTGGCGATCTTCTACATCGTCACCGGCCCGGTGCTTTCGTTCGTCGTGCTCGCGCTCACACTGCTGGGCCGACGACGGCTGGATCGGCTTCGTGACGAGCCGCGGGCGTTGCCGACGCCGGCACCGCACGTGCGGGTCTACGTGCCGGCGCGGGACGAGCGGGAGATGATCGCGGCAACGATGCACGCGATTCTTCGGCAGGATTATCCCGAGGACCGGCTCGATTTGGTCGCGATAGACGACCGAAGTCGCGACGGCACCGGCGAGCAGATGGAGCGGGCGGCGGAGGCGGGACGGGTTCGCGTTCTCCAGCTCACGACGAAGGATGTGCCCGAAGGTTGGCTTGGCAAGCCGCACGCGCTGCACCATGCCGTGGCGAACGAGAGCGATACGCCGGACTGGCTGTTGTTTGTTGACAGCGACGTGAGCTTGCGACCCGACGCGGTCCGCCGATGCGTCGCGGCGGCGGAGGGACGCTGGGATGCCCTGTCGCTCCTGCCGGCGACGGAGCTGCCGACGTTGCTGGAAAAGCTGACGACGCCGATCGCCGGCGCGGCCTGGTTGACGATCTTCCGCGCGAGCGACACGAACGCCGACAGCCGTCCAGACGCTGCCGTGGCCAACGGACAAGTCTTGCTCGTTCGCCCCGAAGCTCTGGCCGAAGCCGGAGGTCACGCGGCGGCGCGGACGCAGACGTGCGAGGATGTCTTTCTCTTTCGCCGGATGAAGGCGAACGGCCGACGGGTGCGGCTGGCGTTGGGCGAGCACCTGGCCACGACGCGTATGCACGCCGGTTGGTCGTCGCTGCTCAACGGCTGGTCCCGCAACTTTGCCGGTACTGCGAGGCACCGTCC
>CAYQCT010000053.1:0-18782 GCA_964416015.1 uncultured Tepidisphaerales bacterium
GAGCCGTTGGACTCCGTGATGTCGCTGATGATGCGGACGGTGTACGGGAAGTCGTCGATCTCCGGCAGCACCGCGATCAGCGACTTCTCGGCCAACGCACCGTGGCCCTGCTCACGCCGACTCACGCCGCCGAGACGACGGACCTCGCCGACGCTGTAGGGCGGGAAGTTGTAGTGCAGCATGAACTTCTGCCGGTAGTCCTCGGTCAGGCCGTCGACCGCCTGCTCGTCAGCGGCGGTGCCGAGCGTGACCGTGCAGAGCGACTGCGTCTCGCCCCGCGTAAAGAGCGCCGAGCCGTGCACACGCGGCAGCAGGCCGACCTCGCTGCTGATGTCGCGGATGTCATCCGGCCCACGGCCGTCGGGGCGAACGCCTTCGAGCACCAACGCCCGCGTCGCCTTCTTCTCGACGTCGCGGAACGCGTCGCTGACCTTCTTGCCGAGCTTCGTCTGGTTGTCGTACAGGGCGTACGGCGCGTCGTCGCCGGGCTCGGGGGCGAGCTCGTCAAGGACCGACTGCTTGATCTCCTTGACCGCTTTGCCGCGCTCCTGCTTCTTGTTTTCTTCCTTCTTGGCGGCCTTGATCTTGTCGAAGGCCATGCCGTGGATCTTCTCGACGAGGGCGTCGTGGTCCGTCGGCTGCTCGCCGAGCCAGACCTTCTCCTTGGGCGCATCGGCCTTCTCGGCCAGCTCTTCGATGAGACCGACGATGTCCTGGATCGCCTTGTGGCCGAACTCGATCAGGTCCGCCGTCTCGTCTTCTTCGGTCTCGAAGGCGCCGATTTCGATCATGTTGACCGCGTCCTTCGTGCCGGAGAGCACGAGGTCGATGTCGCTTTCTTCCTGCTGCTCGACGGTCGGCATGAGGACCTGGCCGTCGTCGGTCAGGCCGCAGCGGACGGTCGCGACGGGCCCGGCGAAGGGGATGTCGCTGACACTGAGCGCCGCCGACGCGGCGATGCCGGCCAGGACGTCCGGGTCGTTCACGCCGTCATAGCTCATGACGGTCAGGTGGATCTGCAGCTCGTCCTTGAAGCCCTTGGGAAAGAGCGGGCGGAGCGGGCGGTCGCACATGCGCATGACCAGCACCTCGCGGACGCTGGGCCGACCTTCTCGTTTGAAGAAGCCGCCGGGGAACTTGCCGGCGGCGCTGCGACGCTCGCGGTACTCGACCTGCATCGGGAAGAAGTCGAGGCCTTCGCGAGGCTTGCCGCGGGCGACGGCGGCGAGGATGACGGTCTCGCCGTACTGGACGGTGACGCTGCCGGCGGCCTGCTTGGCAATGGTGCCGGTCGAGATCGTCAGCGGGCGGCCGGCGATCTCTTTGCTTACCTGGATTTTCTGCATGCTGGGGTTCCTGCTGGGTCCGCCGCCGGCTGATAAAGGACCGACCGCCGGGCCTGAACATCGCAGGCACCACCGCGGTCGGCGGCGTCGCGTCGGGCCGGGCGGCGGGCTCGACCAGGGACGCCACAACGAAGCGGGCACGACCCTTCGGCCGTGCCCGTTCAGATACGTCTATTTGCGAAGGCCGAGTCGGCCGATCAGCTCCAGGTACCGCGGGCGGTCCGTCCGCTGCAGGTACTTGAGCAGGTGGGTCCGCTTCGCGACCATCTTCAGCAGGCCACGCCGGCTCGAGTGGTCCTTCTTGTGGATCTTGAGGTGCTCCGTCAGCTCGCTGATGCGGCGGGTCAGGATCGCGACCTGCACCTCCGGGCTGCCGGTGTCGTTGTCTTTGCGCTTGTAGTCGTCGACGATCTGCTGCTTGGGGGGTCCGGAGAGTGCCATGGAGGTCGGTGGGGCAATGGGTTGCGTCTCCCTTCGCCCAGCAACGTCGCCGGGCGGGGGTCGAGCCTTGGGATGGGGGGCGAGCAGTGTAGGAAGCGCAGCCGACTTTCGCCACCGGGCGGCCTATCCTGTCCGCCCCGCGCTCGCCAGGCCGCGGGTTCCCCTTTTTCCGACGCACAAGCCCCACGCGGCGACCCGGCCCTGGCACCGGATTCACCGCAAGGCTGGCGGGCCCTAGGCCCGCTCACGCGAAAGCAGATCTCCTTCATGTCCGACGCCACCGCGACCACGCCCGAAGCGACTTCCATTCCCACCGACGAGAACGGCCTCTACAAGCCCGCCGAAACGCCGGCCGAGCTTGTCAAGCGTCTCATCGACGCCGGGGCCCACTTCGGGCACCCGCCGCGGCAGTGGAACCCGAAGATGAAGCCGTACATCCACGGCAAGCGGGGCAAGTTCCACATCATCGACGTCAAGGAAACCCTCAAGGGCCTGCTGCGGGCCAAGCGGCTCATCCAGAACACCGTCGCCAGCGGCAAGGACGTGCTCTTCGTCGGCACCAAGCGGCAGGCCCGTGACATCGTCAGCGAGCACGCCGACGCCGCCAACATGCACTACGTCATCGAGCGCTGGCTCGGCGGCACGCTGACCAACTTCCGCACGATCCGCGCCCGCCTCAACCGCCTCGACGAACTCGACGCCCTCTGGTCGAGCGGCGAGATCGAGACGTACTCGAAGAAGATGCAGTCCACGCTCGGTCGCGAGCGGACCAAGATCAAGACCAACCTCGAGGGCATCCGCAAGATGGAGAAGATGCCGGGTGTCATGTTCATCATCGACACCCGCCGCGAGCGAATTGCCGTCAAGGAAGCCAAGAAGCTGGGCGTCACCACGATCGCGCTGATCGACACCGACAGCGACCCGGACCTCGTCGACCTGCCGATTCCCGGCAACGACGACGCGATGAAGGCGATCGAGGTCATCATGGCCGAGCTCGGTGCCGCTGCCCGCGAGGGCATGCAGGGCCGATCGGCGGACGCGGCTGACAAGAAGGGCGCCAGCTCCGGCGAGAAGCCCAAGGGCCGCAGCAGTCGCGCCCGCTTCAAGGCCGACAACAGCGACACCGCCCGCACGACCGCCGGCCCCATCGACGCCGCCGAGCCCGGCCGCTCCGTGACCATCGAAGGCATCGTCAGCCCCGAAACGCCCGAGCCCAAGACCGAGCCGGTCGGGGCCGAGAAGGCGACGGTGGGACTGCCGGTCTAGGCCAAGTTTGAAGTAGAAATGCGGAATGCGGAAGTGTCAGACACAGCCGCATCGTGCATTCGACTTCGCCTCCGTTCCGACACTTCCTCCTTCCGCATTCACACTTCCTACTTTCCCCCACATGCCCGTCACCGCCGCACAAGTTAATGAGCTCCGCAAGCGTACCGGCTTGGGGATGATGGAATGCAAGAAGGCGCTCGTCGAGCACGACGGCGACGTCGACGCCGCGATCGAGGCGTTCCGCAAGGCGGGCGTCAAGACGAAGGTCGCCGAACGCGAGGCCGGCGAAGGCCGCGTCCAGGCGTACGTCAACAGCACGCACACCCGCGGTGCCATCGTCGAGGTCCGCTGCAACACCGACTTCACGGCCCGCAACGAAATCGTGAAGGAAGTGATGGACCTTGCGGCTAACCTTATGCTCGAAGACGTGGACGCCAAGCCGGCCGAGGACGGCAACATCAGTGACAAGCTCACGGCCGTCAGTCAGCAGACCGGCGAGAACGTACAGCTCGGCCGAACGATGGTTGTCGAAGGCAAGAAGGTCGGCAAGTTCGACTACACGGTCACAAACAAGGTGACCGCCCTTCTCGCGACGGACAGTGCTGATACGCCGGACGAAGTTCTGAGCGATGTTGGGCTGCACCTTGTCGCCTTCAAGCCCGTTGCCGTCGCTCTCAACCGCGAGGGCGTGCCGGCGGACATGGTGACGAAGGAGAAGGAGATCGCCGTCGAACAGGCCAAGGCGACTGGCAAGCCGGAGCAGATTGCCGAGAAGATCGCCGAGGGCAAGATGAACGCGTTCTACCGCGAGAAGGTCCTCAGCGAGCAGGACTTCATCAACCCCGACAAGCACAAGGGCAGCGTCGGCGACTACGTCAAGAAGCACGGCGGCGGCACCCTGACCGCCTTCGAGCGGATCGAAGTCGGCCAGTAGGTCAACTGCTTCATCGACTCACGTCCTGTTCGAAGCAGCCGCGGGTATTGCCCGCGGCTGCTTTGCATTACCGTTCCTTCTGTTCACGCACTGCACGCCCGCACCTACGATGCCGCCGCGCGTATGGCCAAGCGAGACTACTACGACATTCTCGGCGTAGCCCGCGGCGCGTCGGCAGACGAGATCAAGAAGGCGCACCGCCGGCTCGCACGCAAGTTTCACCCCGACGTCAACAAGGACGACCCGCAGGCTGCCGACCGCTTCGGTGAGGTGCAGGAGGCTTATGACGTCCTCTCCGACAACGAGAAACGCGCCACCTACGACCGCTTCGGCCATGGCGGCTTTGCGGCCGGCGGCGCTCCGGGCGCGGGCGGCGACCCGTTTGAATCCTTCCGCCGCGGCGCAGGTGCCGGCAGCGGTGCCCCCGGCGGCTTCGGCGGATTCCGCGTCGACGACCTCGATCCCGCCGACGTTGAGGAGCTCCGCAACGGCCAGTTCGGCGAGGTCTTCGAAGGCCTGTTTGGCTCGGCCGGCCCGTTCGGTCGCCGAGCTCGCCAGCAACGACCGGCGCCAGGCGAGTATGCGACCGAAGCCCGCTCGCGTCCGCCGCGGCAGCAGGATCTGAACGTCGAAGTCCCCGTCTCGATCGACTTCGAGCAGGCCGTCCGCGGCACGACAGTTCGCATCAGCACGCCCGGCCAGTCGGAGAAGGTCGAGGCGAAAGTACCGGCCGGTGTCAAAGACGGCCAACGCGTCCGCCTGCGCGGCCGCGGGCAACGCAGCGGCCGCACGACCGGCGACCTCATCCTCGTCGTCGGCGTCCGCCCGCACGCGTACTACCGACGCGACGGACTCAACATCCTGCTCGACGCCCCGATCAGCGTCTGGGACGCGCTGCTCGGCGGCAAGCTCGAAGTGCCGACGCTCGACGGCCCGGTCACACTGACCATCCCACCCGGAAGCAGCGGCGGCCAGAAGCTCCGCATCAAGGGCCGCGGCGTGCCGAAGGGCGACGAGCAAGGCGACCAGCTCGTGCAGCTCCGCCTTGTGACGCCCAAGGAGCTTCCCGAGGCCGCCCGCGAGGAGCTGGAGCGTGTTCGCGATCTCGCGCCGGTCGAGCTGCCGCAGGCGGCGTGGAAGAAGTGACGCGGCTGCACATCGTTGCGGAAGTTGTGAATCTGTTCGGGCGGGCCGAAGACGCGACTAATGTTGCCCCGCGGCCGATGGCCGTGCCTTGCCCATGACTTCCGAAACCGCAACGTCTGCCCATCCCGACGCCGCCACCCTCGGCCAGCTCCGCGGCACCGACTACCGCTACTTGCCGATCAAGGACGAGCTGCGCAAGAACCTCATCGCCAAGCTGCGGGCCGGCGAGGAGCTGTTTCCAGGTATCCGCGGCTACCGCGACAGCGTCGTCCCGCAGGTTGTCAACGGCATCCTCGCCAAACACGACCTGCTCTTCCTCGGCCTCCGCGGGCAGGCGAAGACGCGGATCCTGCGCATGCTGCCGAGCCTGCTGGACGAGTGGATCCCGACGATCGCCGGCATCGAGATCAACGACGATCCGCTCGAACCGGCTACGCAACGTGGCAAGCGGGCAATTGCCGAGCACGGTGACGACACCCCGATCGAGTGGGTCCACCGGTCGCAGCGATACCAGGAGAAGCTCGCGACGCCGGACGTCACGATCGCCGACCTGATCGGCGAGGTGGACCTCGTCAAGCACGCCGAGGGCCGGTACCTGAGCGACGAGTCGACGATGCACTTCGGCCTGATTCCGCGGGCCAACCGCGGCATTTTCGCCATCAACGAGCTGCCGGATCTCTCGCCGCGCATCCAGGTCGGCCTGTTCAACGTGCTCGAGGAACGCGACGTGCAGATCCGCGGCTTCCCGATCCGGCTCGAGCTCGACGTCTTCCTGACGTTCAGTGCGAACCCGGAGGACTACACGAATCGCGGCCGCATCGTCACGCCGCTCAAGGATCGCATCGGCACCGTCGTCCGCACGCACTACCCGGCGACCGCGCAGGAAGGCATCGCGATCGCCAACGAGAACGCCTACGTCGACCGCGACGGCGGTGCCAGCAGCAGCGGCGTCGACGTCGTCCTGCCGCCGTTCATGCAGCTCATCATCGAAGAAGTCGTGCGGCTGGCACGGACGAGTCCGCACGTCAGCCAGGCGTCGGGCGTCTCGGTGCGGACCAGCATCGCGAACCTCGAAGCGGCCGTCAGCAACGCCGAGAGACGCGGCATCTTGACCGGCGAAGATCGCGTCGCGGTCCGACCCTCGGACCTGCAGCATCTCGTCGCTAGCAGCCGCGGCAAGGTCGAGATGACGCTGGCCGACGACGACGCCAGCGAGGACAAGCTGATTCAGACGCTCGTCGGCGAGGCGATTAAGGGCGTCTTCGACGCCATCGCGACGCCGGACGACTTCGAGGAGATCGTCGAGCAGTTCGAGGGCAACCTGAAGTTTGAGGCCGACGACGAAACGAGCGCCGCCGACCTCGTGGCGAACATGAAGCAGGTCGACGGCCTCCACGAAGCCGCGACGGCGGTCTGTGGGAAGCTGCAGATGGACTCAGGCGACCCGCAGTCGCTCGCCGCCGCGGGCGAGCTGGTGCTGGAAGGCCTGTACGTCCACAACCGGCTGAGCAAGTTCGACAACGACGGCAAGAGCTACTTCAAGAGGTGAAATCGGCCTTGCGAGCGCCGGCGGCGGCGGACGTGCTCCTGGCGGCCGGACTGCTGGCGGCGCTGGCAAGTGCAGCCGCGGGTTGGTCGTGGTGGCAGACGGATGCTCGCGTACCCGGCGAGCAGGCGGTTGCGACGGTGCTGGGGGCGCAGTCGCTGCTGTTGCTTCTGCTATGGCCGGCGGTGGCTGAGCGCGACCAGGTGGTGCTTTGGGCCGCGTTGCTGGCAGGTTCCGTCGTCGCCGCAGCCGTCATGTCGCCGTACGCGACGGTCGGCCGTCCGGTGTTCCTGTCGGGCTCGCTGCTGGTGCTCGCGCTGGCGGCGAGAGCCGTGGCCGGCCGATGGAGCATGACGCTTACGTTCCTGCAGGCGGTGTTGGTGGTGCTCGCGATCTTGATCGTGCCACGGGTCACGCAGTGGGTCGCGTCCGACGCGCCCCACATTGCCCCACCGTTTTCAGCGGCTCCATGGCTCGTTGTTCTTGCCGGCGCGAGCACCCGCACGTTCCGTCCGCAGCGGCCACGGCGCAGCATGTGAACAGGCGGTGCAGCTGCGCGTAGGTCGTTGCTTCACAAAGCTCCACGATGTGGACAACCTGTGCTTTTTCGCACGTACTTGCGGCGGTTTGGGGATTGTTCGCCGGCCTCAGTTGCTCATATCGGCACCCGATGTTGTTGTCGTGAAGAAGATCCTCACGTTGACGCGTGGGTCGAAGTGGGTAAATTGGGTCACAGGCGGGTCAGCAAGTGGGAGGAAGTTGGCAACGGTTGCCACGCCCGGGACGCTGATCGCCGAACCCCGCCGTGGCGGACGACACAGGTAACCCCGAGATTGCGGACGCCAAAGCAACTTCTGCTGCGGCCCGTGCATTATCGGACGGCACGTTCTTCATTGGCAAGCACGAGCTGTCGGTCGACAGCAAGGGCCGGCTAATGATCCCGGCGGAGATACGAAAGGAGCTGGCGGAGGCGAACGAGACAACGTTCATGATGATCCCCGGAGCCAACGGCAGGCCGTGGCTCTATCCCGAGGGCTTCTACCGCTCGCAGATCGCCCCGGCGATGCTCGCGGCGGTACCGGACCCGGACCACCTCGCTTACGCGATGATGGTCTACAGCTCGGCGACGCGGCTCAAGCCCGACAAGGTCGGCCGCGTCGTTCTCCCGGCGGGGGAAGAGCGGGACGCGATGGGCAAGGAACTGGTCCTGATCGGCGTGCGGGAGCACTTGCAGCTCTGGCGTCGCGACGAATGGGCCGAGCACGAGGCCGCCGCACGACGGGAGCGGGAGCAGACCGCCCGGCGCTTCGGCAATCGGTCGGTGATAGGAACAGGCACAACAGGCGGCGTCTAGCAGAACGCTCGCCGACGACAGGTAGTGGCAACTGATGTCACGGACGCCGCGGAAGGTAGCTGCTGACGGTCGGCGACAGCAGGATGGACGCTTCGGAACGGAACGAGGGAAGGACGCACGAATTACAGACGATGCATCCCGCCGGAGGCGCGATGCGACAGACGAGAGAACGGGTCACCACCGGCAGCTCCGAGCCAGAGAACGGGCAGAGAGCTTGCCGCGTGGACGGAACAAGGAAGGCGACTGATGTCACCGGACGACCCAGCGGGCCTCGCATCGCGAGCGCCCGACGCCCCCACGCGAGTGCCCGCCTGGCCCGCGGTCCGAACCCCACGGACCTGACCGCACGGCAGGCGCGAAGACCCGACAGAGGTCTGCCGCCCCGGCGTGGGGGCGAGAACCACCCGGCCCTCCCGCGCGGCTTCGCCGCCGGGCCCGGCCCTGCAGATGACGACGGACACGACGACGCTTGCAACCACAACAGGAGAACAACCACCTCGACACACCGGCCGCTGATCGGTCACCAACATCTTCTCGAACGCGTCACGATGGTGCGGGCACCGCAACGATGCCCACTTCGCGACGAACTGGCTGGGCCGAGCCTCACGGACGAGGCGACGCCCGATGACCCTCTGCGTCATCCGCCTTCGCACGACGAGTCCGCCCCGACATGGGCGGCTTGACGAGCGAGTGCCGAGCCGGCGTCGCGTTGGCCTCACGGATGATCAGGCACCCGCCCCGCGGGACGCGTTCCGATTGTAGGAAAGTCGCACCAGACCACCGGCGTCATCGCCGACGACTCGTGCGGAACTCGCTTTCCCGCAATCGGTAAGGCCCGGCCGCCGCCCTGCCGAAATGGAGCGGCCTGTCGGCGGCTGGCCTTACCACCTTCTACCCGGGCGCTCCGGGCGGACCCGCCGTCCAGCAGACGCGGCGTGTTCCGCCTCACCGCCCGGCCGAACGCCGGCCCTTCCCACGCCGGCCGCCGCGGCACTTACCAAGCCACGGCACCGTTCGGCTCCCGAAGCCCGCCGCCCGCTGACCCGGACGCGCGGGCTTTTCTTATATGTAAAGAAGATGCCGACCCTCGGGTCGGCTTCAGACCAGCAGGACAACCCATTCCTCGTCGTCTTCGCCTTCGGTCTGGACCTGAAACGTTTCGACGGCGGGATCCGGGTCGTCGCTGTCGATCGTCTGCGTACCGCCGGACTCGGTGGCGACGTCGTAGTGCTTGACGCGGCAGCGGTGCGGGTTGAAGACGCTCTGGCCCGTCGTCAGGTCGAACTCCCAGCCGTGCCATGGACAGCGGATGATTTCGCCCTCGCGGCCGTAGTTGAGCTCGCCGGGCAGGCTCGGCAGGGTCGTGCCGCTGACCTTGCCGACGCAGAGCGGGGCCATCTGGTGCGGGCAGATGTTCTTCAACGCGTGCAACCGCGGCGGCCCTGTTTTGCCCTCGGCATACTCCAGGTGGAAGACGCCGATGCTCCGGCCGTCCACGTCGATGATCTTCCGCTCGCCCGGCGGCAGCTCGACCAATGGACAGACGCGGACCTTCCTCGTCGCACGCGACTTGCTCATGCCGCAACCTTCTCCGTCGCCGGTGTCGCGACCCGCTTCGGCAGGCCGTACAGCTCGGCGGCGGTGTCGTAGAAGATTCGCTGCTTGAGGTCCTCGTCGAGCTTTCGCGGGAAGGCGTACCGCGGATCGTCGCCGTCCCAGTGCGGGTAGTCGCTGCTGAACATGAGCGTCTGGTGGGCGTCGATCATGTCGAGAATCTGCAGGAGATGCTCCGGCTTCTCGGGTTCTTCGACCGGTTGCGACGTGAGCTTGACGTGCCGCCGGATGACGGCCGACGGCGGTTCTTCGAGCCACGGGACGAGCTCGCGCAGGCCCTTCCAGTTCTTGTCGAGCCGCCACATGAGGTGCGGCAGCCACGCGATGCCGCCCTCGACGGCGACGAAGGTCAGCTTCGGGAACTTCTGGAACACGCCCTCGAGCACGAGGCTCGTGATCTGGGCCATGTAGTTCTGGCTGAGGACCGTGTGCCATTCGATGTAACTCGTCGGCCAACCGG
Source organism: uncultured Tepidisphaerales bacterium (assembly GCA_964416015.1). GTDB lineage: Bacteria > Planctomycetota > Phycisphaerae > Tepidisphaerales > Tepidisphaeraceae > JBCDKH01. Next base: position 10,108 of record CAYQCT010000053.1, read on the forward strand.
CGGGCGTCGGCGGGCCGCTGATGCCGCGGCCTTCGGTGCCGGGGTGCACCGCGACCGGCAGGCCCATCTCCTCGGCCGCTTCGTACATCGGCCAGTACAGCTCCTGGCCGAGCGGCACGCGGCTGGCGCTGCACATGATCGTCTGCACGAACCGGTCGCTGCCGCCGACGCGGCGAATCTCCTTCGCCGCCGCCGTCGGGTTGTTCGGCGTGACGAGCAACGCGCCTAGGAAGCGCTTGTCGTGCTCGAGCCACGTCTCGAGCATGTAGTCGTTGTACGCCGTCGCGGTCACGGCGGCGTGGCGGTAGTCCTGGGCGATGCCGACGCCGAGCGTGTTGCCGGGGTGCAGGATGCCGTAGTCGATGCCGAGCGGCTCGAAGTGGTGCTCGAGCATGTAATCCGGGTCGCTGCCGGCGGTCTTGCCGTCGGGTGTCACGGCATCGACACGATTGACGCCCTGCGGATTCTGCAGGCCGGTTGAGCCGCCGCCGGCCGCGCCCCGCTTGCGATAGCCTGCCGGCTGCCGACGGACGATCTCCGCGAAGTCCGGGGCGTGGTGAACGTCGGTGTCGATGTAGCGTTGCATGATCGGTGACGGAACAGACATCATACCGCCGATTGGGCGATTCTGCCGTAGCGGCAAAGACGCATCTGGTCTCAACGCGGGGCGTCGCGGTAGGCTGCGGGCATGCCCGGGACTCTGCTCGCCGTCTTGATCGTGGTCGTGGTGCTCGTCGTCGGCGTGCTGCTGTACGTCGTCGGCGTCTACAACCGGCTGGTGACGCTGCGCGAGCGGTTCCGCAACGCGTTCAGCCAGATCGACGTCCAGCTCAAACGCCGGCACGACCTGATCCCGAACCTCGTCGAAGCCGCCAAGGGCTATATGGCCCACGAGAAGGAGACGCTCGAGCGTGTGATCCAGGCCCGGAATGCCGCCGTTACCGCGACGGCCGCCGCGTCGGCCGCGCCGGGGGACGCCGCGGCGGTGCGAGGTGCCGTCGGTGCCGAGAACATGCTGGTCGCGGCACTAGGCCAGTTTCGCATTCTCTCCGAGGCCTACCCCGACCTTAAGGCAAGCACGAACATCTCCCAGCTGATGGAGGAACTGACAAGCACCGAAAACAAGATCGCCTTCGCCCGCCAGCACTTCAACGACAGCGTCACGACCTACAACAGCTACCGGCAGAGCGTGCCGCCGGCGCTGATCGCGGGACCGCTCGGCTTTCAATCGGCCGAGCTGTTCGAAGTCGACGACCCGAAGGAACGCGAGGTCGTGCAGGTGGACCTGTCGCGCGACCCGAAGGCACCGGCGGGCACGGCATGATCGGCTACTGCGCCGGCGCGTCCGCGAGGATCTCGAGGTGCGTGTACTCGTCGAGGTTCAGGACGAAGACCTCGCCGTCGTCCTTGCGGATCTGCAGGCGGTCGAGCCACAATTTGTCGCCGCGGCTGTGGGCGTACCAGGAGCCGGTCTGCTTCTGCTCGTAGCGAACGACGGTGCCTTCGTGCTCGGTGCCCCACGCGTAGTGCCGGGCGGCGATCTGCTGAACGACGCGGACGCGGGCCCCGGGCCGGAGCCGGCGGCGGGTGTCGGAGGGCATCGGGCTCGTCGTGTCGGTCGTTGCCATCGGCATCCGCATCCTACCCGCCGCGGCCGATCGATGCATGCACGCGCAGAAGATGCGTCACGCCCACGTACACGCCGCCGCCAACCAGCATCGTCAACCCGAGCCGCACCGCCGGCACTGCCTCCATCCGCAACACCGGCCAGCACGCCAGCGTCATCAAGCCACAGCCGAGCAGCATCACCGCCACCGGCCGCACCGACTGCCGCAGGCCGAGCCCGCCGACGCGACGCGACAGCAGCCACAACGTCGCCAGCGACTGCACGCTGAAACTCGTCAGCGTGCCAACCGCCATGCCGACCTCCCCGAACGGACGCGGCAAGAGCCAGATCAACGGCAGCTCGATCGCCAGGTTCATCGCCAGGTTCACGCCGCTCCAGATCAGCGGCACGCGGGCTTCCTGCAACGCGTACCAGCCGCGATTGACGATCTGCTGCAGGCTAAACGCCCAGACGCCGGCCGAGTAGATCGCGACGCTCGCCGCCGTCAGCTTCGTGTCGAACGGAGTGAACCGGCCGCGCTCGAAGAGCACGGCCGTCGCGTCCTCGGCGACGAGCACGAGGCCGACACTCGCTGGCAGGCCGATGTAGAGCGCCGCCTCGACGCCCCGCCGGACCGTGCCGCGGAAGGCGTCGTTCCGGCCCGCCCCGGCGGCGGCTTCGCGGGACAATGCCGGGAAGATCGCGGTTGCTAGCGCGATGGCGAAGATGCCGAGCGGGAACTGGTAGAGGAACTGCGCCCAGTTGAGCCGGGCCGCCGCGCCGGTCGCCATCGGCAACGCAGCCGACGGAGCCTCGCCCTCGGCGGCGGCGAGAAAGAAGGCGATGCCCTTGTCGAGCAGCACCCCGACCTGCAGCAGCGACGCCGACAATGCGACCGGCACCGTCAGCACGAGCATCCGCCGCGTCTGGTCCGTCAGCACCGGCACGCGCGGCGTCAGCCGGACGCCGCTGCGAACAAGGCCGGGCCAGAGCAGCGCGACCTGGGCGACGCCACTGACAACAACCGCCGCCGCGAGCCAGATGGTCGCATGGCTTCGGCCGCCTTCGCCGGAGAGGTCGATCGTCAGCCACGCCCCGCCGATCGCGCCGATCAGGCAGAAGTTGAGCAACACGCTCGCCGCCGCCGGCGCGGCGAAGCGGCCGTGGACGTTCAGGATGCCGCCGAGGAAGGCCGCGCCGCAGATGAGCACGACGTACGGCAGCATGATCATCGTCAGGATCGCCGCCAGCCGGTAGTCGCCTCGCTCGATCCCGCCGAGCAGCAACGCGAGCAGGACGGCTTCGCCCACAACCACCACGGTCAGCAACGCCGCCGCCTGGAGCTTGACGGCACTGGCCGCGAAGGTCGCCGCCGCGGCTTCGTCATCGGCCCGCAGGCGGCTGTACATCGGCATGAACGCGGCACTGATCGCGCCTTCGCCGAAGAGCTTGCGGAAGAGGTTGGGAATCGTGAACGCCAGCGTGAACGCCGACCAGACGGGCCCGGCACCGAACGCCGCCGCCGCGAGCATCTCGCGGCCGAGGCCGAGCAGGCGGCTGCCGAGCGTGATGACGCCGACGAGCCGGGCGTCGGCGACGAAGCTGCGACCCGGCGTCCCTGCCATGCCGAGCGGGTGTAGCTCCTGCGGTCCTACGGCACAAGCAGGCACGACAAAGCCGGCGGCACCGCGAGGTGCCGCCGGCTTCGGGAGGAGGACAGGCTGCCGACGCGATCACGCGCGACGCCGACGCAAGCCGGCCAGCGCGCCAAGGCCGAGCAGGCCGGCGACGGTCGGCTCGGGGATCGGGATGAAGGCGGCACCGCTGAAGATTTCGCTGCTCGAAAACGCGCTGGCGAAGGAGGAATACACGCCGGTGCCGAGGTCGTATTCGTAGAAGCTGCCGCTCTCGTCGGTAACGAGGTAAAGCGAGCCGTCGCCGTAGGCGAGGCCGTCGATGTCGGCCTCGCCGGCCGGATAGGCGGCGACGGCGGCGATGGTGCCGGTGTTCGGGTCGATGCTGTAGATGCCACGACCGACAGAGCCGTCGACGTCGTCGCTCGTCCCGTAGAGCAGGCCGTTGTCGACGTTGAAGGCAAGGCCGCCGAAGTCGTACAGCGTGCTGTCACCGCTGGTGGCGAAGTCGAGGACGAGCTTCGTCGCGCCGTTGCTCGGGTCGATCGAGTAGATGCCTTCCGGCGACGTGCTTGTCGTCGAACCGGCCGAGTCGGAGCCGTACAGGACGCCGTTGACCGCGTCGAAGGCCAAGCCGACGATGGTCTGGCTGCTCACGCCGCCGTCGGGGCTAAAGGTGCCGATGTCGGTGCGCGAGCCGTCGAGGGCGAAGGTCGCGTAGTTGCTGCCTTCGGCAGCGTGGAGCACGCTGCCGTCCCAGGTCAGGCCCCAGATGTCGGCACCGGTGAAGAGCGGGTCGTACGTGCCGCTGCCGGGCACATCGTCGATGAAGACGGGCACAGTCACGTCGTCGACCCCAACGACAAGGCCAGTCTGGGCAGAAGTCACCGACGCGGCGGCGGCGAGAGTTACGGCAAATGCGATACGATTCATAATGCTCCTAAAGCAATGAGCGGGAGGCGCAAGACGCGTGCAAGCTACGGGACGACGCCGACCCTTCGGCCGAGGACGAACCACTCAGGTTGTGCTGCGATCTCTCCGTCTCTCCCAGATTCGTGACGTCCGGCGGGCCGGACGGGCGCGGTGGTCCCGCGAAAGTTAGCGATCTGGCAAGGCAGGTGCAAGCAAAATCTTCGGCAGCTGGCGCTTCTACCGTGCCGGCGTGAACGTGATCCGGCTGAAGCCGGCCCGTTGGGCGGCTTCGTAGACGCTGATCAGGTGCTGCCAGATGACCGCCCGCTGCGGGCCGATCTCGACCTGCATCTCGTCGATGCTCTCGACCGTCGACTCGAGGGCGACGCGCTGGGCCCGCAGAATTTCCTCGAGGGCCACCTTGTCCGAGGCCGACTGTCCGCTCCCGCTCACGTTGGCGACGAAGACGGACGGCGTGTTCACGTCCGTATCGACCAGCACCGTCACCTTCGTCGGCGGCACGAAGTCGTCGGGGATCTCCGCCTGCCCGCCGTCTTCGGTAAGGGCAACATCGCTCTCCATGTACGACTGGGCCTCGACGAAGCTGGCGGTCAGCATGAAGACGACCAGTACGACCATTGCCACGTTGACCACGGGCGTGAGGTTCGGGCCGGAATCAGTCGTGACGTTGACGCGGCGGCGGGCCATGAAAGTCCTATCGGGTAAAGGCGGCTACTGCTGGTCGAAAGCGTACTCGACGCCGGAGACGCCCGCGCCGCTGATGGCGCGGAGCACAGCTTCCATGTCCTGGTACGGCGTGCCGGGCGCGGCGTGCACGCGGACGACGAAGTCTTCCTGCTCGCCCTTGAGCGTGCTGATGTGCCGCTGGAGGTTCGGCGAATCCGTCGACGGGTCGCGCACGGGCATGCTCCAGATCTCGCCGTTGCTGACGAGGGTGCCGTAGGACTCGGGGTTTCCGGGGCTGGCCGAGGACTGAACGTTGACGACGAGCCGACCGGCGGCGGCGAGAATTTCTTCCTCGAGCTCCTCGTCGGTCAGGCCGAGGCTCGCCACGGGCAATGCCAAGTCTGGATCGGCCCCCGTCTCGACGCCAGTGCGGCTGACGAGCATGAAGAAGATCAGCAGCGACAGCATGATGTCGCTGAGGCTCGTGATGTTCACCGCCGGACCGGCGGCGGGGACGGCGCGTTTGGCCATGCGTCAGCTCCTTTGCGGGTGGACGGTCGGCGAACGCATCAGGCCTGCGGCACGGGCGCGGCGGCGCGGGCCGGCGCTTTGGGCTGGGCGGGCGCGGCGGGCTTGCTGCTGCTGCTGCGCGACGACGAGCTGCTCGACGATGAACTGCCCTTGCCCTCGGCCTTGATCAGGCCCAGGAACTCCTCGGCGGCCAAGCTTCCCTCGGACGTCAGGCGATCGGCCTGGCCGCGCAGGATGCCATAGGCGACGAGGCAGGGAATCGCCAGGAGCAGGCCGAGCATCGTCGTGCCGAGCGCGGTCGAGATGCCGCCGGCCAACGCGCCGACGTCGGCCGCACCGCCGGCTCGCTGCATCGCCAGGAACGCGTCCATGATGCCGATGACCGTGCCGAGCAGTCCCAGCAGCGGGCCGGCATTGGCGAGGATGTTGATGTACTCGAGCCGGCGGAACTCTTCGGCCGTCTCGTCGCCGACGCTGGTCTCGAGCGACTCCTTCATCTCGGTCATGCTCGGCGCCTTCTGCAAGGCCGGGTGCAGGCTGCGACTGACGAAGCTGTCGTCCTCGGCGGTGTAGTCGACGAGCTCGCGGAACTTCTTCTCGCGGATGAGCCGGTCGATCTCGTCGTTGCTGTCGTCCGGCAGCAGGACGCTGCGGCGGAGACGCAGGATCGACTGGATGATGAGCGTGACCGCGACGATGCTGCAGAGCGCAATGATGACCGAGATCGGCTCGAACGCGAGGATCGACTGAATCGGCAGGACCCAGGCGTTGCTCGCCAGGCCGTCGGCACCGGCTGCGGCGGCGTCGGCATCGGCGTCCTGCGCGGCGGCGGTCCTGACGACGAACGCGATGACGCCGACCGTCACCGCCAAATGCAACGCCCGCACGCCCAGCCCACGCGGCAGCAAGCCGTGTGGCGTTACGGGCTCATCGACAGCAACAGGCGGCGAAGAAGGATGCTTTGGCACGATCGGCAAGATGATAGGGAGCAACAGGAATACGCCGCGTCGGCAGGATCCGCAGGCGACAGCAGCAGGGCCGGGGGAAAGGCCCGAGGCGGGACGTCCGGCAGGGACGCGGGGAGCGTCCGTCCGTACGCGGGAAGCTGGCACAACGATCGGGCTCCTCCGCCCGGGCAAGTCGCTGCACCGTGGTTTGGCAATATGCACCGCCGCGCCTGCCGCGTCAACCGACGACGCGACACGGCGGTGCTCGGTCGATGCTCATTCCGCGCACCGTTGCCAAGACGATGGTCAGTCGAAGAAGTCACGCCCGACGAAGCGGAAACGGCCGCCTGTCTCCGTGGCGATCGACTCCATCACCTCGGCGGCGGCCTGCTCCTGGTCGATGAACTGGATCGTGTTGATGACCGGCTTGCTCGACGACTCGCGGTAGAGGCTGCGGATCGTTCCGGTGACCTCGTCGTAGCTGACGATATTGTTGAACGCGCCGTCGGTGAGAAAGAAGATGAGGTCCGGCTCCATTGCGAAGGCCTGACGAAGGGCCGGGATCGGGTTGGTTTGGCCGGTCATGGCAACCGTCTCGAGGAAGTCGCTGGCCTGTCGCTCGATCGGAAGCGTGGCCGGGCGCAGCTCGTTGAACGCCATGTTGGCGTCGGTGCCGCTGAAGAAGATGATGTTGAACGCCTGCACCGGCTCCAGGCCGGTGATGACGCTGCGGAGCTCGTCGAAGAGCAGGAATTGCTTCTCGCCCTGCATGGAGCCGGAGGAGTCGCAGACGAAGACGATGCGTCGGTTGTTGCCGCCGTCGCCGTCGCCGATGCCTTCGAAGAGTCCGCCGCCGCCGCCGGGCGGGCCGAAGGCGGTCAGGCCGCCGCCGCTGAGTCCGCCGGCCGGGCCGAGGGCGTCGCTCATGCCGGACAGGCCCGTGTTGCCGGTGGCGGAGGAGTTGCTGCCGGAGGCGAGCGCGTCGGCCGTCGTCTCGCCTTCGCCGCGAGAGCGGTTGTCAACGGAGACGTCGACCGGATCGAGCGTCGTCGCCTGCCGCGTCGGGTCGTTGTCGGCCCCGACGTTCGGCCTGAACGTGGCCGTCGCCGTTTTGACCGGGACGTCGACCTTTTCCTCCACGAGCACGGTCAACACGCCGCTCGCCAAGACGATCGCCGCCAGGATGATCAGGCCGGCGTGGACGGTGAGGCTGGTCAGCAGCGGGACGAATTGCTGCACCCACGGCTGCCGCAGGAGCGGGCGTTTCTGCCGTTCATAATTGCCTTCCTCGTCGGGTGCGACGGGCACAGCACGTCCACTGCTGGTCACGGGAGCCGATTCGGCCATGGGTCCTCCGGGTCGATCTGTACGAACATGCCACGCCAGGACGGCACGGCTGGCGTACATCCTACCACGAAGTCGGCGTCGCCGCGACGTCTACGCCGCGATGACCTGCACGTCGGGCGAGACGGTCTCGGCCGTCGGGATCGGGTCGAGCGAGAGGTTGCGGCCAAACTCGCCGGGCTCGAAGAGGTGGGCAAGGTTGGTCTGCACGCCGAGCCGGACTTGCTGGCCGTCCTCGTAGCCGGTTTCGGCGGGGACGCGGGCGACGAGGTGCTGGTGGTACTTCGTGCCGAAGTAGAGGTCCATGTCGCTGCCGAGCGGCTCGACGACGCCGAGGGTGACGTCGAGGATCTTGCCCTCGTCGTGCTCGTGCAGGTCGAAGTGTTCCGGACGCAGGCCGAGCACGAGGTGGTCGCCGATGCGTCCTTCGGCGGCGCGGGCGATGCGGTCGGGCAAGCGCAGGCGGAAGCCGTCGCCGGGGACGACGAGGTCGCCGTCCGTCAGCACGACGGCGGCCGGGTCTTCGTCGTCGCCGGTCGTGTGGATGTTCTCGAGCTTGCCTTCTTCGAAGAGCAATTGACCATCTTCTTCGACAACGCGGCCGTGGAAGAATTTGGTCGGCGGCGTGCCGATGAAGCCGGCGACGTAGCGGTTGGCGGGCCGCTGGTACATCTCGAGCGGCGGCGCGACCTGCTGGACGCGGCCGTTGCTCATGATGACGATGCGATCGCCCAGCGTCATCGCCTCTTGAGCTCGGCCCGCGTGCTGACGCGGAGCTTGGCGTCGAGGTTGGACAACGGCTCGTCGAACAGGAAGCAACTCGGGTCCCGCACGATCGCCCGGCCCAACGCCACACGCTGCCGCTGGCCGCCGGACAGGGCTTTGGGCTTGCGGTCGAGCAGGTGCTCGATGTCGAGGATACGAGCGGCGTCGCGGACGCGGCGGTCGATCTCGACCTTGGGCGTCTTGCGCAGCTTCAGGCCGAACGCCATGTTCTTGTACACCGTCATGTGC
>CAYQCT010000054.1:0-10814 GCA_964416015.1 uncultured Tepidisphaerales bacterium
ATGCCGCGTCGTCCGCTTCCTCCAACACCCGCCGCAACCGTCCGCCGACGTCCGCAAGACGTGACGCCGCCTGATCCGCGTCGAGCCCAAGCCGGTGCATGACGACCGCCAGCTTCACGTGTCCGCCGGCAGCGTCGAGCGTTGCTTCCGCCTTCGACCGATCGACCTCGCACAGCTCCGCCACAAGCCGCGTCGCCCTGTCACGGAGCTTCACGTTGCTCGCTTTCAGGTCGACCATCCGGTCGCCGTACGTCTTGCCGAGAAGGATCATCGCGGTCGTCGTGACCTGGTTCAGCACGAGCTTTGTCGCGGTGCCCGCCTTGAGCCGCGTGCTGCCGCGGACGAGCTCCGGACCCGTGATCGGCCGAATCTCCACGTCGGCCGACGCCTGGCCCGGACCGGGTGGAACGCACGCGAGGAAGACGGTGGCCGCGCCGCGTTTATGAGCGGAAGTGAGCGTACCGCGAACGAATGGGGTCGTGCCGCCGGCGGCGATGCCGAAGGCGATGTCGTTATGATCGATTCCGAGCGTTTCCGCCTCCCGCTCGCCGGCGGTCTCGTCGTCCTCGGCACCTTCCTGCGCGACGAACATCGCCTCCCGACCGCCGGCGATGATGCCCTGCACCTGCCGCGGGTCGGTGCGGAACGTCGGGGGGCACTCGCTCGCGTCGAGCACTCCGAGCCGCCCGCTCGTCCCGGCCCCAAAGTAGAACAAACGCCCGCCCCGACCAAGCCGGTCCGCGACAAGCTCCGCCGCCTTCGCCACATCATCGGCCACCTTCGCGACGGCCTCGACGGCGAGGCGGTCCTGCTCGTTCATCCGCCGCACCAACTCCGTTGCAGACAGCGTGTCGAGCATCGCGGCATCGGGCAACGCCTGCTCGGTCGGCAGGTGAGAGCGGTCCATGGCATCAGCCTACGGAGCCGACGTGATCGACCCGCCGACGACGGCCGCACGGGCTCCCGTCGCCCGCGGCACGTTGTTCGGCACGCCGTCGACGCGGGCCGCGGCGAGCAGAGCGAAGCAGGCCGCCTCTCGCGCCTGTGCCGGCAGCCCCAGCTCATCCAGCCGCCGCGGCGGCGTGAGCCGATACGCCGCGGCGGCCTCTGTCAGACGCGACAGGATCGCCGCGTTGTTCGCCCCGCCGCCGGCGACGTACAGCTCGGCGCCTGTTGACTCTGGAAGGTGGAGCACGATCTGCTCGACCACCGTCGTCGCCACGAGCGCCGCCGCTGCCGACAGCTCGTCGGCGGGCGAACGCGACGCATCTCGATACGCTCGGTATCGCTCAATTAACGCTGGCACATCCGTCGACTTCGGCGGCGGCTGCTGCGGGTACGGCTCCTCCTCCATCCACGCCAACGCCGTCAGCAACCCGCCGTTGCCCGACGCGGCATATGCGCCGTCTCGATCATAAGACTCGCCCAGCCGTTCCCGGCAGATCCAGTCGCTCAGGCAACAACCGGGGCCGGTGTCGAAGGCGACGACGTCGTCCAAGTCGCCGCCCGCGGGCAGATACGTCAGGTTCGCGACGCCGCCGAGGTTCAGGATGATCCGCGACCTCGCCGCATCACGAAAGAAGACCCAATCGCCCAGCGGCACGAGCGGCGCGCCCTGGCCGCCCGCGGCAAGGTCCGCCCGGCGAAAGTCGCTCACGACCGGCCGCTTCACCGCCGCCGCCAGCAGCGACGGATCGAAGGCCTGCCACGACCGCGGCGGCTCGTGGAGGAGCGTCTGGCCGTGCGCTCCGATTGCCTCCACTTCATCATCTCGAACGACTTCGCGCACGGCTTCAACATAAGCGTTCGTCACGTCGCGCTCGATCCGGCTGATCTCGTCGAACGATCCGCCACCCGCCGCGCGAAGCTCAACAAGTCTTCTGCGAAGCTCGTCGCCGAACGGACCCTCGACGTGGCGGACGTACTTCGCCGTCACGTCCCTGCCGATGCCCTCGACGGCGACGACGGCTGCGTCGACGCCGTCGCAACTCGTCCCGGACATGGCACCGACGAAGAGGCGGGTCATCCCGCGAGCGTACCTACCGCGTTTCGAACCCGCCGACCTCGAACGCCTTGTCGTAGGCGAGCTCGTAGACGAACGTGACCGTCTGCTCCGCGTCCGGCGCGAGCGTGAGGTCCCAACGGAGGATCCCCTCGGGACGACGCTCGCGGAGGTATTGCTCGTTATCGCTCATATCCGGAGAGGCCGAGACGAGGTCGATGCGGACACTGTCGCGGTCGTCGGCCGGCGCGGTCGGCAGGCGATCGAGGACCCGGACGTCGACGGCATCGTCGCGGAAGCTCTTGAGTCGGACGGCGAACTCGGCGCGGACGACCTGGTTCCCGCCGACGACGCGGTCGCTGCGGTCGGTTATTTCGCGGCCGACGCTGATGAGCGGGTCGACGCCGAGGCCGATCTCGAAGCTCTGACCGGGCGCGGTGAGCGGCATCGCGGTGCCGCCGACGAAGTCGCCGGCGAGGTAGACCGTTGCCTGGCCCGGCAGCAGGACGCGACCTTCGTCGCCGCTCGGGTTGGCGAGCGTCGCGATGCGGTAGACGTTGCCGCTCAGGACCGGCACCGCCTCGCGGCGAAGCTCGGGCGCGACTTCGATACGAGCGATTTCAAGCAATTGCTCGTCGTCCCGCCACGGCACCGTCGAGCGACCGGCGATGTCGTAGCTGACGCTTTGGCCCTCGATGAGCGAGGCCGGTCCGTCGCGTCGCGTCTCCCGGCCGTCACTGAACAGCTCGGCCTCGAGCTGAAGGCCCGCCGCCCGATTGAGTGCGGCATTGGCATCGAGATCGTCCGCGCTTCTACCACCCCCACCACCGCCGCCACCTCCGCCACCTCCGCCACCGCCGCGTCGGGCACGCTGCCCCTGTTGCTGAACCTGCTCATATCGCTCGTTGGCGACGGCCAGTTCGCGTCGCGCCTCGGCCAGCTTCACCGCCGCCCGACGCTCGCGGGCGCGCACAGCCACCTCACTCTGCCCCGGCACGAGGTTCACCGCGACGGCCTCGAGCGTCGGCGGTGCCGCGTTCAGGCGCGGCGAGGCCGTCGAGAGCGTCAGCGTCACGTCCCGCCAATCTTCCCCCGTCGCCTGCCGGACGGCTGCGAGATATTCGACGACGGCGGTGTCGCTCGCCTCGTCGACGCGCACGCGGTAGCTCGGCTGCCAGCTCGCGTTGTTGACGATGTACGAAAGTCGCACCGTTCCACCCGCGGCCGCGTTGCCGTCGACGACGACGATCGCCTCCCGCACCTGCCGATCGCCGGCGGCGCGTTCACGATTCAGCTGAGAATTGACGAGTCGCTGCTCCTGCCGAAGCTCCTCGATGCGGCGTGCGGTCACGACCTGATCGACCAGCACGTCCCGCCGTTGGCCTTGTAGGTATCTGGCAAAGGCGATAAAGCTGTCGGCCTGCACCTCGCCGTCGGCGACGTCGACCTGCAGGCCCTGTGACGCGAATTGCTCGAGCTGTTTCAGCAGGTTGAGGCTGCTCGCGAGTGCCTGCTGCTCGGCCTGTGCGACGGCGAGGTCGTTGCTGACCTGTTGCAGTTGCTCGGTGAGTTGTTGCACTGTCTCGTTCGTCGCCTGACGCTCGAGTCGCGTCGCGTAGCGCGTGCTCAGCACCCGCAGCTCGCCATCGGCCTCGGCGAAGAGCGAGTTTGCCCGGATGGCCGGCGGCAGCGGCGCGACGGTGACCTCGATCGGCCCGTCGCCCTGGCCGGCGGGCACGGGGACTTCACGTGTGACCAACGCCGTCTGCTCGTAGCAGACGACCTCGACGACCCGCCCCGCCACCGCCGGCCGAGTCGCCGGCTGGGCGGAGGCGACGCCGCAGAGCGTGAGGAGCAAGATAACGATCGTGAGGCGTGGCGGCATGAGGAGGTTCTCCCCCACCTGGACGATTCTCGCAACAGCTTCTTAGCGGAAAATTCTGATCAGCTGACGCGACACTTTGAACGGGGTGCAAACGGCGGACATCCGGTTATACTTGTGCCGTGCCGGCGACGCTGGCGTCATGTGATGCGAAAGGAGCCCTGGACGAGTCGTCGCGTACCGATCCTGTCGTCAGCCATCGCGGCCGACGAGCAGGAGGAGACGCCTCGTGATGACGACGAGGGCGGCACGGCCGTCGCAGAGCCGCCGCCGAAGAAGAAGGCGGAGAAGCCCAAGGGCAAGTCGAAGCCCAAGCCGCGTCCGCCGAAGATGCTGCCGCCGTGGCGGGTTCTGTTGCACAACGATGACGTCAACACGTTCGCCGACGTCATCACGACGCTCATCGACCTCACCCCGCACAATGCGACGGCGGCGATGCGGATCGCATTGGAGGCCGATCGCAAGGGAGTGTCGCTCGTGCTCGTGACGCACCGCGAGCGGGCGGAGCTGTACCAGGATCAGTTTAAGAGCCGCATGCTCACCGCGAGCATCGAGCCCGCGGAGTAGCCGCTCGCGGGACATTCGGCGGTCGGGGCGGTACAACGGAGCGGTGTCGCAAGCCTTTGCCGTGACGGTCTACGCCAGCAGCGCGACGGGCGTCGCGAAGCACTTCTTCGAAGCCGCCGAAGCGCTCGGCCGAGGCATCGGCGGGCGCGGGTGGACCCTGGTCTACGGCGGCAACGCGTGCGGGCCGATGGGACGACTGGCGGACGGTGCGCGGGCGGCGGGAGGCCGCGTCGTGGGCATCTCGCCGGCGTTCTTCGGCGACTTGATCGATCGGCAGTGCGACAAGCTGATCCAGCCGGCGAACATGCGAGACCGCAAAGCCGCCATGGAAGAACACGGCGACGCCCTGCTCACCCTGCCGGGCGGCGTCGGCACGCTGGAGGAGTTCTTCGAGGCCACCGTTGGCCGGCAGCTCGCGCAGCACGACAAGCCGATCGTGCTCGTGAACGTCGCCGGCTACTACGACCCGCTGCTCGATTGGCTCCGCCGCGGGACCGACGAGGGCTTCGTACGGGCCTCGCTCTGGGAGCAGCTCGACGTGGCGGACACGGTCGACGACGCCCTTGCGAAGCTCGACGCGTCGGCCGCTTCTGGTTTGCGGGCGGAGTGAGAAGAACCGACACGTCTGTTGTGGTTTCTACTCTTCCGGCGGCGCGTTGAGCGACCAGTCGTAACCGATATCTTTGACACGCGTCGCCGTCAGAACCGGCGAACCTTCGGCGGCGTGTTCCTTGAGCGTCGCAAGCAATTCTTCGTCCCCATTCGTCTCGGGCGCGAAGTCGGAGCGGTACCAGTCGACGAAGATGTTGTTGAGGCCGACCGTCTCCCCGTCGTCCAGACGCTTCACCGCCCGCGAGTCGCTCAGGTAGTACGCACCCTGCCGATCAAGCTGTTCTTCGAGCTTTTCACCCGCGAACGGCTCGTCGAGCAGCGGCGGACAGCTGAAGCTCATGCAGTTTACCGCGTAGTGCATCCGCGCATCTCGACCGGAGCGGTCGAGAACTTCCTCGCGTTCGAGGCCGTTGAGGGTGTACCACTTTCCACCTACGTAGAATTTGTCGAGGAAGAAGAGCGCTCCCGGATCAACGCCCGTCGGCCGAAGGACGTTGCCGGGGTAGCCGCGCTTGACGATGCCGTACATTGCCAGGGCGTTGTATGCGTTGATGTAGTACGATAATTTTTCCTCGTCCGTCTCGAAAAGGTTCGGGTCGCTGCGCGGGCTGGCGGCGCCGAGTTGGCCGACGTAGCGGAAGAGGCGGTCGCGGACGCCGTCCTCGTTGTCTTTCAGTTTCTGCCAGCGGACAAAGCCGTCTTCGGTGGCGACGTCGTCGAGCACGCCGGCCCACTCGGCGTCGCTCCAAGTCGCCAGCGCCTGCTTCGGCTGGAACTCTTTCGGCACGCGTCCGCCGCCGCAACCGGCCGTGGCGAGCGTGGAGAGGCAGAGCGTCGCCGCAGTGACGAGCCAGACGAGTCGCGGGTGCAGCAGCATGTCGATGAGTCTATGCGGGGCGAACGGTGCCATTGACGAAGGTTCGGCCACCGGCACAGAGGCGGCCGTCGGCGTCCACGCCTTCGTACGGCAAGACCGGGCCCTCGTCGAGCCGGATATCGCGGCCGCGGAGGTGGTCGTGCCGGTCGAGTTCGGCACGCAACGACGGCCAGCTCTCGATCGCCGGGAATGACAGCAACGTTCGGCCGATGGCGTGCAAGACAGCAAGCCGATCCCCGTTAGTTCCGAGCCCGGTCGATCCCTCGAGATCGACCGGCATCACGTTCACGCCGACCCCGATCAAGTCGCGGCCGCCGACGCGTTCACAGAGCAGGCCGGCGACCTTGCCGCCGGGCCGGTGGAGGTCGTTGGGCCACTTGATCCGAACATCTTCGACGAAGCTCGCCAACGCGCGGCGCACGAGAACGCCCGCGACCAGCGACAGCACCTGCGGCGGCAGCGGGCTGGTGGCGAAGGCGAAGGTCGCCGTGACGCCGGTGCCGCAATCGTGCCACGTCTTGCCGCGTCGGCCCCGGCCGGCGGTCTGGCGATCGGCGACGTAGGCAGCGGGCAGTTGCGGGTCGACGTCGGCGGCGGCGCGGGTGCTCGTGCTGTCGACGGCGTCGTAGAAGATCGTCCGATACTCCGGCAGATGCCGGGCCACAGCGGCGGCATCGAGCGGGGCAGCCGGCGGAACGCAGCGGACGGCAGGCGCGGCTTTGACAGGATCGCCTGCCACGCGGTAGTCTACGCGGCCGCGGGTCCGGACCCCGCGTCCGGCAGTTCGTTGCCGGACCGCCCGCGTCGCCGGCCTGGCCGGCCCTGCCCGAGACTGCTGTCAAGGAACGCCGTCATGCTTCACCGTCTCCGCCGCCGCCTCCCGGCCACGCTCTGCCTCGCCGCCCTCTGCCTCGCCGGCCCGCTTGCCCTCACCGGCTGCAGCGGCGCCCGCGGCCCGGGCTACGGCGAGGTCACCGCGACCCCGATCTTCAGCACCAAAGAACGCTTCAGCCGTATCGCACGGAACATCGACATGGAGTTCAAGATGCTCAATGAAGATCTCGACCGCGTCCTGATGCTCCGCCCCGTCAGTGATTTGACGGAGTACAACCTTCCCTGATTCGGGAAGCTTATTACTGACTGGTTCGGAACGTGGACACCCACGGGCTCAGCCCGTGGGCTTCGTACGTTGCGCCTGGAAGTAGACGTGGAGCATTCTGCTCTCTCAGTTGCTCCAGAAGCTAGTACGCGACCGTCTCGCGGATCGACTTTGCGATGCGGTCGCGGTCGACGAGGAAGGAATCTTCTAATTTGTAGTACGGCATCGGGACGTCGAAGCCGGTGACGCGTTGCACGGGCGCCTCGAGGTCGAGGAAGCACCGCTCCTGGATGACGGCGGCCAGCTCGGCACCGAGGCCGCAGGTCTTGGGGGCTTCGTGCACGACAACCGCCCGGCCGGTGCGGCTGACGGATTCGCAGATCGTGTCCGCGTCGAACGGCCAGAGCGACCGGAGGTCGATCAGCTCGGCCGAGATCGTGTCGGGCAGGACGTCGATTGCTTCGAGGCATTCGAAAACGGATGCACCCCACGTGATGACGGTCACGTCCTCGCCCTCGTCGAGAACGGCGGCGGTGCCGATGGCGATTTCGACGTCGTCGTCGGGCACCTCCTCGCGGAAGCTGCGGTAGACGCGTTTGGGCTCGAAGAAGAGGACGGGGTCGGGATCGCGGATGGCGGCGGCGAGCAGGCCCTTGGCGTCGCGAGGGCGGCTGGGCATGACGACCTTGAGGCCGGGCGTGTGGACGTAAGCGGCTTCGGGGCTGTCGCTGTGGTGCTCGGGCGCGTGAATGCCGCCGCCGACGGGGACGCGGACGACGAGCGGGCAAGTCATGGCCCCGCGGTTGCGGCTTCGGCAGCGGGCGGCCTGGTTGACGAGCTGGTCGTAGGCCGGGCCGAGGAAGCCCTCGAACTGGATTTCGGCAACCGGCCGCATGCCGGCGTGGGCGAGGCCGACGGCGCTGCCGAGGATGCCGCCTTCGCTCAGCGGCGTGTCGACGACGCGGTCCTCGCCGAAGTCCGCCTGCAGGCCGTCGGTAGCACGAAAGACGCCGCCGTTGAGGCCGACGTCTTCGCCGAGGAGCAGGACACGCTGGTCCCGCGCCAGCTCTTGGCGGAGCGTGCGGTTGATCGACTCGACCAGGGTCAGTTCGGGCATCGGTTCTGCAAGTTCGGTACGCTGAAGCCCACCCTACGCGAGGGCTTTGGCCGGTCTGGTTTCTTTGGTCAGGGAGGAGATGCGATTGGGCCGCAGCGTCTCCTGCCGCGGGGCTTGGCCCAGGCCGCTGGTGCGGCCGGTGGAGCGTTGCCGGACCAGCTCGGGCGGCATTTCGGCGAAGACGTGGTCGAAGCCGTCGCCGACGTCCGGCTTGGCGATGCCGTCCGCCGCCTTGACCGCCGCCTTCGCCCATTCCTTGGCGGCCTCGACGGCGTGCTTGTCGCGCTCTTCCGTCCAATCGAGCCGTCGTTCGAGGAAGCGACGCGTGCGGACGAGCGGGTCGTTCTCGAGGGCCGTCTCCAGCTCGCCGGCCGGCGGGCATCGTCGGCCGTCGTGTGGTCGGCAAGCCGGTACGTCGTCAACTCGATCAGCGTCGCCCCTTCGCCCGCCCGCGCCCGATCGACGGCCTCGCGACAGGCCAGAAGAGAAGCAAACAGATCGTTGCCGTCCGCCTGGACGCCGACCATGCCGAAGCCGAGGGCTTTCTGGGCGAACGTCTCGCTGGCCGTCTGCTTGTGCGTCGGCACGCTAATCGCCCAGCCGTTGTTCTGGCAGACGAAGACGGCCGGAGCGTTCAGCGTCGAGGCGAAGTTGAGGCCTTCGTGGAAGTCGCCCTGGCTCGTGGCACCGTCGCCAAAGATCGTCATCGCGACGCGGCGGTCGGCCTCGTCGCGGTCGGCGTCTTGCAGCTTCAACGCCCAAGCAACGCCGGCACCGTGCAGTATCTGGGCGCCGATGCTGATGCACGTCGGGCTGACCGCCAGCGTCGGGTCGAAGGCATTGCCGCGTTCGTCGCCCATCCAGTGCAGCAGCACCTGCTCCGCCGGCACGCCGAGGTGAATCAACGCGCCGTTCTCGCGATAGCTGGGCACGAGGCGGTCGTGGCCCTTGCGGAGCGCCATGGCCGCGCCCAAAGCCGCCGCTTCCTGGCCGCGGTTTTGGGGAAACGTGCCCATCCGGCCGCTTCGTTGCAGGCGGTACGCGGCATCATCGAGGGCCCGGCCGCGAAGCATCTCCTCGTACGCCGCGGCGACGGCTTCGTCGGTCAGCACGTCCCACACCGGCGCCGCCAACTCCTCGTCGAGCGAGCCGTCGGCGGCGAGGACTTCGTACCGCGGGACGCTGCCTTCATAGATGGTCTTCTTCGGCATGACGGGCTCTTTCGCGCGGGACCGCGCGTTACGCGCGACCGGGTTTGGTCAGTCTAGCAACTTCGCGTCTCGGCCTTGGCGGACAGCCGACATCTGCCCGCCGCGGCTCTATCATGGACGGATGCCGGTCGCTTCCCGAACGATCGCCGCCTGCCTTGCCGGGCTGTTGCTGACGCCGCCGACGATGGGTCAGCCCGCGCCCGAGGGTGGGACTGGTGTTGGTCGTGAGCAGGTACGCGGCGACGAGATCACGCCAGAAAGCAGCGCCGCCGTCGAGCGTGGCCTGGCCTGGATGGCGACGCGACAGAAGCCTGACGGAAGCTTCGGCAACGGCGGGACGGCCGTGACGAGCCTCGCCGCGATCGCGTTCATGAGCGCCGGCCACCTGCCGGATCGCGGCCCGCACGGCGAGCTGGTCCGCAAAGCAATCGACAACGTCCTGTCGCACGCCCAGCCGAACGGCCTGCTCTTTCGCAATGGTTCGGGGGCGTCGATGTACCACCACGGCTTCGCGACGCTGCTGCTCGGCGAGGTCTACGGCATGACGGGCGACGACCGGATCAAGGAGCCGCTGCGGCGTGCGGTGCGGCTGATCGAGCAGAGCCAGAACCCCGAGGGCGGCTGGCGGTATCAGCCGGTGCCGGTGGAGGCGGACGTGAGCGTGACGATCTGCCAGGTCATGGGCCTGCGGGCGGCGCGGGACGCGGGGATCAAGGTCGACGCCCGCGTGATCGAGAAGGCGATCGAGTACGTGCAAAAGTGCCAGAACGACGACGGCGGCTTCAGCTACATGCTGACCGGCGGCGGGCAGCAGAGCGCCTTCGCCCGCAGCGCCGCCGGCGTCGCGACGCTGTACTACGCGGGCGTCAGCGAGGGCGAAGAAATCGATCGCGGCCTGGCGTACCTGTTGAGCCACCTGCCCGGCGACGGCCGCGTCCGCGGGAC
This sequence comes from uncultured Tepidisphaerales bacterium, assembly GCA_964416015.1. Classification (GTDB taxonomy): domain Bacteria; phylum Planctomycetota; class Phycisphaerae; order Tepidisphaerales; family Tepidisphaeraceae; genus JBCDKH01. The sequence continues at coordinate 10,313 of CAYQCT010000054.1, forward strand.
GGAGCGGCACTACTGGTACGGCCACTACTACGCCGCCCAAGCCGCCTTCCTCGCCGGCGGCGACACGTGGGCTTCCTGGTTCCCGGCAATCCGCGAGGAGTTGATCGCGCGCCAAAGCGACCAGGGCTTCTGGTCCGGCCGCAGCCACGGCACCGAATATTCGACGGCGATGGCGTTGATCGTGCTGCAGATGCCCAACCGGTATCTGCCGGTCTTCAGCGGGAAGGGGCCGGGCTCGTGATGCGTCTGCTGTGCGTCGTTCTCGTTGTTCTGTTTGCGTCGACCGGACGAGCGTCGGCGACGTGGCTCGTAACGGTGGCCGACGCGGCCGGCCTGCGTGAGGTGCGACTGGCGGACGACGCGGTCCAACTGCAGGACGGCGTCGCAACCGCGGTCGTACAAGGCGGAACGGTCCGGCCCGCGTTGCTGCGTCGCGAGGCTGACGATGACCTCACGAACCCGTGGCGGTTGGTGCTTCGCGGCGGGCAGGTCGTGGCGGGGG
>CAYQCT010000054.1:10824-16022 GCA_964416015.1 uncultured Tepidisphaerales bacterium
TTCCTTCGGTGACGAGCGAATCAGCTTCCGCGTCGGCCCGCCGATCCGGCCGATGGTGCGGCCGGCTGAGCCGAGGGCCGGCGAGACGTTGACGCTGTCGTTGCCCGTCGACCAGATCGCTGCTTTGACCTCCGCCGACGTGCCTTACGCCGAGGCGATGTCGGAGCCGGCGTCGGTGGAGGACGTCGCCCGCCTGAGCAACGGCGACATTCTCCGCGGGTTTCTCGTCTCTCCCGAGGCGGACGACGCTGCGACCAGGCCAAAGACGCTGCGGCCGGACGCGACGACGTTCACGATGATCGTCGACGGAGCGGAACTGCCGGTGCCGCTCGATCGGCTCCGTGTGTTGCAGTTTGCCGACGGAGGTGCCGAGCAGGACTCGCTGCCGGACGCGACGCTTCGCGTCTCCGTCGCCGGTGGGAGCATGCTGTTCATCGCCGACGCGACGCTCGCCGACGGCGAGCTTTACGGGACTCTCCTGGGCCGGACGCCGGCGACGGTTTCGATCCCGCTGGCCCGAGTGCGAGCGATCGAGCCGGTGAAGCGCGACGTGCATTGGCTTACCGATCGTCAGCCTGACGTGGCGGAGCAGACGCCGTTTCTCACCGCGTCGCAGCCGCTGCGGTACGCGTCGGGTGCGGCGAGCGAGCTCAGCGAGGATCCGCGCTCCATTCGTCTTCACAGCCGCGGGCGGGTCGCCTGGGACCTGCCCGACGGCTTCGACCGCCTTCGGCTCTCATACGCGATCGCCAACGACCAGCCGCGGCCGATGGCGGACGTGGTCGTTCGCGTCCTGCTCGACGACCGCGTCGTCCATGAGGCCGCCGACGTGACGGCCACGACGCCGGCGACGGAAGTCGACGTGGCGCTCGACGGTGCCGAGCGGGTGACGCTCGAAGTCGACTTCGGACAGAACATGGACGTGCAGGACCTGGTCCGCTTCGACCGGCCGGCCGTCTATCGGGCCGAGTGAGTCGCCGCTACGCTCGCCGCCGATGCCTGCTCCTGCCGATGTGCCTGCCGCGCTTGCCTTGGAAGATGGTGCCGTCTTCACCGGCCGGGCGTTCGGGGCGACCGACGCCGCGCCCGTCGAGGCTGAGGAGGTCTTCAACACGTCGATGACCGGCTACCAGGAAGTCCTCACCGACCTCAGCTACGCCGGCCAGATCGTGGCGATGACCGCGCCGCACATCGGCAACGTCGGCGTCAACCCGCGTGACGCCGAGTCGGACAAGCCCGCCATCGCCGGTTTCGTCGTCAAGGAGCTCTGCCGCACGCCGAGCAACTACCGCTCGACGGCCAGCCTCGACGAGTATCTTCGTGAGCACGGCATTGCCGGCATCGCCGGCATCGACACGCGGGCGTTGGTCCGTCGACTCCGCACCAACGGCAGCATGCGGTCGGTCCTGGCCGTCGGCAGCTTCGACCCCGCGAAGCTGGTCGAACAAGCCCGCGCCGCCGCGAGCATGGCCGGGGCCGATTGGGTGACGCAGGTCAAGCCGGAGCAACCGCGCGACTGGTCGACCGGCCGCGGCGACTGGGGCACGCCGACGCTCGCCGACGGCACGGGCCTGCACGTCGTCGCGATCGACTGCGGCGCGAAGCACAACATCCCCCGCCACCTGACCGATCGCGGCTGCCGCGTCACCGTCATTCCGCCCGATACGTCCGCCGCGGACGTGCGTCGGCTTGAGCCGAACGGCCTGTTCGTCAGCAACGGCCCCGGCGATCCGGCGGCCGTCGAGTACGCGACGCAGCTCGTCGGCGAGCTCGTCCGCGGCGGCATGCCGACCTTCGGCATCTGCCTCGGCCATCAGCTCCTCGGCCGTGCCGTCGGCGCGCAGACGTTCAAACTCAAGTTCGGCCATCGCGGCGGCAACCAGCCGGTCAAGGACCTCGCCACCGGCCGCGTCGAGATCACCAGCCAGAATCACGGCTTTGCCCTCGACGAAGATTCTCTTCGTGCCGCCGGCGGCGAGGTGACGCACGTCAACCTCAACGACCGCACCGTCGAGGGCTTCCGCCTCCGCGACCTGCCGGTCTTCAGCGTGCAGTACCACCCCGAAAGCTCGCCGGGACCGCACGATGCGGCGTACCTGTTCGATCGGTTCGTCGACCTGATGCGACAGGCCGATGGCCGATCCGCGGCGGCTGCGCAAGCGTAGTGCTGAAGACTCTTGCGACGCCTGCCGACGAAGTTCCTGCTGATCTGCCTGCTGCTTGCCGGTTGTGCGGCCACGCCACGGGCGACGCTGCAGCCGGCCTCCCTCGACAGGACGCCGCCGCCGCGGGAGATTTCGCTGCACGGCGCGAGCGGCGAATGGCTCGACGTCGTCCTTGAAGTTAAGGGGGCCGCGGATCGGCTCACGCTCTCGCCGCTGCGTTTCGGCGGGCGGACGACACCGGTCGAGGCGAATCTGTATCGCGTCGATGACGTCCCCGTCGACACGCGACGACCGTCGCTCGTGCGTCGCACCGGGGAGGTCGGCGGTGCCCTCGCCTTGCCGCGGAAGCTCGTGCCGATGGAGGGCCTGCGACTGGCCGGGCCGGACCGGTATTGGTTGGAACTGCGTGTCCCGGACGATCTGCCGGCGGCGGCTTGTTCCTTGACAGTCGCCGCGTCCGGCCGGGGCGGACGGATGCTCGACGAGTTGACGGTGCGGCTGCAGTCGCATGGTTTCGCCCTGCCGCCGCCGGACTTGACGGTCGTGATGCCGCTGCGGTGGACGACCTTGCAGGAGCTTTTTCCAGAAGAGTTTGCCCGGCAGTACGCAGGGTCGTTGCGACGCGGCGAGCCGACGCGAGCGGCGGCGGTCGCGCGGCTCGATGCCATTGCAGAGCTTGCGGCGGAGCACGGCGTCTCGCTGCACCTGCCGGACGTCACGCCGCCGTATACGCTCTCGCCCGCCGGCGTGCCGACCGCGTCGCCGGAGGCGTGGCAGGCATATCGCGAGCTGTCGGCCCCTTGGCGTGAGGCCGCTGCGTACTGGCCGCTGCCGATGCCGGAGCGGTTGTGGCACCACCCGGCCGTCGTCCGTCAGCAGGTCTGGCAGCGGGCGGCTCGTGAACTCAACGGTAACGCCGCTGCGTGGGTCGCGCCGCGGCACGTGGCTGCATCGCCGATAATGAACCTGACGACGCGACGCCAGCTCGCCGACGAGGCCCGCCGCGTGGCGCGGACGCTGGGCGACCTGCCGACGTTCGCCCCGCTGCCGACGCCGGACCTGCTCGGCGGCAACCTGCCGGACAACCTTCGGCCGCGTCGGCCCGGGCCGGTTGCCATGGGCGACGAGACAATCGGCGAGGCGTCGGCGTGGGTTGACGTTGAGGCCGACCGCGGCGCGGCCTGGCTCGCGGCGGCGCGGCAGGTCGACGTTGCCCGCGCCGCCGCCGATGCTTGTTTATGAGCACGGCGAAGCCGTCGTGCCCGGCATCGGCTTGAAGCGACTGCGACGTGCGCTGCAGGACGCCGCTTACATCGAGGCCGCCGGCGGGCTCGACGCGACGCGGACGCAGCGGGTCGTCGATGCCGTCGCGCGGGCGGTGCAGATCCCGACGTGGCTTCGTCTTGCCGCGGATCGGCCGGTCGATCTGCTGGCCGGTCCCGACGCCGATGCGGCCGACGATGCTCTGCGGGCGCTTGCATCGATCGTCGCCGGTCGGGACGATCTCGAGGCCGACTTCTGGCTGACCGGTCGCGAGGCGATGGCGACGCCGACGCTCCTCGGCACGCGCTGGATCCCCGGCGATCAAGGCCTGACGATCCGTGCCGAAATGCTTGCCTACGCGGCAGGCGCCGAACGCTTCGTCGGCAACAGCGTCTCCTTCGACTCCGCCGCCTCCGCCTGGCAGAGCGATACCGCCGGCCGCGTCTCGCCGGCCGGGCAGGGCGAAGTCTCCCGCGGCACGGCCACAGCGTTCCTCGACTCCAGCTCAGCCGTCGAAGGGCTCGACCGGATTCAGTGGCACGATGGCTACGGCGGCGACGTGACGCCCGTGGACGTCGCCCTGCCCGCCGTGGCCGTGCCGACCTTGGCCGAGCCAATCACCTGCGACGGCCTGCTCGGGGACTGGCCGGCCGGGGCTTCGGTGCACGACGGGCCGCTCGTTTCCTTCCTCGATCGCCCGACGGTGCGTAGCGGTCAGCTTCGTCGCGCCGGCGATGAGACGCGGATCTACGCCGGTTTCACGCCCGCCGGATTGCGACTGGCCTTCGCCGTGGCAGCCGACGCGAGCGGGCAAGGCCTGACGTCGCGGGCCGGTGTGCGTCGCGAGGCCGACCGCGTCTGGGGAGAAGACGTGGTCGAGCTGGTCGTGCGTCCGATCACGCTCGTTGCCGGCGACGCGAGACCGGGGCCGACGCTGCACCTGACGCTGAAGCCGACAGGCGGCGCGACGGCCGCCCGTCGCCTCGACCGCCGCCCGCCCGTGCCGATCGCGGTGCCCGGCGAATATGCGGCGACGACCGTCGACGGCATCTGGCGCGGCGAGGTCGTGCTGTCCTGGTCTGATCTGAACGCGACGCTCCCCGGCGACCCCCTCGCCGCCGGCCGCGTGCCGGCGGTCGTCGCGTTCAACCTGAGCCACCACGACGCCCTGAGCGGCCGCAGCACGAGCTGGGCCGGCCCGGTCGACTCCGGCCGCGACCCGCACGTCGTCGGGGCGTTGGTGATGAGCGCGAACTAAGAAGTCACTGCGACGACGATCCAGACGCGGCGCGTTGCTTGGCGATGTCGCTGACGTGTTCGTAGACCGTCGCGAGGAAGCCGAGCAGGCGGAAGCGGGTGCGGGCGGCCCGGTCGAACGGTGGGCGGCCGAGTTTTTGCAGGGCGTTGTCGCGGCCGCGTGGCTCGGCGTCGGCGAGCGTGTCGATGCCGTCGCCGGCGTCGTAGAACGTCGCGAGGCGGGCGGTCGATTCTGGCGTCGGTGGTGTCGTTGCTTCGTCGCTCATGCTGCGGCCTCCCGGGCCAAGGCTGCGCCGGGGCTGACGGCTTCGCCGAGCATTTCGCCGTCGACGTCGTCTTCGTCCAAGTCGTCGGCCCCGCCTTCGCCGCGACTGAGCGAGAGGTATTCCTTGAGCTCGCCGGTCGACAGCTCCGTCAGCCACTCGTCGCCGCTGCCGACGATGTTCTGGGCGAGGGCGGTCTTTTCGAGAAGCATCTTGTCAATGCGTTCCTCGACGGTGCCGAGGGTGACGA
>CAYQCT010000054.1:16035-18750 GCA_964416015.1 uncultured Tepidisphaerales bacterium
CTTGTGCCCCTGCACGCGGCGGGTCTGGCCGATGCGGTGGGCCCGGTCGGTCGCCTGGTTCTCGACGGCCGGGTTCCACCAGCGGTCGTAGTGGAAGACGTGGCTCGCCGCCGTCAGGTTCAGGCCCAGGCCGCCGGCGCGGAGGCTGAGGATGAAGACCGGCACGCCCTTGTCGCGGGCGTGGTCGGCCTGAAAATCGAGGACCATTTCCTCCCGCTTGTGCTGCGGCGTGCCGCCGTGCAGGAAGTAGACGTCGCGGCCGAGCCGCTTTTCGAGCATGCTCACCAGCAGGTCGCCCATCTTGCGATACTGCGTGAAGACGAGGGCGCGTTCGCCTTCTTCGATGACTTCTTCGAGCATCTCCGCCAGCCGCGTCGCCTTGCCGCTGCGGACGATCTGTTTGAGCGGCGGCACGACCTTCTCGCCCTCCTCGGCCAGCAACGCCGGGTGGTCGCAGATCTGCTTGAGCTTGGTGAGAACGGACAGGATCAGGCCGCGTCGGCGGATGCCGCTGGCCGTGTCGATGCGGCCGAGCATGTCGCTGGTGATCCGCTCGTACGCCGCCGCCTGCTCCGCGGTCAGGCCGCAGAAGACCGGCATCTCCATCTTCGCCGGCAGGTCCGCCGCGACCTCCGGCTCGTCCTTGGTCCGCCGCAGCACGAACGGCCGGATCATCTCGCGAAGCCGCCGCGCACGCCCGCGGTCGCCGTGCTTCTCGATCGGGATGGCGAAGCGTTCGCGGAACTCGCCCTGCGTCCCGAGCAGGCCCGGGTTGAGCAGGTCCATGATGCTCCACAGCTCGCCGAGGTGGTTCTCGACCGGCGTGCCCGTCAGCGCGACACGCCGCGGCGCCGCCAGCTCGCGGACGGCCACGCTGCTCGCCGCCGCCGGGTTCTTGACCTTCTGTGCTTCGTCGAGCGCGACGCGTCCCCACGCCACGCGGCCGAACTCGTCGCGGTCGCGGTGCGACAGCGCGTAGCTCGTGACGACGACGTCGCTGTCGCTGGCTTTCTTGGCAAAGGCTTCACCCTTGAGCCGGGCCGTCCCGTGGTGCGGCAGGACCTTGAGCTGCGGCGCGAACCGCGCCAGCTCCCGGCCCCAGTTGCCCAACACACTCGTCGGCACGAACAACAACGTCGGCGTCCGCGGCCGCTCCTTCCCCTCTGCCGCATCGGCCTCGCGTCGCTCGTTCTCGTCGAGGAGTAACGCGATCAATTGGATCGTGTTGTGGGTGATGACGAAGTCGTCGGTCACGTACAGCTGATCGTCGGCGGCGACACTGATGCACTGGCACGGCTTGCTGCCGACCGCTTCGACCGAGACGATCGCCCGCGACGGCGGGTACTTCTCGCGCGGCCGGTAGGTTTCGGCCTTGCGGCTGAGGCGGAACGGGTTGATGTCGCCCGGCATCGCGATCGTCAGACGGATCGCGTCGAGGTGCGTCGTCGTCTTCGTCCGCGAGCGTGTCGTGCCGCCGAGCGAGCGGACGAGGTGCGTCACACCCTCGGCCAAGGCGGTCGAGGCGGTCGTCAGCTCGACGTGGTTGTCCGCGGGTCGGACATGGCCATCGCTGTCGAGGATGCCGCGGAGAAGTTCGAGCCGGTCGTCGGGCGAGGCGTGCAGATAGACGTCCGGCACGAACTTTTCGGCCGATCCCTTGCCGCGGAGGCCGAGCGAGTCCAGAGCATCGAGCAGCGGGTTCGGCTTGCCCGGCCCATCGCCGGCGAGCCGGTAGTCGACGCCGCTGCCGGTGTGCACCGGTTGAACGCCCTGCGGCAGTCGCGCGGCGACATAGGCGACCAGCTCGTCGTCGGCCGAGGACAGGATCGCGCGGTGCTTGAGCCCGCCGTCGCCGAGCAGGACACCCAGCACGTACGAGTCGATCGGCAGCTCCTTCGTCGCCTCAAAGGTCACCGGTTCAACGAGCGGGATGAAGTGACGGCAGTTGCCGGCGGCATCGCGAAGGTTGCTGCGGATCTCCTTCAGCGGCAGCGTTCGCCCCGGCAGGCCGCGGTGCTTGCGGGTCGGCGTGTTGACGTGCCAGAGGTGCTCATCGCAGCACTCGACGCTCGCGCCGTCGCTGAAGGTGACACGGAAAACCTCAAGCTCGCCCTGCGGGAAGACGCCGGTGACCTTCGTCGGCGTGCCGTCGCTGCCGACGACGGCCTGGCCGACGGCGAGTTCGCCGATCGTCGTCCAGCCGGTGGGCGTCAGGATCTTGGCGTCGAGCGGCTGGGCCTTTCCGAGCCCCATGTCGTCCGCCAGGACGCCGCCGAGGCCGAGGCGGTCGAGGAAGGCGAGCCATTGCAGGCCGCGCAGCTGGTAGGGCCGCAGCTCGCCTTGGAAGGTCGGCGGTTGCGGGATGGCGTCGGCTTTGCCGGGCGATTGTTCGAGGAGGTCGTCGACCCACTTCATGCCGGCGAGGCGGATCGCAGGAGCGACGCCGCCGGCGGTGCGGAATTCGCCCAGGCCGAAGCCGGCGCGGAAGGCTTCGCCGAGCGTCACTTCGCCGGGCGGACGGCGGCGGATCAACTCGTCGGCGGCGGCGGCGGCTTCGAGGTCGACTTCGACCCACTGCCCGCCGCGACGCACCAGCGGTCGGCCCTGTTGCACGAGCCGACGAAACTCCTCGGCCGTCACGCCCTCGCCGCCGACGGCAATGCGCCAGTCGAAGGCGAGCATCGCGTCGAGGCCGATCCGCGACGAGCTCGAGAA
>CAYQCT010000055.1:0-18740 GCA_964416015.1 uncultured Tepidisphaerales bacterium
CCGCACCCGCTGATTCTTGAGCAACTCGAGCAGGACCAGGAACCGCCCGATGATCGCCCGCCGGCCGCCGCCGAGGAGCAGCTTCGGCAACGACAGGCCATCGGGGTCCGCCCGCAGCCGCCCGAGCACCTCGGCCTCGACGACCTCCGCCGGGCGCTCGTCGTCCTCCACGCCGTGCACCACCGGCCCGCGTCGGCCGACCTCGGTCAGCAGGCGTTCGTAGATGTCGAGCAGGTCGCCGACGTGCAGGTCGTCCAGCTCCACCTCCGGCGGCCGGTCGTCCTCGGCCGCATCCCGCCGCGTCGGCACCCGCGCCGCCCGATCCGCCCACGCCTCGCCACGCTCCGCAAGTCGATCGCCTAGCTGCCGAAACCGCTCATACTCCAGCAGCCGCCGCACCAGTTCCGCACCGCCGGCCGGCTGGTCCGAAGCTGCGACGACCGGCTCGGTCGGATCTTCCTCGCGAGGTAAGAGTCGCCCGCTTTTCAGCTCCACCAACGCCGCCGCGACGACCAGGAACTCGCCCGCATCGTCCGGCTCCGGTGGGTGTTGCTCGATGTGCTTTACGAATTCACTGGCGACTTCGGCAAGACTTAGATCGCACACGTCCAGCTCCCGCCGCCGCACGAGTGCCAGCAGCAACCCGAGCGGCCCCTCGAAGATGTCGGTCGCGACGCGGTACTCCATTGCCGACCACGATAACCTGCAACCGCATGGCCACCCGCGTCACCATCTACGACACGACCCTCCGTGACGGCACGCAGGGCGAAGGCTTCAACCTCAGCCTCCACGACAAGCTCGCGATAGCCGAACGCCTCGACGATCTCGGCGTCGATGCCATCGAAGGTGGCTTTCCGCAGAGCAATCCCAAAGACTCGGCCTTCTTCGACGAGGTCAAGAAGCTCTCGCTGCGCAACGCCCGCGTCGCCGCGTTCGGCATGACGCGGCGGCGGGGCACGAAGGTCGGCGACGATCCCGGCGTGGCGGCGCTGCTGTCGGCCGAGACGCCGCTTGTGACGATCGTCGGCAAATCGAGCCGATTTCAGCTCGAGACGGTGCTCGGCGTCGACGTGAACGAGAACCGCGACATGATTGCCGACACGGTCGGCTTCGGCGTGGAGCGAGGCCGGGAGGTCGTGTACGACGCGGAGCATTTCTTCGACGCCTTCAAGGAAGATGCCGATCATGCCGTCTCGACCGTCGCCGCGGCGGCAGAGGCGGGGGCGAGCTGCGTCTGCCTCTGCGACACCAACGGCGGCAGCCTGCCGGAGGACGTGGCCGCGGCGACGAAACGCGTCGTCGAATCGCTGCCGAACGTGACGGTCGGCATCCACACGCACGACGACGGCGGCTTCGCACTCGCCAACGGACTGGCCGCCGTGCGGGCCGGGGCAACGCACGTGCAAGGCACGGCAAACGGCGTCGGCGAACGGTGCGGCAACATGGACCTGCTGCCGATGGTTGCGACGCTACTGCTAAAGTTTCCCAAGCAGTACGACCTTCTCGTCGATGGCGGCCTCGCAAAGCTGACCAATCTCAGCCGCTTCGTCTACGAGACGGCCAACCTCAACCTCCGCCCCGGCCAGCCGTACGTCGGGCCGTCGGCCTTCGCGCACAAGGGCGGCATGCACGTCCACGCCGTTCGCAAGCACGCCGGCACCTACGAACACATCGACCCCGCTGCCGTCGGCAACGAGCGACGCGTCCTCGTCAGCGAGCTGTCAGGTGCGAGCAACATCGCCGAAAAGGTCGGCCAGAAGTTCGACGCGGCTGATGATCGAGATCTGCAACGGCGTGTGTTGTCGCGTGTGCAGGATTTGGAGAACGAGGGTTTCGTGTTCGAAGCTGCGGAAGCAAGTTTCGAGCTTCTTTTCCGACGAGAGGTCGGCCGACGCAAGGACTATTTCGGCCTCGATCATTATCGTTGCGTCATCCTGCGAAACGAGGAGCAGAAGCCTGTCGCCGAGGCGACGGTGAAGCTGCGCGTCGGCGAATCTGTCGAGCACGAAGTGGCCGAGGGCGACGGTCCGGTCGACGCATTGGACGCCGCGCTACGTAAGACATTGATCGCTCATTATCCGGCGATCGACAGCCTTTCGCTGAAGGATTACAAGGTCCGCGTCGTCAACAGCGACGCCGCTACGGCCGCCCGAGTCCGCGTCGTGATCGAGTTCCTCCGCCGCGACGTTGACGGCGAGCCCCACTACTTCGGCACCGTCGGCGTCGACGAGAACATCATCAACGCGAGCTGGGAAGCCTTGATCGACGGCTACGAGTATCACTTGCTGCACCACGAAGAACAGTCGTGAACTTACTTCGGCTGCTCAATCGGCAAGAAGTTGGAGACGACAACCTCGCCCTGGCTGTCTCGCAAAGCGACGAGGATGCGGTTCTTCGCCCACTCGATCCGCATCGTGCCGAAGTTCGGGTCGAGCACGAGTGGGCCGTGACGGAAGCGATTGGGCTCATCGGCAGAGCTGCGGCTGCGGAACTGGTTCAGAGCACTGGCGGTGACCTCGACGACGCCTTCGCCAAGGCTGATTTCGCCGCTGTGGCGGTCGCCGCTGAGGACGACGACGCCCGGCTTATCGCGGATGAGTCGCAGCAGTCGGTCGCGATCCTTCGGCAGGTTTGCCCACTTCTCAAACCCGTGCTCCGTCGGCAAGAGCTGGATGCTCGTCGCAATCACACGGACATCTGCGGGCTTCTTAAGTTCGTTTTCGAGCCAAGCCCACTGTTCCTCGCCGAGCAGCGTCACGTCGTCCGCCGGATGTGGGACGTAGCGGCGGCGGTCCGTCGTCGGATCGCGGTGCAGCGGGCTGCGGAACCAACGCGTGTCGAGCAGAAGAAACTGCACCCGGCGGCCGTCAGGGCCGATCGTAACACTGTCGTATGTTCCGTCGCGTGCCCGCCGCGGCGAGTCCGCCGGCTCGTCAAAGAAGTCGAGCATCAGCTTCTTCGCCGTCCACTTGAACGGCCAGTCAACCCCGCCATCGTTTCTTCCATAATCGTGATCGTCCCAAACGGCGAGGATTCTTGCGTTCTGTCTCAACGCGACAAAGCCCGGCTGCTTCGCTAGAGCGTCATAGCTCTCCTGCATCTCCGCAGGATCGTTGGTGTCGGCGTATACGTTGTCGCCGAGGAAGAGGAAGACGTCCGGCTTCATCGCGGCCGCGGCTTCGAGGGCCGGCGCGTCGCGCGTCTCGCGGATGCACGAACCGAAGGCGATGAGATCAACGGCGTCCTCGGCCGGAGCGGTCGTCGGCGACAGGAACAATGCGAACAGCAGGGCGAGCATCGCCATTAGCCTACCGCCTCAAAGCCGCTGAAGTGTCAAGCCTCCGTCAACGTGCAACACGCTGCCGGTGGCGTAGGTGATGTCGCCGCACAACGCCGCGACCGCCTTGGCGACGTCGTCCGGCGTGCCCCAGCGTGGCTCGACGGCGAGCCCCTGCGCGAAGAGCGCGTCGTACTTCTCGACGACGCCGCCGGTCATGTCGGTCTTGATCACGCCGGGCCGAACCTCGAAGACGCCGATGCCGAATTCGGCAAGCCGCGCCGCCCAGAGCTTCGTCGCCATTGCAAGGCCGGCCTTGCTGAGGCAGTAGTCGCCGCGGTTGACGCTGGCAACGCTCGCGCTGATCGACGTGACGAAGACGACGCTCCGCCTCTCGCCGTCGGCTTCGTACTGCTCCTTCATCCATCGGCCGACGGCCTGCGTGAGGAAGTAGGGGCCTTTCAGGTTGACGCCGATGAGCTTGTCGAAGCTTTCTTCGCTCGCCTCAAGCAGGTCGGCCCGCACGTCCGGCGCGATCCCGGCATTGTTGACGAGCACGTCGAGTCGGCCGCACCGCTCGCGGATCGTGTCGAGCATCGCCGCCCGCGAATCGCCGTTGCCGATGTCGGCGCTGACGTAGAGGCAATTGTGGCCGACGTCGCTCACCGCCTCGTCCGCCGTCGGTCGGCGGCCGTTGATGACGACGTGGAAGCCGTCGCGGGCCAGCCGCTTGGCGATGCCAAGGCCGATCCCGCGACTGCCGCCGGTCACCAACGCGACGCGTTTCGCACTACTCATGCCGGGAGCAGGCGAAGGCTGTCGAAGGTCGACTCATCGTCGAGCGGCGTGATGCGGATGAAGGCGTCTTCCTGCAGATCGGCCGTGCCGATCAGGACTTCGCCGCCGAAGCTGCTCGAGTCGACGATGCGACTTTCGGCGACGGTCGTGCCGTCGGCGAAGATCTCGACGAGCGTGCGGCCGCTTGCCGTCGTGACGCTGCCGGGGCCGAAGAGCACGTTGAAGCCGCCGACGATCGTGTTGTCCACGAAGTCGAGACCGCTAAAGGGCGTGATGTCGAAGCTCGTGCTGAAGGTAGAGTAGCCGATGCCGACGTTGTTCGTGGGCGCGATGACACCGGTAAGGCTGTCAATTTGAATCCGCTGCGGGTCGGCATCGTCGAGGAGAACCTCCAGGTCGGCCCCGAGCGTCCGCTCGACCGCGCGGCCGGCGAAGGCGGTGTTGCCCTGCGTGTTGTACGCCCGCACGCGGAACGCCCGCTCGGCGTTGGCCTCCGCACCGGCTGGCAGCTCGTAGCGGAAGGAGTAAATGCCCGTGCCGTCACCCGCCGGCAGCGAGATGTCCCGCACGAGGAAGCTCTCGCGGCCCTCTGCTAGGAAAACGTCGTCGACGTCGAAGAAGTCCGGATCTTCCGCAACTTGCAGGATGAAGCCGGTCTCGTTCGTGCTGTTGTCGTCGAACTGGACGATGAACGCGTCATTGGCGGCGGGCACGACACGGAGCTGCGTCGGCCGCTCCGGCGCGGCCGTCTGCGTTGAGTTGACGGTGGCGTCCGTCGTCCGGACCTGCGTCGCCCCGAGCAGGTCGAGGCCCTGTGCGTAGAAGACGTAGTCGCCGTCGGCGAGGCCGGTCGTGTCGTAGTCGAAGTCGAAGCCGTCGCGGCTGTTGGCGTCTTCGCCGAGGAAGACGTCCTGCGAGGTTGCGTTGCCACGCTCGACGTCGAGGCGGGTCTGCAGCCCTTCGATGCCGTTGGACTCGCGGTAGAAGTTGACCTGTCGCAGCTCGTCGCGGAAGTCGATGTCGCCGTCGAAGTCCGGGTCGTTCGTCGTGTCGATCTCCGCGAGCAGGCGCAGGTCTTGCCCCGCGGCGACGACGTTCGGCCCGGCATTGAAGAAGAAGGGCGAAGGCGGGCGGTTTTCGCGAAGGCCGAAGTTGACGCCGGATTGTGTCTCGCCGTCGCGAAGATCCACGCCAGCTGCGAGCGGGACCGCATCGGGTAACGACGTCGGAATAGGAGCAACGCCGGCATAAGTCTCGGCCGCTCCATAGTTCACGGGATAGCCGAGATCCTCGACGGCTCCAATCGTGATCGTGCTGAGTGGGGCGAACGGCGTCGCGTTAATTGGCTCTAGAAAAGCAAATCGAGAACTACCTTCCGCATCAAGTGCTTCCGGCTCAGCAAAGGGAGTCATTAGCTCGGTGCCAAGGCCGGTGCTCGGACTCGGCTCGTACGCGAGTCTCAAGTCGCGAACGATTTCCGGATTGAAGTTTCCGAAGATGTCCGTCGCCGGGTCTAGATAATCGACCGGAAATTCCTGCCAGTGACCCTCTACATCCGGCTCGACTTCGATCTGCGTCACACTCGTTCCAAAAATCACGTTTGCCTCTTCGACCGCGTTGGTGCCGGTGTAGGCCACGAGGTCAGGATTGGGTAAAGGAGCATTCTCTGGATCAGCGGCGAAAGCGGCCTCCTGATCCTCAAGCCGGTTGACGAGGAAGCGATCCCACGACGTGCCAATGCCGATGATGTGGCCAACCTCGTGCACCACCGTCTCTAGGAAGCCGCGTGTTCCCGCATCCACGTCCAGTCTATCGATCTCAATTCGCCCCGCGGTGCTCGTTCCGAAGTCGGCCGTTGATCCGCCAGTTCGCGACCGTTGGTCGAAATAGGCATCGTTCGTTGGGAAGTTACGCGTTGCCAGTGGAGAAGCTTGCGCCAGAATATTGCCGGGGCCGTCGATGTCGATCGTCGCGACGAAGATAACGAGGTCGTCCACAAACCGCGTCGGCACGTCCATCTCACCGAAGAACGCTCCTTCGAAGCTCGATGAACCGCCATAGGTAGTGTCTGGCAGGTCACCAGCGATGATCGAGCCCCATCGGTTAATTGCTGTTTCAACTGTCGTCTGTGCCGCAGGTGAGAGAACATCGTCAACGAAGACGATGTCGATCTCGAAACTCGCTGGGTCGCCGGTGAAGCCGGGTGCGGTTTGTGAGAAGTCGACGGAACCCGACGAAGGATCATCCATGTCGATCGGAACGCCGTCGCCGACGGTGCCGACGAAGTAGGTGCCGGGGGCGAGGTCATCGAACTGGTAGAAGCCGTTCTGGTTGGTGAGGGTCGACGGCTCGCCGGTGTCGAAGGCGGAGTTGCGGTTGAGGTCGAGGTAGACCGTCACGCCCTGCACGCCGCTTTCGAAGAAGTCGCGGAGCTGGTCGCCGTCGGTGTCCTCGTAGATGTTGCCGCTGATGCTGGCCAGCAGGCGTCGCACCTCCAGACGCTCGAGGTCGTAGCGAAGCAGCGAGCGTTCGACAGGATTGGAGTGACGCGACAGGGTGGTCGAGTTCGTCGGCATGGCGGTCAAGTTGCGGCCGCGGCAGAGCAGCGGCGGAGTCAGGTTCGGGGGCGGGCCGGGAGGCCCACCGCGGGGAGTCGGATCGTCGCGGTTCCGGCTGCGGCTGTCAATACGGGCCGATGCCCATCTTACGCGTGCGGCGGAAACCGCCGGTTGCCTTTCCGATCGGCCTGCGGAAGCTCCGGGCGTGACAAGAACGGTCGTCATGCCTGGAACGTCGATGCAGGAGACGCAAGCCCAGCGGGACGCGCGCCGGCGTGCCGCACGTCGTTGGCGGCCGCCGACGTTGGACGCGCCCCGGCACGAAGAGTTCAACAAAATCGGACTCGACTTCCAAGCCGAAGCGACGCGGATGCCGCGGGCGATCGACGGCCCGATCATCGACAGCCACTCGCACCTGCTCGCCGCCGATCACGCCGATGCCTGGTTCGCAGCGGCCGACGCGTTCGGCATCGACCACACGGTCACGATGACGCCGCTCGAGGAGGTGCTTCGCCTACAACGAACGCGGCACGCGAGCCGCACGACGATCATCGCCGTCCCCGCGTGGCAGCCGGACGGGTATCACGCCGACCGGTTCTGGCCACGCGTCCAGGCGTACCACGACCTCGGCAGTCGCGTCGTGAAGTTCCACCTCGCCCCGGCCACCATGGCCAAAAGCGGCCTCCGCCTCGGCAGCGATCGGCTGCGCGAGTACGTGCGGCGGGCCGTCGACCTCGGAATGGTCGTCATGACGCACGTCGGAGATCCGGCGACGTGGTACGAGTCGCCGGAGCGGTACGGCAACGACCCGGAGTTCTGGGGGACCCGGCGAGAACACTACGACGCTTGGGAAGAGTTGCTCGACTCGACCCGCGGCCATCCGTGGTGGGGCGCGCACCTCGGCGGCTGGCCGGAGCGACCGGACGAGCTGCGTCGACTGCTGCGGACGTACCCGGACCTCGTCCTCGACCTCTCGGCAACGAAGTGGATGGTCCGGGAAGTCTCTGCGCGAGCGGATGAGTACCGGTCGTTCTGCATCGAGTTCCAGGATCGGCTGCTCTGGGGCAGCGATCAGGTCTCGCAACAACTCCGCGGCTTCGACTTCTATGCGAGCCGCTGGTGGTGCCACCGCAAGCTCTGGGAGACGGACCACGTCGGCGACTCACCGATCCACGACGGCGACGTCGCTTGCAACACCGTGCAGCTCCGCGGCACGAATTTGCCAACTGAGGTGCTGACAAAGCTGTACCAGACAAACATACAGACGCTCCTCGCCCGCGTCGGCGTCAAGCTATAGATGTCACCGCGGGCGACTGCCATACTCACTGTGCAGCATCGTTCTCAACGATCTTGATGTCGACCGATCGGACTTCACGCCGGTTGAGTCGGTATGTCCCTTGGTAACGCCGACCTTCTCCGTCTGTGTAGACGACGGCCCGCTGCTCCGAACCGCCGCCACCGCCGCCGAGACGACGGACGCGGACACCTTCCGCCGGGACCATCTCGATCGACCAAGCCCCGCCGTCCCGTTCGACGACCTGCTTCGCCTCCGCCAACGCCTCCTCCAATAGCCCGGGTGGAAGCCACGTTCGCTCCGTTAACCGGGGATTCTCGACGGAAGCGGCGAGCGACTCGAACGTATCGTGCGGCTGGTCCGCCAGCTCCGCCCGCGCTGCAAATGCCGTCAGCTTCCGCAGGGTTGCTGCCAGGAAGTCGAGCTTGGACAGGTCCGGATCCTGCTTCATCCACCAGGCGGCCCACTCCTCCTCGAATCCGGCCGGCGGGCCGTAGGACTCAAGGAAGGCTTCCTGCCACGGCTTCCCGCGGCCGATGAGGGCGACGAACATCTCGGTCGGCTTTAGGTACCTTCCTTCGTCCGCGTTCAGTAGAAAGTAAGCCATCGACCACGTCTGTAGATACAAGTCGCCCGACATGCGAGCATTCCACTCCCGTTGCTCCATGAGCAACAGCTTGTCGAACGGCATGTACGACTTGTTCTTGATCGATTCCTGCACCGCAATGATCTGCTCCCGCGGCGCAAGGTTGCTGACGAACGAGTCGCCGCAGAATTCAGCCGTTTCGAAGGTTTGCGCGAGTCCTTCCTCGATCCAGGGCGGCTTGCGTCCGCCGATGACGACGGCGCTGAACTGGTGGAAGCCCTCGTGCTGGACCGTCCGCCACGTCTCCTTGCGAGCACGGAAGTCGTCACCCTGCAGGAAGGCCATCAGCTTGCCCTCGACGAAGTGGTGATGGTTCCAGCGACTCATGAAGACGCCCGCACTGCCCGGCATGCCGCCGGCCCGCATGTAGCCCATCTGGTTTTCGAACAGGTAGAAGGGCATGCCGCGTGGGCTGCGTCCGCCGAACATGCTCATGCGGGCCGAGTACTCCGCCGCCAACGCCGTCATGCGGACCGACGCCTCGCGGGCGAGATCCGGCGAAACATCCGTGTACAGCAGGTAGAACGGCGTGTTGATCCGCTTGAGCCCGGCCGGCGCACGCTGCGCCTGCACCAGCGTCGGCAGGCAAAGGAGGAACGCGATCAGCAAGACGGTTCGGTGACCCCACGTCATACCGGCATCGTTGCAGAAGCCGCGGCCAATGCAAGCGCAATTACGCGCCTTGGGACCGCCGCCTGCGTCGGCCCGTCTTGGGCTTCCAGACCTTGCTCGCATCGTCCTCCGCCTTCGCCGGCAGCATCTTCTCGCCGCTGCTGATCTGCGGAGCACCCTTGAGCTCGTTCACCTTGTCGCGAAGCTGGGCCGCGCGTTCAAACTCCAGATTCTGCGCCGCCTGCAGCATTTCTTCCTCGAGAAGCGAGATGAGTTCGTCGACATTGACGTCGCTGTTGGACCGTTCCTTCACCGTCTCGCGAACCGTCTTACGAGCTTTGACTTCCGACTCGATCGACTGACGAAGTGCTTTCTGAATCGTCTTCGGCGTGATGTTGTGCTCCGTGTTGTACGCACGCTGTTTCTCACGCCGGCGATCCGTCTCGTCTATCGCCGCCCGCATCGCCGGCGTCGTCTTGTCGGCGTAGAGGATGACCTTGCTGTCTGCGTTTCTTGCAGCCCGACCGATGGTCTGAATGAGACTCGTCTCGCTCCGCAGAAAACCGGCCTTGTCCGCATCCAGGATTGCCACGAGAGAAACCTCCGGCAGATCAAGACCTTCGCGGAGAAGGTTGATCCCGATGAGGCAATCGAACTCGCCCCTGCGCAGGTCCGTCAGAATCTCGACTCGTTCGATAGTCTGGATCTCACTATGGAGATACCGCGTCTTCACGTCGTTCTCCGCCATGTAAGCGGCCAGATCTTCGGCAAGACGCTTCGTCAGGCACGTCACGAGTACGCGATTACCACGCTGCACGCGTTCCTGCACTGCCGCGAGCAAGTGGGGCACCTGTCCACGCGCGGGATGCACTTCGATCTCCGGGTCGATCAGGCCCGTCGGCCGAATGATCTGCTCCGCGACGACGCCGCCGGTCCGCTCTAGCTCCTCCGGTCCCGGCGTCGCCGAGACGTAGATCATCTGCCCTAAAAGTGGCTGCATTTCCTCGTACTTCAGCGGACGGTTGTCCATCGCGCTGGGCAGGCGGAAGCCGTGCTCGACAAGCGTCTCCTTCCGCTGGCGGTCGCCGTTGTACATCGCCTTGAGCTGCGGCAGCGTGACGTGGCTCTCGTCGATGACTGTGACGAAACCCTCAGGAAAGTAGTCGAGCAACGTGTAAGGCCGCTCGCCCGGCTGTCGGCCGTCGAGGTGGCGACTGTAGTTCTCGATGCCGTTGCAGACGCCCGTCTCGATCATCTGCTCGAGGTCGTATTTCGTCCTGGCGAGCAGCCGTTGCGCTTCGAGAAGTTTCGCCTCGCTACGCAGCTTCATTACTTGCTCGTCGAGCTCCTCCCGAATCGCTTCGACGGCAGCAACCATCTTGTCCTCCGGCATCATGTAGTGCACGGCCGGGTAGACGAACACCTGATCGTGCCGCCCGAGCTCCTCGCCAGTCAGCGGGTCGACGCTCGTGACGTCCGTGATCTCGTCGCCGAAGAACTCCACGCGGTAGGCGAACTCTTCGTAGCTCGGGAAGAGTTCGACGACGTCACCGCGGACGCGGAAGGTGCCGCGCTTGAAGTCGAGGTCGTTGCGGTCGTACTGGAGCGCGATGAGTTTCTTCAGCAGCTCGTCCCGCTCCATCTCTCGGCCCGCGCGGATGCTGACGACGCTCTTCTTGTAAACCTCCGGCGAGCCGAGACCAAAGATACAACTGACGCTCGCGACGATGATGACGTCGTTCCGCGTACTGAGGTTGCTCGTCGCAGCGAGACGCAACCGGTCGAGATCATCATTCCGGCCGGCATCTTTCTCGATGTAGATGTCGCGTTGCGGGATGTAAGCCTCGGGCTGGTAATAGTCGTAGTAGCTGACGAAGTAGCCGACCGCGTTGTGCGGGAAAAGCTCCTTCATCTCTTCGTAGAGCTGCGCAGCGAGCGTCTTGTTGTGACTGATGACCAACGCGGGCCTGCCGACGCGGGCGAGGGTGTGAGCGATCGTGAACGTCTTGCCCGTGCCGGTCGCGCCAAGCAGGGTCTGGTACTTCTGTCCTTCCTGCAGACCCGCCGCGAGGTGGTCGATCGCCTGCGGCTGGTCGCCGCGCGGCTCGAAGTCGCTGACGACGCGGAAGGCATTGTCGCTGACGTAGGCGTCTTCCGCCGCTCCGGCCTCTGCGGTCAGTCGCATGCCGCATCGTAGAGATACGACGCGACCCGATCGTGCACCGCCGCGTCGTTTAGCACGAACGTGTGATTCCCCGGCACTTCCACGTACTCCGCCGCCGTCAGCCGCGTCTCGTCGGCAGACAGGATCCCGTCGTGACCCTGCAACGGCCAGGTCGTCGCGGCCAGCACCAGCGTCGGCACGGGCATCTGCTTTGCCAGCATCGTCGGCAGATCCCGCCACTCCGCGATCGACCGGCCGCTTCGCCCCATGACGAGGCGGAACGCCGTGCCGACGACCGGCAGCCGGTTGAGACCGCGAGCGACGGCCGAGCCCTCGTTCGGCGGGGCGATCATGACGACGCGATGCCATGCCGCATGGCGCTCGCCGTATTGCTGCATGTAGCCGCGAAGAACGAGGCCACCCATTGAATGGGTCACGACCGAAAGCCGCGCGTGCATCGGAAGGTGTTTGACGACGTCCGCCAACGCAGCAACATGATCGCGAAAGTGGCCGCGCGTACTCGCGTATTCCATCTCGTAGGTGGCGAGACCGGTCGTCCGCAGATGCCGTGCGATCGGCGACATCGACCGACGCGAACGGCCGAGCCCGTGGAGCAAGAGACAGCCGCACGCCGGTGGCGGCGGAAGCTGCTTCGCGTGTTGCTCGAACCGCTCAATGCACTCTGCCGACGCCCCGACGTGTTG
The DNA here is from genome assembly GCA_964416015.1 of uncultured Tepidisphaerales bacterium. Classification (GTDB taxonomy): domain Bacteria; phylum Planctomycetota; class Phycisphaerae; order Tepidisphaerales; family Tepidisphaeraceae; genus JBCDKH01. The sequence goes on from CAYQCT010000055.1 coordinate 12,054, forward strand.
TAGCCGATTCTTCGGGTCGAGCAGGCGGTGACGGCCGGAAGCGGGGTTGCTCTGCACGCGCCAGCCGTCGTGACTGATCCGCCGATCGGTCCACCACTGCCACCCGCCAAGCGTTCGCCGCCTCACGGGCGACCGTAGCCTTACCACGTGACGGCAAACCTCGAGGACGTACTGAACACGATCGACAACCGGCGCGAGCAGGCGGTCGCGGAGCTTTCGGAATGGCTCGCGATTCCGTCGATTAGTACGAAGCCGGATCATGCCGACGACTGCCGCCGGGCGGCGACATGGGCGGCGGATCGGCTGAAGAATGCGGGCTTCGACGTCTCGCTGATGGAGACCGGGACCAAGGAGAGGCGGGGTCACCCTGCGGTCGTCGCGAAGAACCGCCACGAGGCAGGCCGGCCGACCGTCCTCTTCTACGGGCATTACGACGTGCAGCCGCCGGAGCCGCTCGAACTATGGACGACGCCCGCCTTCGAGCCGACGGTGCGGGACGGCAAGCTGTTTGCTCGCGGCGCATCCGACGACAAAGGGCAGACCTACGCCCATCTCGACGCGCTGACCGTCTGGCAAGCGCACGGCGGGCTGCCGGTAAACGTCATCGCGCTGATCGAGGGCGAAGAGGAGAACGCGAGTGAGAATCTCGAAGCACTCGTCAGAAGCTACAGCGACCAGTTCAACGCTGATGTCGCCGTTGTTAGCGATACCGGTCAATTCGATCGCGGCGTACCGGCAATCACCTACGGCCTGCGCGGGCTCTGCTACCAGGAGGTCGAACTCACCGCGGCGAAGACCGACTTGCACAGTGGCATGTTCGGCGGCGCAGTGCCGAATGCGGCGAACGAATTGTGCAAGCTGCTCGCGACGCTTCATGATGCCGAGGGTCGCGTGAACATCCCAGGCTTCTATGACAACGTAGCTCCGGCGAGTGATGAAGAGCGGGCGGCGTGGCGACAGCTGCCGTTTGATGAACTTGCCTTCTTTGACGACCTCGGCCTGAAGCAAGGAAGCGGCGAGAACGGCTACTCGACGCTGGAACGGCGTTGGGTTCGGCCGACGCTTGATATCAATGGGCTGACGAGCGGGTATCAGGGCGAAGGTGCCAAGACTGTTCTCCCGGCAAAGGCGTCGGCGAAGGTGAGCATGCGACTCGTGCCGCATCAGTCGTGGACGAAAGTGCGGGAACAGTTTCGGCAGACACTACAAGATCGTTGTCCGACCGGCTGTCGACTCGACTTCATCGACCACGGCGGCATCGACGGCGGGCTCACACCGCACGACTCGCCGGCGGCGAGATTGGCGGCGGAAGCGGTCGAGGTCGGCTTCGGTACACCGCCGGTCTTCGTCCGCGAAGGCGGCAGCATCCCCGTGGGCGAGCTGTTCAAGCGGGTCCTCGGCATCGACACGCTCTTCGTCGGCTTCGGCCTGCCCGACGATCGGCTGCACGCGCCCGACGAGAAGATCGACCTCGACGCCCTCCACGCCGGCCGTCGCACGGCGGCGGCACTCTATGAGAAGCTCTCGTCGCTTTAGATCGATCGGCACTATGGGAACAAACCTTTAAGCCGACACGCTTCCGCGACGCGTCCAACGGCAAGCGTGTACGCCGCGGTTCTGTAGTCGACACTTTCGCGGATGGCGAACGCGTGAACGCGATCAAATGCGGTCTCCATGATCTTTTGGAGCTCGTCCTGCACACGCTTCAGATCCCAGAAGTACGCGTCGAGGCCTTGCACCCACTCAAAGTAACTGACGGTCACGCCGCCGGCATTCGCCAGGATGTCCGGCAGAATGACGACGCCCCGGTCCCGCAGGATCGCATCCGCATTCGGCGTCGTCGGGCCATTGGCGGCTTCGACAACGACTTTGGCCTGTAGTGTTTCGGCGACCTTCTTCGTGATCGTGTTCTCGACGGCGGCTGGGATGAGAACGTCGCAGTCGCAGGCAAGCAAGTCCTCGTTGGTCATCGCGTCGCCGCCGGTGAAGCCGACGAGCTGTCGGTGTTGCCGGTAATACTCCCCGGCGGCGGAAATGTCGATGCCGCTGGCGCTGTGAAAACCGCCGAACTGGTCGGAGATGGCGACGACCTTGCAGCCGCGTTCGGCGAGCAGTCGGGCGGCGTGGAAGCCGACCTGGCCGAAGCCTTGGATGGCGACGCGCAGGCCTTCGAGCGACTTGTTCTGTGCCGTGTGCCGCCATCGGCGTAGAACGTTCATGACGCCTCGTCCGGTCGCCTCTTCCCGGCCGACGCTGCCGCCGACGCTCACCGGCTTGCCAGTGACGACGCCCAGCTCCTGGTGGCCGTAAATGCCGCTGTACGTGTCGAGCATCCACGCCATCGCCTGCGCGTCGGTGCCGAGGTCGGGTGCCGGAATATCTTGATTGGGCCCGATGACGTCGGAAACTTCGTAGGTAAATCGGCGAACCAGCGCCTCGCGTTCGCGCTCGCTCAGGCTCTTCGGGTCGCAGATGATGCCGCCCTTGGCGCCGCCGTAGGGCAGGTTGACGAGTGCGTTCTTCCACGTCTGCAGCATCGCCAGTGCCATGACTTCGTCCCGCGCGACGTTCGCCGCCATCCGCAGGCCGCCCTTGTACGGCCCGAGGACGTTGGAATGTTGCACGCGATAGCCGGTGAACACTTGGATGCTGTCGTCGTCCATGCGGACGGGGCAGCTGACGGTCACGATCCGCTTCGGGCTCGACAGGACCTGCCGCCAGGTGTCGTCGAGGCTGCAGCGGGTGTAGACGCGGTCGAAGTATTGATTCGCATTTCGCCAGAACGCCGCCGGCGCTTCCTCGAGCGGGCGGAGAAGGTTGGTGTTGGTGACCTTTTTTCGCATGGAGCTCCTCGCGGGGTTTCGTCAGCGTTGCTGCTTTCGGATCGTCATGTCGAAGTTCTTGACCATCGACGTGTAGAGCCCCCAGACGCCTGCCGCGTAGGCGCCGGCGGCGACGACTGCGAAGAGCGCGAGAATCACACGCGCTGCACCCGCGTCCGCAATGCGAAAGAAGGCTTCGCCACCGAACCGGATCGGGTCAATCATGATCATGATCACGCTCAGCGGGCTGAATGCCGCGACGGCAAGGCCAGCCTGCCCACCTTCTGCCGCGGCCGTTCCGCACCATCCCAGCAGGGCGAAAAGACCGATCACGATGCCGAGCGAGATCATCACGCTACGGACTGTCGTCCGCGTCCGCAGACTCATGTTCATGCCGACAATCGAGGCGAAGGCAACCAGCACGACGAGCAGGATCGGCACCAAAATGATACTCTCCGGCAGAACAAGCCATCGCCCGGAACCCCAGACGGCATCATAGAGGACGAAGACGAGGCAACTGGCCGTCGGAACCAACAGAAGCGGGGCGGCAAAGCTCACCAGGCCGCGGAGCTTGCCCCAAATGTAGTACCGGCTCGTGACCGGCGTGCTGAGCAGCAAATCCAGCGACCCGTCCTCGCGTTCTCTCGTCACCGTGCTCGCGGCGGCATTCGTGACGATCAGCAGAATGACGGCCACCTCGAGAAAGACCATCCCGAGCAGCAGCGTCCGTGCGCCGTCCGCGGAGAGCCGACGGGGAACGTCGACCATGTCGAGAGTTGTGACAGTCTGTGCACCCTCCACGACTGCGATGGTCGGCGGCTGACTGATGACGAGCCGGCGGTTGATTTCGTCCGGTCGCACCGTCCTGTCATTGATTTGGACCTCCGCATCCGCCGGCAGCTGGAAGACGCCACCGCCTTCGCCGCCGATGAAGATCGTGTTGCTTGCGGCGTTGTACGAGTTGGCGTCGACGTAGGTCCGCGGCTCGCCGACGCTGGTCGCGTGCAGCACGCAGAGGATGATCGCACCACCAACGCCGGCAGCAACGAAGAGCCACCGCAGGAGGCCCGCCCGCGCGGCACTCGCCTTGGTCTTGGCCTCGCGCCAGGCGATCGGGTTGTTCCAGACGCTCCGCGGTGCTCGCGCTCCCGGCGGTCGAACGCCCGGCAGAAATTCCAGCTTCTTCGTCAGCCAGCCGATCGGCGTGAGCGTCGACTGCGCCATCTTCCGCAGCAGCACGATGCTCGGCACGATCATCAACAGCGAGACGACCGTGCCGCCGACGACGTAAGCCTCGGCCGGTTTTGTCAGGTACCAGGAGACGAACCATCCGCGTAGCCCCGGCGGCAGCTCGGTCAAGGCAGGCGGGCCGTGGTCGATCGGCTCGAGGATGCTCTGCAACGCCAGCAGCGGGTTCAGCCCGGTCAGCCAGCTCGTGTTGGCGCGGCCGGCGAAGGTGCCGGTCGCCGGGTCGAGGATGGCCGGGTGTGTTCCGCCGATGCCGGCGTCGAGCAGGTAGCCGCCGACGAGGTAGACGGCGATCAGCATGTAGAAGCTGAAGATCGTCCGCCGCGTGCCGACCTTGAAGGTGGCGACGGCCGTCGCAAGTGCGCCCGTCAGAAGCGCCGTAACGCCGGCAATGAGCGCGCTATAGACAATCTCGCCGATGCCGACGCCGCCGAAGATCTGCGTGATGCCGAAGACTGGAATGCCGCTGAGCAGCAACGCCAGCACGAAAAAGAGCCGACTCAACAGCGTGCCGAGAACGATCTGGCCGTTCGTCAGCGGCGTGCTCAGGAGAATGTCGTAGGTCTGGCTGTCCTTTTCCTGGGTGATCGCGCCCGCCGTGAAGATTGGGGCAAGCAGGGCGACGAGCGCGAGCTGCAGGTACGAGAGGTTGACGAAGAGTGTGCTGCTGAGGCGGGTCAGCTCGTCGAGGTCGCCGCTGAGACTGGCGTCGCTGCCGAGGAGCATCGCGAGGATGACGACGATCAGCAGGCCGAGGTAGGCGCAGCGGGCGACGAGATCCTTGCGGCGTTTTCCGCCGACGCCGACGACGCGGAGCAGGATCGGGTTCGCCGGGACGAGTCGCCAGAGGTACTGCGGGATGCCGAGCATCGACCCGGATCATCGGGCCAAGCCGCGGCGTCTGCAACTGACGACGCATCCTGCGTTGGATGGGCATCGGGTTAAGGAGCAAGACCGCTTGACGACGCCTGCTCCTGCCGCGACGCTCCGCCGGCCCAATGACTGTCGCCGACGATCTGCCGACGATGCCCGTGACGAACCCGCCGCGCCGTCGCGTGTCGGCCCGCGTCGCCGACGCATTCGCCGGCGCGTCGACGTCGCACCTGATCCTGGCGGCGGCATTACTTATCTTCTTCGGCATCTTCCTGGTGTGGCCGGTGGCGAACGTGGTCATCGAGGGCTTTCGCGACCCGACCGGCGGATACACGCTCGAGTTTCTCGGCCGCGTCCTCAACGAGCCCCTGTTTCGTCGCGGCCTCATCAACGCGGCGCTGATCGCGCTGGCGACGACGACGCTCTGCCTGCTGATCGCGATTCCGTTGGCGGTGCTCGGCACGAAGTACGAGTTCCCCGGCCGCGGCTTGCTCGCGGGATTGCTCCTCGTGCCACTCGTCTTACCGCCGTTCGTCGGCGCGGTCGGGCTGCGGACGGTCCTCGGGACCAACGGGCCACTGACGCAGCTCGTCGGCTATCTCGGCTTCGACATCTCGCAGGGCGTCGACTGGCTCGGCTCGCAGCGGTTCTGGATGGTCGTGCTGGTCGAGGCGTTGCACCTCTATCCGATCCTGCTGCTGAACGTGCAGGCGTCACTCGCGAACGTTGATCCGGCAATGGAGCAGGCGGCACGAAATCTCGGGGCGTCTCGATGGACCGTGTTCCGTCGCGTGACGCTGCCGCTGATCCGGCCGGGCATGTTCGCCGGCTGCACGCTCGTCGGCATCTGGAGCTTCACCGAGCTCGGCACGCCGCTGATCTTCCAGTATCGCGAAGTGACGCCGGTGCAGATCTTCGAGCGAATTACGGAAGCACAGGGCAATCCGGAGCCGTACGCGTTGGTGGTCGTGATGCTCGCGGCGAGCGTCCTGCTCTACGCCGTCGGCAAATTGCTGCTCGGGCGAGGCTTCGACGCGGCAACGACCAAGGCGGGCGTCCAGGCGACGACGATCAAGCTCACCGGCTGGCGGGCGTTGCTTGCGGCGTTGCCGTTCCTGGTCGTGTTCGTGCTGGCTGTGATCCCGCATGTCGCGGTGGTGTTGACAAGCGTCAGCGAGGTTGGCGCGTGGTTTCAGGCGATTTTCCCGACCGACCTGACGACGCGGCACTATGGCGAGGCGCTGGTCGATCCGCTGGTAACTTCAAGCGTCACGAATTCTCTGCTCTTCGCCAGCCTCGCCACGCTCGTCGCGATCGTCGTCGGGCTAGCGGTGGCAGTGATTGTGGTGCGTAGTCGCGTGCCGGGCCGGGGCTTCATCGACGCGATGGCGATGTTGCCGTTGGCGGTGCCGGGGCTGGTACTGGCGTTCGGGTATTTGTCGATCAGCTACAGCTTCGTCCGCTGGTTCCCCGAAGCCACGGCGCCCGGCGGCTGGCTGGTCTGGCTGAACGTGCTGGAATATCCGGTGGTTCTGCTCGTCCTCGCCTACGCCGCCCGCAGGTTGCCGTACGTTGCGCGAGCTGCGGTGGCCGGATTGCAACAGACGCCGCGGGATCTGGAGCTGGCGGCGAGCAACTTGGGCGCGTCACGGTGGATGGTGCTCGGCAAGATCACGCTGCCGCTGATCTTCGCGAACCTCATCGCCGGCGGCCTGCTCGCATTCGCCTTCGCCATGCTGGAGGT
>CAYQCT010000056.1:0-1682 GCA_964416015.1 uncultured Tepidisphaerales bacterium
CGGGGCTCGCCTCGCACCGTCGCTTTCTGCGCATCGTTGCGGGGCCCACCCGACGGTGGAATCGTCTTCTCATCCGGTTCCTCGTGCGGCGATCCTGGCCAGCCGTTTCTCCTCCGCCTCCGGCCGACGGACGTAGGCCGGCAGGAGCGATGCGGGCTTGACGAACCCGCGCGCCGCGGCCTGCTGGCGGCCGAGGGCGGCGACGACCTCGACGCGTGGCCATGCCGCCTCCGCCGGGGCCTGCTGCCAATCGGCGAGGGCTTCGGCGTGATACGAAAGACCCTCGCCCACCAGCACCGCATCCGCCGGCAGCTTCGAATCAAGCTCCGCCGGCGTCAGCAGGCCGAGGCCGGCGATCGACGTCAGTTCGTTCTCTTCGCGGGTGAACCCGGCGACCCAGATGCTGCCGCGGCGGGCGTCGAGCACGACCGCCACGGCCGCCGCCTCCGGCACGTTGGCCGCGATGACCCGCGGCGTCTCGACCGGCACAAGTTGACAGTCGGATGCCGCCGCGACGCCTTGGGCGAAGGCGACGGCGGTCCGCGTTCCCGTGAATCCGCCGGGCCCGCGGGAGACGTAGAGCTCCTGCACCTCACCCGGCGTCCACCCCGCAGCGGCCACGACGTCGGCCACATCGGCGGCCAGACGCGACGCGCTGCCGTAGCCCGCGGGCAAGTTTCGGCGATGCAGCACCTCCCCGTCGACGCAGGCCGCCACGACGGCATGCCGCGTTGTGGTCTCTATGGCTACGCCGCGGACAGGTTGCTTCACCGGGCGGCGACGGTAGAGCGGGTCGCATCGCCGGCGAAGAGGCCGAGCAGGCAGAAGGCGAAGCCGACGCCGACGACGGCGAGGCGGCCGCGGTGGTCGCGGCAAACCCGTCCCATCAAACCACCGCCGGCCGGACGGGGCGGCGGCGCGGGCTCGACCTCGACTTGCAGCAGGGCGTACGGGCTCATGCCGAAGCCGCCGGAGCGGTGCGTGGTCTCGAGCGAGGCCACGCCGGTGGGAAGCGGGCGAAGCCGGCGGGCGAGCCGTTCGGCAACACGGCGGTCGGAGGCGATGCGACGCAGCAAATCGTCGCCGGCCTCGGCCTGGGTTTGCAGGGCTGCCTGCTCTGCCAGAAGCCGATCGCGGGCGTCGGCGGCGCGGCGGTTGGCGTCGGCGGCGGGTAGGATGATGGCAATGCCGACGAGGCAGAGCCCGACCGCAAGCATCGGCATCGGCCAGATGCGGCCGCGGGACTCGGGCGTGGCGGCCGGCACGAGGTTGTTATCGGCCGCCGCGGCGTCGACGCGTGACTGGCGCTGGCCTATGCTGTCGCCCTTCGCCCGAGACTGCCATGCCTGCCGACACGACCTTCACCGCCCAGCCCGGCCAGACCCTGTCCGTCAAGATCGTCAAGACGCCGGCCCGCGAGGCCGCGCGGAAGACGCTCGAACGGCTGTTCATGCGTGACGGCGAGTACCGCGCCCCGATCGACGCCCGCGCCGCCCGGCACACGGACCGCCCCAAGCGTCGCGGCGGCCGCATCTACACGAAGTACACCCGCAAGGTGCACCCGACCCTCGAAGTCGGCCACACGGCGAAGATCCCGGCGACGTCGCAGTACGTCCGCGACCTGCGGAGCGTCGGCGAGTTCGTCGAAGTGCATTGACGGAAAGTTGTAGCTTTGCGAAGAG
>CAYQCT010000056.1:1702-10068 GCA_964416015.1 uncultured Tepidisphaerales bacterium
CGGCGGCTCGCCGCTGCCGTTCGTGCCAGACAGGTTGCTACAGAACCAGAGGCAGCGGCGAGCCGCCGCTGCTACGTTCGCGTACGGTGTCCAGAAGCAGCGGGAGCTCTCGTCGCGGCTCCACGCAACTCGGCAATCGCCCCGCTCAAGAACAAAGACAGGCCCCGCAGCCGTGCTGCGAGGCCCGTCCACAGGGAGAGATTGCCGCCGGGCGTTACATGCCCATGTCTTCGGCCGCGTCTTCGAGCTCTTCCTCGGCAGCGTCGCCGCCGACCGGGATGAGCACACCGTTGATGACGTGGATGACGCCGTTCGAGGCATCGACGTCGGTCTTGATGACCTGCACGGTGTCGTTGAGCATGACCTTGTCATCGACGATCGAGACGCGGACGGCCTCGCCTTGGACGGTCTCGATCTCGTCCTTTTCGACGACATCGGCGGCCATGAGCTCACCGCTGGCGACGTGGTAGGTCAGGATGCCGCGAAGCTGATCCTTGTTCTCTTCCATGAGGAGCGTGTCGAGCGTGCCGCTCGGCAGGGCCGCAAAGGCATCATCCGTCGGGGCAAAGACGGTGAACGGGCCTTCGCCCTTCAGCGTCTTGACGAGCTCGGCCTCCTTAAGGGCCTTGGCGAGCGTCTTGAACTGACCGGCGGCCTTGGCGGTGCCGATGATGTCCTTCTGCTTGGCCATCTTGTCGCTCTTATCTTCATGGTGATCGGCCATGGCGGAGCCGCCGGCGAAGCTGAGGGCGGCGACGGCGACGGCGGCAGCGGCGAGCAGGGCAGTGGTGGGGTTCTTCATTGGGTTTTCCTTACGGACAGGCGGGTCGCAGGCTGGCAACCGACAGACGCGGCGGGACAACTCGCCGGGCGCTGCCGCGTGGCACGCTCCGACCCATTCCACAGTGCAAGCGGCGGGCCAGACGGTTTTCAAGAAGCCAAGGCGCATCTTGTCGTGCCGCGTCTCGTCCCGCCGCTCTACCGTCAGTGCGTGGCCGAGCGCGATTCGCAGGATGCTTTCGACGACGAACCCCGGGCCATCGTGCCGTTGCAGGTCGATCAGCCCCGCATCGCCGCCGCCGTGCGAGAGATCCTGCTGGCCGTCGGGGAAGACCCGGACCGTGAGGGCCTGCAGAAGACGCCCGGCCGCGTCGCCCGGGCGTACACCGAGTTGTTCGCCGGCCTCGCCGAGGATCCGAAGCGGCATCTGGCGACCGTCTTCACCGCCGACTACGACGAGGTCGTCCTGCTCCGCGACATTCCGTTCGCCAGCGTCTGCGAGCACCACCTGCTGCCGTTCACCGGCCGGGCCCACGTCGCGTACGTGCCGCGGGGCAAGGTCGTCGGGCTTAGCAAGCTGGCCCGCGTCGTCGAGGGCTACGCCCGTCGGCCGCAGATTCAGGAGCAGCTGACGGGGCAGATCTGCGACGCCCTGATGGAAGCACTCGAGCCCAAGGGCGCGGCCGTCGTGGTCGAGGCGGTCCACTCCTGCATGACCATCCGCGGCGTCAAGAAGACGGGCGCGACGATGATCACCAGCGCGTTGCGTGGCCTGTTCCGCAGCGACGCGCGAAGCCGGGCCGAGGTCATGAGCCTGATCCGTCCCGCCGCTGGCAGCACCGCCGTCGGCGGCGGGTGCGGCGGATAAGCCGGGTGCCGTCCGAGAGTTCGGGTCGTAGCAGCGGCGGCTCGCTGCTGCCGTTTTGCTATGGGAAAGACTTCCGGACCCGAGGCAGCGGCGAGCCGCCACTGCTACGTTTCTAGACGACTTCAAGTTACGTGCCTGATGATCTCCTTACGTGCTTAGGGTGCGACTCATGAGCGACACCAACGCCCGCATCGAGCAGTTCCGCAAGATGGCTGCGGACGATCCCGACAACGAGGTCGGCCACCTCTCGCTCGGCCGCGAGCTCCTCGCCGCCGGCCAGGCCGAGGAAGCCGCCGAGAGCTTTCGGCGGACGCTGGAGCTCAACGACAAGTTCAGCAAGGCCTACGAGCTGCTCGGGCGTGCGCTGCTCGAGCTCGATCGGGAAAAGGACGGCATCATCGTCCTGCAACGCGGCGTGCAGGTCGCCGCCGAGCGGGGCGATCGCATGCCGCGTGAGGCGATGGAGCAACTGCTGAAGGATCGCGGCGCCGAGGTGCCGGAGGTTTCGAGCGGGCCGGCGGTGCAGGTGGGCGAGGGCGAGGTGCTCGACGCCCGCACCGGCGAGCCCGGCCCGCGTCTGCCGCGCGCGCCGATGAAGGGCGTCATGGGCCAGGTGATCTACGACAACGTCTCGGCCACAACCTGGCGCGAGTGGATCGGCATGGGCACGAAAGTCATCAACGAGCTGCGTCTGCCGCTCAGCGACCCGAAGGCGCGGCAGGTCTACGACGAGCACATGATCGACTTTCTCAACCTCCGCGACCGCTACGAAGCGGCGAAGGCAGAGGCGGCGAAGTAGCAGCGTCGATCAGACGTACGACGTCCGCCAAGCTCGCCACCGTCACGTCCGGCGTCGCGGCCGCCTCGCAAGCTACTTCGCCGTGCCGGATCCAGATCGTCATGCAACCGGCGGCGTGGCCGGCGTCGATGTCGTGCTCGCCGTCGCCGACCATCCACGAGTTCGTCGGGTCTACGCCAAGTTTACCGCAGACGTGCAGCAGCGGGTCCGGGGCGGGCTTGTGCGGCAGCCATTCGCGGGTCAACTGCAGGCAGGGCGGCAGGTCGAACATCTGCCAGATCAGGTCGAGCGACGCCCGCGTGTTCCGCGTCACGACCGCCGTCGGCAGGCCGTGGTTCTGCAGAACATCGAACAGCGGCACGGCGGCCGGATCGAGCTCCGTCGCCGCGGCGGCTTCGGCTTCGAGGGCGTGCAACCGCTCGTGCAACGCCGCCGCCTCGGCCGGCGGGCGACGATCAATCTCCTCCAGAATCGGCATGTCCGGCGGCAGGCCGAGCTCGCGACGAATCGCAGCGAAATCCAGGTTCGGCCGCGTCAGCGTGCCGTCCATGTCCAACAACACCGCCTCCGGCCTCGGCAAAACTGGCAACGACAACATCGGCCCGCAGGCTACGGCGGCGTCGGCGTTACCGGCCGTACAAGTCGGCTGCCGCGCGGCCCGATGTAGAAGGCGTGCCCGTTCCGCCGTCCCCAGCCGTCTCGGGCAAGCCGATTCGCGTGCTCATCGTCGATGATTCCGCCACCGTCCGCGGGATCCTGCAGCGGCAGCTCAACGCCGTCGCGGGCATCGAAGTCGTCGGCGTCGCGCCCGATCCGTACGTGGCCCGCGACAAGGTCGTGCAACTGCAGCCGGACGTGCTGACGCTCGACGTCGAGATGCCGCGGATGGACGGGATCACGTTCCTCAAGCTGCTGATGCGGCACCGGCCGACGCCGACGATCGTGGTCAGCAGCCTGACACCTCGCGGCAGTCGATCGGCGGTCGCGGCGCTCGAGGCCGGCGCGGTCGACGTGGTCTGCAAGCCGGACGGCGCGATCAGCGTCGGCGATCTCGTCGACGACCTCGTCGGCAAGATCCGCGCCGCCGCCCGTGCCCGGTTGCGTCGCCCCATCACGACGCCGACGGCAGCGCCCGCGTCGATCGGCCGGCCGCTGCCGACGCAGGCGATGGTGGAGACGACGGACAAGGTCCTGGCCATCGGAGCGAGTACCGGCGGCGTCCAGGCGTTGACGGCCGTCCTGCCGCAGTTGCCCGCCGACGCGCCCGGCTGCGTGGTGGTCCAGCACATGCCCGCGGCCTTCACCGGCAGCTTCGCCCGCCGCCTCGACGAGGCCTGTCGTGGCCGCGTGACGGAAGCGAGCGACGGCGAGTCCGTCCTGCCCGGCCACATCCTGATCGCGCCCGGCGGCCGACACATGCGGCTGACGCGGAGCGGCTCGCGCTACCTCGTCCGTCTGACCGACGGCCCGCCGGTTCACCACCAGAAGCCGGCCGTCGACATCCTGTTCGAGTCCGTCGCCACCGCCGCCGGGGCGAACGCGACGGGCGTGATCCTGACCGGCATGGGTGCCGACGGTGCTGCCGGCCTGCTCGCGATGCGACGGGCGGGCGCACGAACGATTGGCCAGGACGAAGCAACCTGCGTCGTCTACGGCATGCCGGCCGAGGCCGTGCGGGTCGGGGCGGTCGAAGAACAGGTTCCGCTCGAACGTGTTGCCGAAATAGCAATGTCCCGGGTCCGCCGCGCGAAGGCGGCGTAGGAGAGAAACGAAGCAACGACCACTAGTTCGATGCCTTCCGGTAGCCGCAGTAGAAATTGCGTGACGAGCGCTGCTCGGGGCACGGGACGTCGAAGTGTCAGCGGGCCGTCACGAAGTAGCCGCGAGCGACATCGTGATAGTCCCGGCCGAGGCCGCGGGGCAGGACGTCATCAGCTTCTTCTGTCGGTCGGGCAACCGGGCCGGCGGAAGCGGAGCGGGTGCCATCGCCGCCGGTCGTGCCGGGTTCGACGAGGCTTTCGCCTTCGGCTCCCTGGCCGATGCCGTCGATGGCCGGGGAGGAGGCGGATTCGGCAGCAGCCACCACCGGTCGCGACGGCGATGCATTGGCGTCCGAAGTCGCAGCCTCGTCGCCCGTAGCGGTGCCGGGAGACTCGACATCAAGGCTGCCGAAGTCCGCAGTAACTGCGTCTGTCGCCGACGTTGCCCGTGCCAGGGGTTGTTGCGCGGGCTGGTCGACGTCGCTGCCGATGGTCTCGTCCGACCACGCCGTCGCATCGTCGGGATCGACAGCCGCCGTGACTCGCGCCGCCAGGCGGCCGATGTCGCCGGTCGGGACCTGCGTCAACGCCCCCGCCGCGACAAGTCCGCCCGCCGCCGCCAGAGCCGATCGAAGCATTGGCCGAACCGGCGGCAGCTCCCGACCCGCCGTCGCCGCGTCGGCGGCCGCTTGCAGCAACCTCGCCGCCTTCGGCTGCCGCGCCCAGGTCCCCAGCGTCTGCGGAAGATGCCACGCGTCATCCAGCTCGTCCGCCGCCGCCGCCGATTTGGTCCGACGAATCAATGCCGCCGCGACCGACGATGCGACGAGCGACAAAGCGAAGCCGATCCAGCCCAATGCCACGACGGCCAACGGCGTTCCGACCGCAACGACAACCAAGGCCGCCCGCAGCCGTCGCGTCGCGTCGCGTCGCCGCCGGTACGTCTCGATCGCCGCCGCCGCACGCATCGGCTACTGCTCCTCGTCCCCGTCCGGCCAGGCCCAATCGCACTGCACGTCCGGCGAAACCCCCACATCACACCGGCAAATTTCCCGCACCATCGCCGCGACGCAATCGAGCCGCGGATTGATCTGCAACGCACGCCGGTACGCGCTGAGCGCACCGGCCAGATGGTCCCGCGCCGCCTGACAATGCCCCAGCCCGGCCCAGGCACCGAAGTGCAACGGCATCAACCCGACGCACGTCCGGCAGTCATCGGCGGCCTCGTCGAAGTTCTCGCGGAGGTAGTCGAGCATGCCCCGCTGGTTGTACGCCTCGGCGAACCGCGGGCAGAGGGCAATCGCGGTCGAAAAATGCTCGTACGCGTCGTCCAGCCGTCGGTCCGCGACGGCGGCACTGCCGCGGGCCAGGGCGGCGTTGGCGGCGTGCGTGCCGGCGCGGCACCAGATGGTCCACATCGCGTGCTCCGCCATTTGCGCCACCATCGCGTCCTCGTCCGCCAGCCGATCCGCCAACGGCGACACGCAGCGTGGCCCGCCGATCATGCCGAGCGACAGGGCCGCCACCTTGCGAACGTCGGCGTCGTCGTCATCCAGCAGCGGTGCCAGGTGCGTCGGCCGATACCGGGACCGCAGGTGCTCGCGGAGCACTTCGCCGTCCTCCTGCAGACGCGGCGTCAGATCGGCCAAAAGCTTGCGGCCGAGGCGGGCGGAATTGAGCGGCTGCGGACGCGACGACATCCGGCGGCCGGATCGGGTAGCGCTGACGGCAGGTTCGAAGGGTGGCGGCATCGGCGTCCTTGATCGAGTCGCGGCAGAGAAATGAGTCGCGGGCAACGTTTGTGGAAAACCAGTGGATGCCGAAGAGGCGTCGCGCTCGGGAGTAGTTCGCTCGAAACAAGGGCAACGTTCGCCACAAAGCGGGGCGGACGATGTGTCGCAACGAGGCGCTAGCCCCTCGTCAGCGACGCGGGCGGCCGTTGCCGATGGGGCTGCGGTCGTCGGAGCTGCTGCTCATCTGGGCTTCGCGGGCCTCGAAGCTGTAGCGGTCGGCGTAGAAGGCCCGGCGGTCGAGCTCGCTGGCGTTCAGCGGGCGATAGCGGTAACCGGTCGACAGGCGGTTGGGCTCGTACCCGCAGCCGACGAGCGGCACCACGAGCAGGGCGACGAAGCCGGCCGGCCGAAGGCGTGGCCGCGAGAAGAGGCGGAGCGACGGCATGCCCGACGATAGGCCGAAGGTTGCCGAAAATCGGCGGAATCGAGCGGGTTTCACCCACGACAAAGCCGCCAACCCGAAGGTCGGCGGCGTGGGTCGTACGGGCGAGCGCCGGACGCGGCGGTCGGGGAAGGGCGATGCGGACGAACCCTTGAGAGCAGCAGGTGTGACCCGGACCAGCTCGTCGAACGGGCGGGATAACCCGCCGGCCTTCGGAGAGAACCCACCGGCGAGATCCCGCAGCGACCCGAACGAGCGAACTCGGCCAAGCCTGAATGCCGCGGGCGTGTCCCCGGTCGGTGGTCCGGCGCCATCAAGGGCGTCCATCGGCTCGCCACAATGGCCCTAGCCCCGGAAGCCGCTGACGCGTCGCGCCGTACTTCTGCAATCTATCGGCTGTCGGCCACGCTGACCAACCTAAAAAGCGCAGCTTCAGAAACTGCGACATCCCGAACCTCGCAGAAGTTGTTCGAACAAAGACGTAGCAGCGGCGGCTCCTAGGAGCCGTTTGAGAAGATGAATCCGGTGGAGGGTAGGCCCTGGCCCACCATCGAAATTCGCAAGGTCGGCCAAGGACAGACGGTGGGCCGGGGCCCACCCTACTTGTTTTCAAACGGCTCCTAGATGAACGCGTCGAACGTCGACAGCCCGTAGCCCGCCGTCTGGTACGGCATTGCCACGTCCGTTGGAGCCGCCGCCGGTGGCGTTTGGACGGGCCGATTCCAAACCTTTTCCCGCAGAACCGCCTGCCACGGAGCGAGCAGGGCATCCGCCTCGATGACCGCCGGCCGGACCTCGACGTCGGCCACGGGCTCGGGCCGATGGACTTCGCGCGGCAGGATGTAAGGCTCCGGCTGATGGACACGCCGGTCCGAGACGCAATCCGCACCAGCCGAATCGGAAGCCGGCCGGAAGCCGCCGGGCGCATCGGCCGATGCTGTCTTTGCCAGGTTCACCGGCTCGGCGATCGCCCCGCGGATCAGGCGGACGACGCGAAGATCGCTCGCCGCCGAGAGCAGCGACGCGGTTTGGCCGGGCGATGTTCCTGCGACGGGTGACATGCCTCGCCGCGACGCGAATTTCGCCGAGGTGGCCGCAGATCGTCCTGAACGTCCTTTGCAGCATCCGGTCGGGCCGGATGTTGCCGCCGTGCAACGACGTTCGTCGCGTCCTCACGCCGCGGATCGGCCGAAGTGCAACTTCCGGTCGTGGTGGGCGTATGGACAGAGGCAGGAAAAACTGTTGGAACATGGGCCGGCCGACCGATACACCATCCGACAGGCAGTCGACGGGTTGGGCCGATAACAGCAAACTGCGATGTTGCGGTTTGACTCGGATGAAGACCCGGTTACGATAAGCTGGGCAAGCTAGAGCGGCAGCAACGGTTGGGAGACCGGCGGCCGCGACGACACGGTGCATTTTCTCCCCTCCGGAAGACACCGACCTTAACCGGCGGTGTCTTCTTTTTCGTCTAGTCTTCCTATGAATCAGCCCGGCGGCCAGGTCATCGGCCGGCCGGCGAGCACGTGAACGTGCAGGTGAAACACGGTCTGACCCGCAGCCTCGCCGCTGTTGACGACGAGCCGAAACGCGTCGTGCCCCGCCTCCCGGGCAAGTTTTGCCGCGACAAGCTGCAGATGCCCGAGCAACGCGGCATCGCCGTCCCCGGCATCGGCCAGCTTCGGAATCAGCTGCCGCGGCACCACCAGCAAATGCAACGGCGCCTGCGGCTCAATATCGCGGAACGCCACGCAATGCTCATCCTCGTACACGACGTCCGCCGGGATCTCCCCGGCGATGATCTTTTCAAACAACGTGGAATCTGCCACGCAGCCCATGCTGCGACAGATTGCATGACGTGCCAACGTTGATTCTGCGGACGATTCGAACCCTGCGGACGATTCGAACCTTGCGGACTGGCAAGCAGCGGGCAAGCTTCAACATAGTTGCTCGCCTTCAGGCGGGGTTGATCGCCTTCAGGCGG
>CAYQCT010000056.1:10078-15842 GCA_964416015.1 uncultured Tepidisphaerales bacterium
CGGGGCCGCTTCAGCGGCCTTGCAAAACCCGCAGTTCCACCACCGACCGCCTTCACCTCCGCGTGATGCCCGACACATAACCCCCTTGGGAGCTGTTGCAGCAACCGAGAAACTGTTGCAGCAGTCGCCCCGTAGCAGCGGCGGCTCGCCGCTGCCTCTGGTGCCAGAATCTTCCGCGAGACCAGACGGCAGCGGCGAGCCGCCGCTGCTACGACCGCCCTTTGGTCATCGCTGTAGCTGCGTAGCGAAGGCGAAACGGGGCAACTCACGGTCGTGGAGCGATAGGCTCTTCGTCGACACGACGCAGAGAACGACCCGGGGCGACGCGTGCGACAAACGCCGGACGCGTGCGACGAACACCGGTTGCTCCTTCCGTAGCTTCGGTCGCCGCAAAGCTTCTTCAGCGACTTGATTGGAAGAAGAGGCCGGAGTCGCATGCCAAGGGTTCTCGGCGGCCGAAGCTCGACCTAGATCAAGCCGGCGAAGCAGCGAGATCAAGTGGCAATTGCGTTGGATTCACGAAAGATGCCGCCGTTGCAAGAACAGGCCTTACCCGAGTTCGTCTACCGGCGGAAAAAGAAACCGCTCGCCGCATCGGAAGACGCGGCGAGCGGAATGTGAAGGTTGAGCTGCGGGAGACGAGGAAGTCACCCGAGAAGACTCAGGCGGCGCGGCGGCGACGCAGCATGGCGAGGCCAACGGTGCCGAGCAGGCCAGCCGTGGCCGGCTCCGGAATCACGCCGACAACGGTGAAGTCGATGTTCGTCGTGGTGCCGTCGAGCTCAGCGCCGAACGTCTCGGCGATTTCAATGTCAGCGAGCAGCTCGGCCTCCGTGCTGAACAAAGAGACGTCGACAATGTTGCCGAGCGAGACGCCACCGGCGTCGATTGCCGCGTTGGCGGTGGCCTCACCACCAGCGATCGAGAAGGCGTCGGCACGGAACAGGCCGAGCGTCTCATCCGCGTTGAAGAAGCCAGGAATGATCTCGACGATCGGCGACAGAGCAAGATCGGCGGAGACCGTCGGATCCGTGCCGAAGCCGTCGGGAAGCCCAAGGCTGCCGCCGTTGCCGCTCACGAAAATCGGGGCATTCGCGGGAAGCAGGGATCCGCTGGCGCTGCCGATCTCGATGCCCGAGACACTTGGGACATCGCTGAAGAACACGACCTCGCCGGTCTCGGCGTTGACGGTGGCGCTAAAGGGGCCGAAGGTCAGCTGGGCCGAGGCGGCGACGGGGAGGGCGGCGATGGCCGCTGCGATAAGAAGCTTGTTCATGGGGTCTTTCTCCAACTCCAGGCGGGTCGGACGGGTGCAAGGTACCGGACGAACGCAGTCCGGGTTGCGGGCGAACTGCCCGCCGGTCCCGCGAAGAGTAGCACGCTCTGTCGCCGCTGCAAAGAGAAAAATCAGCCGGCGGAGGTAAAGTTTTCGTGAAGAGTTCGTCCTCGCCTTCTGGCTTATCTCGTTCGGAACCGCGTTTTTGCCGGTCCTTGGCCGAATCTCGTTGAAACAAACGCCCCGCCCGCACAAGTGCGGGCGGGGCGGCGATCAGCCGATCCTATCGGTGAGTCCGCCTACGCGGCTCAGGCGCGGCGGCGACGCAGCAGGACGCCCGCGGCACCCAGCAGCACGCCCGCCGTTGCCGGCTCGGGGATGTAGGTGATCGACGAGTCGACCATCGTGCCCCGTGTGCCCGCGAAGAGCGAGTTGACGTCCCAAGCACCGAAGCGGTCGAAGATCGTGCCGAGCGAGAGCTCGCCGTCGACGAACAGGCCGCCCGACATCGTGCCGATGGCGATCATGCCGTCGGTGTCGATCAGGGTATCGAGGCCGGTGTCGGCCAAGCCGCCGGCGGCGAGGCTGCCGCTGGTGCTGGTGAGCTCCAGGCCTGCGATCGTGCCCTCGCCGACGAGCGTGACCTCGCCGGTCGCCCAGTTGACGACGACTTCCAGGTCCATCGCCGCTTCCTCGCCCGCCACGAGCAGGCTGCTACCGGCACTCTGGCCGAAGTTGGCGCGGAGCACGCCGAAGTCGGCGAGGTTGACCGCGCCATTGAGCGTGGCGTCGCCGGTGGTGTACCGGGCTTCGTAGCCGTCGACGCCGTCGGCGGCACCGAAGTTGGCCCGCAGGATGCCGAAGTCGGCGAGGTTGACGGTGCCGTTGAGGTTGAAGTCGCCGGGGACGAGTTCGTTGCTGTCGACGAGGTCGTCGTAGATCAGCTCGAAATCGCTCTTGTCGCCGTCGTCCAGGCCGTCGCTGCTGATGAAGGTGATGACGTTGTCATCGTTCAGCTCGGCCGCGATCAGGTCGTCGCCGGTGGCGATGACGTCGGCGAGGCTCGTGTAGTCGGCGCCGATGTTGCGGTCGACGATCCGGGCGTCCTGCAGGTTGCTCAGGTCGTCGTGGTTGACGTCGAACGGATCGAACTTCAGCGATGCGTCGCCTTGGTTGGAATCGATGCGGTCGTTGAAGCGGGCGATGGCTTCGTTCTTCTTGAGCTGGCCGAGTCGGACGCCGAGCTCGCGGCGGTCCTGGGCGCTGGTGAAGCCGGCACCGAGGGTGTCGACGCTGGCACCATAGAGGAAGAAGCGAACGTCTTCACGGCTGATGGTTTCAAGGCGGTCCGGGGCGTCGGTGCCGCGGGCACCGAAGTCGCCGACGACTTCGACGTTGCCGTCGCCGTTGAGGTCGGACAGGGCCAGCAGGGCGTAGCGCTGTTCGCGGTTGGCGGCGGTATCGAGCTCGGAGGTGTCGAGCGTGCCACCGACGCCGGCGTTGATGGTGACGCTGCGGCTGGAGTCGATGTCGATGTCCGGGTTGATGGCAAGGAAGCCGTCGGTGTCGGAGACGGCGTCGGCCCAAGCCTCGGTGTCTTCGAGGTCACGCACGCCGTCGCCGTTGAGGTCGCCGGCGAGGAAGATGCGGGCGCTGAAGGGGATTTCGACGTTGCCCTGCGGGGCGTCCTTCTTGTTGCTGGTGTTGTCGACGTCGTAGATGCGGTAGACCTGGGCGCCGATGGTGCCGTTGAGGCTGCCGGCGCGGTCGAAGTCGAGGGCGTCGCGGATGGCGTCCCCGGCGGATCCGGCGTAGATGGCGTCGGCGTCGGCGGTGCGGGTGTTGGTGGTCTGCGTGCCGCCGTCGAAGGTCTTGGTGACGTCCATCAGCGGCAGCGGGATGAAGCCGGCGGCGATGATGGTGTCGAGCGGGGTGAGCGTGCTGTCGACGTCGACGCCGCCGGCGGCGAAGTTGGTGAGCGAGGCGTCGCCGGTGACGTTCTGCAGGAACTTCTTGACGATGCCGGTGCCCGAGCCGTCGTCGTCGACGTCGTTCAGGATCGTGCCGCCGGCGTCGAGGCTGCCGTTGACGGTGGCCGATTGAGCGACGCCGCCGGAGAGCTGGCCGTTGGCGTCGCCGCCGGTGGCGAGCGTGCCGCGGACGGTGACGGCCTGGGCGGCGGACCAGAGCTGGTAGCGGCCGCTGGTGACGTCATCGGCGGTCGGCTGGACGGCGCCGGGCTCGCCGGTGCCGACGAAGTCGTCGCCTTCGAAGTCGATCGCCAGGACGCGGAGCGGGTTGGTCGCACCCGAGCCGTTCGCGCGGCCGCGGCTGCCGACGTCGCCGACGCTCAGGACGCCCAGGGCCATCCGCTGCTGCAGGACGGTCGGCCGCAGGGCCGAGCTGCCGGAGCGCTTGTCGGCGAAGGCCGCGATGGCCGACGGGCCGTACTCGTTGGTGTTGGCCTGGACGTTGCCGTCGAAGGTGCCGTCGGCCGAGAGGCGGTTCTGCCGCGGGTTGGCTTCGTCACCGACCACGAGGTCGCCGGTGGTCTGGTCGACGAGCTGGACGCGGTCGCGCTCGCCGGCACCGAAGCTCGGGTCGAGGTTGAGGTTGTTGCTGCCCTGGTTGCGGGTGCCCGAGCCGACGTCACGGGTGACGCTGTGGAAGTTGGCACCGTTCTCGAGGCGTCCGGCGGCCTGCAGGAAGCGGGCGTCGGCTTCGCTGATGCTGTCGAGGCCGGTGCCAGGGTTGGCGCTGATGGTGAAGGGCACCGCGGCGAGGGCGGTGTTACGGAGCTGGGTCGTTGCCGGGTTAACGCCGCCCTCGAGGATGTCGTCGGGCGTCAGGTCCTGGAAGTTGGGGCTGTCGGCGTTGAAGCGGGTGCTGTACTGGCTGGCGGCTTGGCCCTGGCCGTAGCCGGCGTCGGTCGGGGCGGCGTCGAAGCGGGCGTCGCCGGCGACGGCGAAGAACTGCTCGAAGCTGACGTCGCTGTAGGCGACCTGCGGCAGCGGCTTGACGGCGTTGGTGTAGTCGTAGAACGCGCCCGAGACGCCGGGGACGGCCTGCTGGTTGGGCGTGCTGTTGTAGTACGACTGGTAGCCGTTGCTCAGCGTGCCGATGGGGAAGTTGACGTGCTCTTCGCCCATGACGAAGTGCGGGTTGGAGCTGCTGATGGTCGGCGCGTCGGCGACGGTCGAGCCGACCAGGATGCCGTTGCGGATGGCCAGGTCGCGGATGCCGTTGCCGCTCCCGGTCTCGTGGTAGCCGTAGACGAGGCGATCGGCCGTCAGCGGCGGCTCGAAGCTCGGGGCGCTGTTGCGGTTCTGGCGGCCCAGCGGCTGGGCGATGGCGCCGGAGGGCAGCGTGTAGGTGCTGCCGCCGATGACGAGGCTCGGCTGGCCCAGCAGGTAGGTGCCGCGGTTGCCGTCGGCGCTGCTGAAGGCCTTGAGGGCCGTGGCGCCGGTGGTCTGGATGAGGAACTCCTGGCCGGTGCCGCCGGTGACGTCGGCTTGGGCGAGCGGGGCGACGGCGGCGAGCGTGCTGGCCGCCGCCAGGGCGAGGGCGGTGCGCGTGCGCGTGTTTGTGCGGGTGGTTGTGTGTGGCATGACTCCGGATCTCCGGGAAGACAGGGCGGACCTACGACGCCCGCCGGATCTCGGCGGCGAAACACGTCGCAATGTCCTTCGGCCCGCACGCCGATGCGGCGGGCAAAGGCCCGATGCCCGCGTCTCCGCGAGCCCGAGCCGGGGGGAGAGAGTCGAATCAGTTGTCCAGCGGCACGTCCTGCACCTGCGGCGTGGGCTTCAGGGCGTAGATGGGGTTGCCCCACTCGTACTTGTCGCCCAGCGGGTTGTCGGCCGTCGCCTCGACGGTCTGCTCGATGAGCTTGTTCTCGGCGTGGCCGTCGACGTAGAGGAAGATCGTGCTCGGCAGCTCGACGCTCGTGCCGTCGGCCAGGACGCGGCGGCCCTTGACCTGGTGGTTGCGGCCGATCCAACCCATCCGGTTGCCGTTGTACCCCTGCAGGATCGGCGGCGGCGGCGGGACGGCGGCAAAGAAGCCGGTCACGAAGGCCTGGTTGTTGCTCGGAATCTGCGAGAAGTTCCGCTCGCCCGAAACGTGGTCGATCGCGTGGACCGGGCGGTGGCTCTTGATGATGCCGTCGTTGTTGGCCTGATCCGACTCGGAGACGACCTGCCAGCTGTCGATGAACTCGGTGGCGAGGATGACGCCCGAGCTGCCGCGAACCTTGCTGATCGGGATGCGGCGGCTGAGGAAGGCGTTGGCCGCCGTGCCGGCGACCTGCTCACCGAACTTGTTGCGGGGCACGATCGCTTCGTTGACCGTGTAGGCCAGCCGCGGGACTTGGCGGTCGTAGTAGCCCGCCTGGGCCTGGCGCTTCTGGCCCTCGGCGTCGAGCAGGTCACGGGGCAGCGGGTTCGTCGGCGGCAGGCCGCCGTTGGTCATCGTGGGGCAGGTGAAGGC
>CAYQCT010000056.1:15852-16753 GCA_964416015.1 uncultured Tepidisphaerales bacterium
TCTTCGCCGCCGCCGGAAATCTGCCAGGACCAGTGGTTGTAGCCGTGGTTCCGGTCGAAGGCCGTCCCGCCGACCATCGCGACGTTCTGCGGCGCGCTAGCGGTCGGCGTCGGGTTCGAGACCGACGTCGGCTGGCCCGTCACCGCGTCGTAGGTCGCGCCGCTCTGGGCCGTGTTGTACGTGTAGGCGGCGGGCAGGAAGAAGTTGTTCTCGCTGGTGTACAGCGTGAAGCCTTGACCGATGCTGCGGATGTTGCTCAGGCAGACCGTCGCCTGGCCGGAAGCGCGGGCGCGGCTCAGCGTCGGGATCAGGATGCTGATCAGCAACGCGATGATGCCGATGACGACGAGAAGTTCGACGAGCGTGAAGCCGCGGGTCGTTCGCCGCTTCGAGGTGGATTGGTGAGGCATTCGGTGGTTCGTTCGGGCGGAAAGGGGGCGTTTCTGCCGGGACGACACCGTCCCGGCCTGCACGATCTCCAACCCGGCGAAGGTGCGTAGCACGCAGCCCTCACCCGGCGGTCCACTTTGTAGAGAAACCAGCCGACCCGACTGCAAAGTCGTAGCGAGCACTTCGCTAAAGGTTCGTTAACGCGCCATGTGCGGCTTGTGCAGCTTGTCGTAAGGCTGCGTTACCACAACCACGAGATCGCCGCCCAGTAGACGGGAATGCCGATCGCGACGTTGAACGGGAACGTCAAGCCGAGCGACATCGGCACGAACAGACTCGGATTTGCAGCCGGCAGGCTCAGGCGGAGCGCGGCGGGCACCGCAATGTAGCTCGCACTGCCGGCGAGCACCGCCAGCAGCAACGCGTCGCCCGGCCCCAGGCGCGTCAGGTACGCCAGCGTGATGCCGAGCATCGCGTGCACCGGCGGCGCGAGCAGGCCGAAGCTGATCGC
>CAYQCT010000056.1:16763-17602 GCA_964416015.1 uncultured Tepidisphaerales bacterium
CCAGCCGCCGCGCCGCCAGCAGGCCCATGTCCAGCAGGAACAAGCACAACACGCCCTTGAACGGCGTGTCGAAGAAGGGTGCGAGCTGCACGAACCCGTCGTGGCCGATGATCGCCCCGATACCGAGGCAGCCGATGAGCACCAGGACGGCACTGTTGAAGACCGCCTCGTGCGCCAGCGGGCCCCAGCGGAACGGCGGCGGGTCGGGCTCGGCCCCGGGCGAGGCGGGCGAGCCGTAGGCGTCCGGGGCGATCGTGCCGACGTAGCGGCTGCGCGAGGCAAGCGTGGTCGGCGTGGTCTGGGCGAAGCGGTTGGCCAGCAGCAGGCCGATGATGATCGCCGGCGACTCCATGAGGGCCATCGCGGCGACCATGTGCCCGCCGTAGTCGACGCCGCGGTCGTCGAGGAAGCTGAGGGCGATGATGAACGTGACGGCCGAGATGGAGCCGTAGGTCGCCGCAACGCCGGCCGCGTCGGTGCTGCCGAGTCGCCTGCGGAGCAGGAAAAACGTCCAGATGGGGACCGCAACCGAGAGCGCGACGGCGGCACCGAGACCGGCGAAGACGTCGAGCGAAGCCTCGGCCGCCCGCAGTTCGATGCCGCCCTTGAGGCCAATAGCGATGAGCAGGTAGAGGCTCAGCAGCTTCGGGATCGGCTGCGGCACGTCGAGGTCGGACCGCACCAGGCAGGCGAAGACGCCCAACGCGAAGAACAGCACCGGCGCGTTCAGCAGCTCCGTCATCAGGACGCCAACGCCTCGTTGAAGGCCCGGCTCGGCCGCATGACGGATTCGGCCTTGGCGTCGTCAAAGAAGTAGTAGCCCCCCAGGTCCGACGGCT
>CAYQCT010000056.1:17612-18712 GCA_964416015.1 uncultured Tepidisphaerales bacterium
CCCTGCACGGCGTCGATGTCGGCCATCGCCTGCTTCTCGGCATCGGCAAGCTTCTTGGCCAACGGCTCGAAGTGAGCCTTGAGGTCAGTGTTCTGCGACTGCGCGGCCAAAGCCTGGGCCCAGTAGAGGGCGAGGTAGAAGTGGCTGACGCGCGTGCCGATCTCGCCGACGCGGCGGAGCGGGCTCTTGCCTTCGTTCAGGAGCTTTGTCGTCGCCTCGTCGAGGGCGTCGGCGATGACGACGAGCTGCGGGAGGTTCTCCTTCTCGCCGAGGTCGCGCATGGAGACGGCCGAGGCGAGGAACTCGCCGAGCGAGTCCCAGCGGAAGTGGCCTTCGCGGACGAGTTGCTGCACGTGCTTGGGCGCGCTGCCGCCTGCCCCGGTTTCGTACAGGCCGCCGCCGGCGAGGAGCGGGACGATGCTGAGCATCTTCGCGCTCGTGCCGAGCTCGAGGATCGGGAACAGGTCCGTCAGGTAGTCGCGCAGGACGTTGCCGGTCGCGCTGATCGTGTCGAGGCTCTTGCGGCAGCGATCAAGCGCGTGCTTCGTCGCCTCCAGCGGCGGCATGATCTGGATGTCGAGCCCGTCCGTGTCGTGCTCCGGCAGGTACTGCTTCACCTTCGCGATCAGCTCGCGGTCGTGGGCCCGCTCCTCATTCAGCCAGAAGACGACCGGCGTGTCGCTGGCCCGCGCCCGCGAGACGGCGAGCTTCACCCAGTCGCGGATGGCCACGTCCTTCGTCTGGCACATCCGCCAGACGTCGCC
The DNA here is from genome assembly GCA_964416015.1 of uncultured Tepidisphaerales bacterium. Taxonomy (GTDB): domain Bacteria; phylum Planctomycetota; class Phycisphaerae; order Tepidisphaerales; family Tepidisphaeraceae; genus JBCDKH01. The sequence continues at coordinate 18,377 of CAYQCT010000056.1, forward strand.
CTTGGCGACGTCGTGCTCGAAGATCTGGTTGCCGTCGGCGTCGAGGACGCGCATGTGCCCGTCGCCCGGCGCCTCGAAGGTCTTGTCGTGGCTGCCGTATTCCTCGGCCTTCTTGGCCATGAGGCCGACGTTGGCGACGCTGCCCATCGTCTTGGGGTCGAACGCGCCGTGCTGGCGGCAGTCGTCGATCACGGCCTGGTAGACGCTCGCGTACGAGCGGTCAGGAATGACGCAGAGCGTGTCCTGAATGATGCCTTCTTTGTCCCACATCTTGCCGGAACTGCGGATCATCGCGGGCATCGAGGCGTCGATGATGATGTCGCTGGGCACGTGCAG
>CAYQCT010000057.1:0-11100 GCA_964416015.1 uncultured Tepidisphaerales bacterium
CGAAGGCGGCGTTGAGCTCGTTCTGGTTGTCGCCGAAGCCGGTGGGCGTGTCCTGAACGGCAACGGCCGGTCCGTACTCGGCGGCGGTGATGCTGCCGTCGACGACGATCTGTGCCGATGCCGAGGAGCTGCTCATGGCAAGAGCAACGACTGGCGTGATGGCGAGCCCGAGTCGGGCGAGCGAGGTGCGTGATGGGGTCATTTTCTCAGGTCTCCTCTGAACGGCCGCAGTACGCGGCGGGTAGAACGGTTTAACGGGAGTGGGCCCGACAGGGGCGACATCCTCGCCGCAGCCTAGCACATCGCCGAGGCGTGTCAAGATCCGATCTGCCCGATTTGCAGGCATCTGGCACTGTCGCCGGCCGCTCCTGCCGCGACTTTGGGCGAAAGCAGTCTGGAGAAGTCGACCCGAAGGCGAAACAGGGCCATGATCGATTGTCGAGGTGACAACTCACCCTTCGGCGGTTAAACTGATTCAACAGTTCGTTCGATTCCTCCGCCCCATGTCCCGCTACGCCAGCCATCTTCAACGACTCGCCGTGGGCGAAGCCGGCAACGGCCATGTGCCGTCGGAGCGACGTCCAGTGCTCGCCGAAACGGGCGGGACAACCGGCAGCGGCAAGCAGCGGCGAGGCGGGGCGGGCAAGCGAGGCGCGGCGAAGGTCAATCTCCGCGACGTCGCTAAAGCCGCCGAAGTCTCGGTCGCGACCGTCAGCCTCGTGCTCAACGGCTCCGACCGCATCTCCAAACCCACCGCTGTCAAGGTTCGCGGCGTCATGGACGAACTCGGCTACCGGCCCAACCGCCTGGCCCAGTCGCTTTCAGGCCGGTACGTCAAAGTCCTCGCTGCCGTCTTGCCGGACCTGCGGCAGGCCTTCGCCGACGCCTACTTCGGCCAATTGCTCGCGGGCCTGACCGATGCCGCCCACGAGCGGGGCTTCAAGATGCTCATCGAGCAGGCCAAGCCCGAGTGGATCGCCGACCGGTCGCACCTCGAGCTCTTCGAGCGTCGCTTCGCCGACGGCGTCCTTCTTCTTGGCCATACGGATGAGACCACCTATGCGGCCGACTTCTGCCGCGAGGGCGTGCCGGCGATGGCGGTCGACAATCGGCTCTGCTGCGACGACTGCGACGCGATCGACTTCGTCGCCAGCGACTATCAGAAGGGTGCCGAGCAGGTGATGAACTACCTGGCCCAGCTCGGCCATCGCCACGTCGGCCTCCTCGAAGCCGCACCGCAGATCGCCACCGTCCGCGACAAGCGTGCGGCCTGGGAACGCAAGCTTACGGAGCTCGGCGTCGAACCGAAGGAGACGATGGTCCGCGACGGCCAGTTCACCGAAATCGGCGGGGCTGAAGCGTGTCGTCAACTTCTGCGTGATCACCCGGAGATGACCGCGATCCTGGCGATGAGCGACAAGATGGCGATCGGCGCGATGAGCTACCTGCAACGCCAGGGCCTGAAGGTGCCGGGCGACATCAGCGTCGTCGGCTTCGACGACCTCCCGCACGCGGCCTTCGTGCAACCCGCACTGACCACCATCCACCTGCCCCTCTACGACGTCGGCCGGCGTGCCTGCATCCGGCTGATCGACCGTGTCGAGGGCAAGCGTTCTCGCGTCCGCGAGACGCTCGACACCCACCTCGTCATCCGCGATTCCACCAGCATCGCACGAAGAGACTGAACCGAACCCAACGGCACGCACTTTGTCATCCCGAGCGGAGTGTAACGAAGCCGAGGGACCCCGGGCCTTGCAACGAGCAACAACCCACGCACCCGTCACGAGGTCCCTCGGCTTCGCTCGGGATGACGGATTTTCCTGGAGGAACTCACCCATGAACTTCAAGACACACGCCACACTCCTCGCCGCCGTCACTGCGACCGTCGGCGTCCTGCTGCCCGCCAGCGACACCTTCGCCGAAGCCATTCCGGAGAAGACCGAGACCGGCTACCAGGTCACCTTCCGCCTCGACGCCAGCGACTGGGACGACAAGCCGACGAGCGTCGCGGTCGCGGGCGACTTCAACGGCTGGAATGCCGGGGCCGACGTGATGCTCGACCTCAACAGCGACAACATCTGGGAACTGGCGATGCCGATGTCGCCGGGGCAGTACGGGTACAAGTTCGTCATCGACGGCGACCGCTGGATCACGGATCCGACGGACGACGTCGAACTGCGGAAGGGCGACGGCTACGGCGGCGAGAACAGCGGCGTGGTGGTGGGGCCGGACATCAGAAAGGCTCCGCCGCCGGAGGAGAACGCGATCAACTATGAGCACCTTGGCCATGAGCCGATCGCTGACGTTCGCCCGGTCGACGTAGGCCAAGCGATCGTTCGGTTGCGCTCGCAGGCTGGTGATCTGACGTACGTCGAAGTTGTCTCGAAGCCGGATGTCGGTCACAAGGACACTGGCAACGCGGTCGAGATGCTCAAGGTGATGACAGCCGGTGGGTATGACGTTTGGCAGGCAGAGATTCAGACGACGGTGGACGGCGAGCCTGCCGATTCAGTCCGCTACTTTTTTCAGTTCACGAGCGGGAGCGCCACAGGCTTCTTCTCAGACGGCTACGTCGGTTCCCTCGACCAAGCTCCCGACGACCTCGATTATCTCGAAGCGGCAACGCCGAAGATCGACGTCCCGGAGTGGGCCACCCATGCCGTCTGGTACCAAATCTTCCCCGAGCGGTTCCGCAACGGAAACCCCAACAACGACCCCGGCCGCTTCGACTACGAGAATCTTGTCGGCTGGAACACAGACTGGTGGGACGTCCTGACCGGCGAAACCGCGCCGACGGAGGCGATCGACAACTTCTACACCGGCACCGGCGACGTCTGGGACCGGCGATACGGCGGCGACATTCAGGGCGTGAAGGAGAAGCTTCCCTACTTGAAGGAGCTCGGCGTCAACGCCATCTACTTCAACCCCGTCTTCGAGGGCGAGTCGATGCACAAGTACGACACCGCCGACTTCCGCCACATCGACGACAACTTCGGCATCCGCTACGAAGGCGACAAATACCCGCCCGTTTTCAGTGGCAACAAGACCGATCCCGAGTCTTGGGAGTGGTCGCCCAGCGACCAAGTCTTCCTCGACTTCCTCCAAGAGGCCAAGGCCCAGGGCTTCAAGGTCGTCATCGATGGCGTCTTCAATCACGTCGGCAGAGCCCACCCGCTCTTTCAGGACGTCCTCGAAAACGGCCAAGACTCCCCGTACGCCGACTGGTTCGTCATCACCGACTGGGGCACCGGCGGCGAGCCCGGCGAGCCCGGCGGCATCCAGTGGAAGGCCTGGGACGGCCCCAGCGGCGCGCTGCCGACCTTCGCACAGGACCCCGAGCTCGGCCTCGCCCCCGGCCCTCGCGAGCACATCTTCGCGATCACCAAACGCTGGCTCGACCCCGACGGCGACCCGTCGACCGACGACGGCATCGACGGCTGGCGGCTCGACGTGCCGGGCGACATCCCGCACCCGTTCTGGGTCGATTGGCGAAAGCTCGTCAAGGAAACGAATCCCGACGCCTACATCGTCGGCGAGATCTGGTCGTGGGCCGACGCGTGGCTCAAGGGCGATCAGTTCGATGCGGTCATGAACTATCAGTTTGCGATGCCGACGCAGGACTTCTTCGTCGACCAGCAGACGGCCTTGTCGCCCAGCGCGTTCATGGACCGGCTCACCGCGGTCGTCGAGCGATACCCCCGTCCGATCACCTACGCCCAGCAGAACCTGATGGGCAGCCACGACACCGACCGGCTCGCGTCGATGTTCGTCAACCCGGACCGGCCTTATGACGGTGCGAACCGCCCGCAGGACAACGCCCGATCCTTCAACGGCCCCATGTATAGCGAGCGCAAGCCGACCCGCGAGGAGTGGGAGCGCATGCGGCAGCTCGTCTACTTCCAGCACAGCTTCGTCGGCGCGCCCATGACCTACTACGGCGATGAGGCCGGCATGTGGTCGCCCGACGACCCGTCCAACCGCCAGCCCTTCCCTTGGCCGGACCAGGGCCCGTACGAAGGCAGCAGCGACGGCTTCGATCAAGAGACCTTCGACTACTTCCAGCACGCCATCGCCATCCGCAACGCCACGCCGGTCCTCCGCACCGGCGACTTCCAGCCGCTGCTCGCCGATGACGACAAGGGCGTCATCGCCTTCGCCCGCCAGAGCGACGACGGCCGAGCCATCGTCGTCGTCAACCGCAGCGACCGCGAGCAGTCTGTCTCACTCGACGTCGACGGCACCTACATCGACCTCGTCGAGCATGGCACCGTAACCCTTAACGACGACGGCCGGCCCGAGCTCAAAGTCGCGGACCAGCCGACCATCGCGACGAACGGCCTCGACGTCACGCTCCCCGCCTGGGGCGTCGCGATCTACCTCGCGAAGTAGGCGACGTCTGGTCGAACACCCGAAGCCCACGGCCTCAGGCCGTGGGCGTTTTCCATGCGCTGCCCACCGGCGGCCGCCGTGTAACTTCGCCGATTTCGCATTCGTCACCCGGCGCTCCGCGTGGAGCGCATCATCAACCCCAAAACCCCCGTTTGGCCACGGCCAAGTGGGTTCGGCGGCGAGAGGCGCTCCACGTGGAGCGCGTGCCACGTTCCGGCGGCGATCGGATGTGTGGCGGAAAGGGTCGGAAAGAGGGGCGATAAGTCGTCGCCGCGTGCAGGTTCTGGTCGCCGAACCACCCGCGGCGTTCACTCGGCGGTCCAAAGCGTCGCATGCTCACTCAGATCGAATCATCTGTACAAGAACCAGAACTGTCGGACACTGCAGCGGCCGCCTCCTCGCGAATCTTCCGATGATCTACCGCCTGCCGCTCGTCTCGCCTGCCCTCCTCTGCGTCGCCACCACCGCCGTCGCCGCAACCGGCACGACGACCATCATCGCCGACACCACCACCGCCGCACCGGGCGGCAACGCCAGCTTCTCGGCCTTCAACACGTCCGTCCTCAACGACGCGGGGCAGGCGGCATTCCGCGGGGATCTCACCGGCACGAGCGGCGGGGGGAGCGACAACCGCGCCATCTTCCGCGGCGACGGCACGACGCTGACACAGGTCGCCCGCGAGGGTCAGGCCGCGCCCGTCAGCGACGGGATGCTCGAGGGCGTGCTGGTTGACTTCGCCGAACCGGCCATAAACGACCTCGACCAACTCGCCTTCGTCGGCAGGATCGACCTCCAGGACGGCGGATTTACCGACGACGAGGAGGGCCTGTTCTTCTACGACGATCTGCACGGCCTGACGAGCGTGGCCCGCACCGGCGACGCCTTCGACGGCAGCACGATCACGGGCTTTTCCTTCACGCCCGGCTTTACCCTGCAGGACGAAGGCAGCGGCCTGAACAACCTCGGTCAAGTCGCCTACGCCTACACCCTCAGCGACGGTCGCCGCGGCGTGGCAATCTGGACCATTCCCGAGCCGGGCGTCGCTATGACTGGCTTGAGCCTCCTTACGCTCGCCACCCTCCGCTGCCGGTCGGCCACGTGAGGATGGCTCGCGCGGGCGCTGACCTTACAAGACTCGACGGCGACTTCAACAAGGACGGCAACGTCGACCTCGCCGATTTCAGCCTGCTGCGCAACAACTTCGGAGCGAGCGTTTCGGCGAGTGACCGGGCGAGGGTCGACGCCTGGGCCGCAACGGTGCCGGAGCCGGGGGTCGGCGTCGGGCTACTGGCCGTGGCGGGTTTGAGCTTGCGACGCCGCTCCTCACGCCGCGCAGGCATTCAGCAGATCCGATCGAGCGCCGCCAGGTCTGAGTGAGAACCGACCTCCACGATGGTTCCGGCCGTCGCGGCCGTCGCGGCCTCGCGTCGTCGCGGCGGAACGTGAGCGGGTCGGCGGTGCAGCCGACGGCGTTTTGCCGATAGAGAGGGTGATGGCCAAGACGCGGCGAAAGGCAGGGAAGAGGAAGCCGACGGACAAGAGCCATCGGCCGTCGGATCGTTACCGCCGGCAGCTCGCACGCTTGACCGCGATGTGCGAGGGGCTCGGCTGGGGCACCTTGTTCAGTCAGATTCCCCGCGGCTGGCAGGAGGGCATGGTCGCACTGAAGCCGGCAGACCCCAAAATTACCTTCGAACTCGGCGACCGGAAGCGGAAAGAGGATCGTGAACTTCGCGAAGCCGTCGAACGGGCAGTTCGCGAGGCGACGATGGAAGTGGATCTGTTCCAGAAGGTGTTCGTCCGCGACTTTTACACGTTTCTTCCGCTTCTGGCCAGCGCCAGTGGGAGTGAGGCACGAGAAGAGTGGCCCGACGCGTTAGCCATCTTTCTAGACGAGGTGGGGCCGGCGGCGGACATTCTGCTGAAGCACTATCAGAAGGCAGCGAGCATCGAGCTGGCCCAGGAGATCAACAGCACCCTGATGCGATACAGCCGCATCGATGCCCGCTTCCTCACCACGAACTGGTTATCGGAACCTGGGATCAAGCAGCTTTCGGAGATCCAGATTACGGTGAGCAGCGACAAGCCGCAGATGATTCGAGCCGACGTCGACGGCAAGCCGCGTCGGCTTTACCGGGTGGGCGGAGACGACACGCAGGGAGGCATCGCGTGGCAGTCCTGGCGGCCCAGCGTGTTGGGCTTGCGGGGGTTGAGGGGTGTCGACTCGGACGATCCACGGCCGGTGTACGTCCAGTCGCACGCGTTGCGTCATATGCGTTCCCGCCTGCACCTTGGCGATTCGGCAGCATTCTTAGACGCGTGGTTGAACGACGCGGTGCGGAAGCCGGTGGTCGTCGACCGGCATGGAGAGGACCTTCTGGTCGAGTTTCGCATCAATGAAGCGCGGCTTGGCTACCTGTTCGTCACGCCGATGCCCGACAAGTTCGTGATCCGCACGTTCCTGTTCCTGACGATGGCCCCGTCGCCGGAGTTTCGGCAGCTGGAGCGTCGCCTGAAGCTCAGCCGCCGCGACGCCGACTGGCTCGGCCTGACGACGCTGTCGGCGTTCGTAGAGTCGGATCTGCGGGACGACGAGCGGATCCGCGAGCTGTTCACCGCCTGCGGGTGCGGCCACCTGTTCTCGCTCGACGCCAGCTACTACGCGTCCGATCCCAAGCCGCTCGCCCGGGACGTGGAGTCGTACCTGCGGCTGGCCGCCTGACGTGCCCGGCCGCCCGCCGCTTCAGGTCAGGCGGGCGATCAGCGCTGCCACCGGCGAGGGGTCGGTGCTCTTACGGGCGCGCTTGCCGTTGATCGTGAGCTTGGCACGAACCGGGGCAGGGCCGACCTGCGACGGTTCACCATGCTCGACGCCGCCGCCGAGACTGTTTTCGCGGAGGCGGACGGGTGAAGCGGCGAGCCACTTGGGGTCACGGCCGCTGGGGTTGCCGTCGCGGTCGATCGTGCCGAACTCCAGGACGCCCGTCGGGCACATCTGCACGCAGGCCGAGCACCGCACGCACTGCGGGTCGACCATGGGCCGGCCCTTGTTGGCGAAGCTCATGACGTCGATGCCTTGGTGGCAGACGCTGGTGCAGACGTTGCAGGAGATGCACTTCTTCTTCTCGGCGAGGATCGCGAAGCGGCCGAACCGGTGGTAGATGTGCATCAACGCCGCCAGCGGGCAGGCGAAGCGGCACCAGACTCGGCCGCTGAACCAGAAGTAGAGCCCGACGCCCAGCAGGCTGGCCCAGATGAGGTCGACGAAGTACTCCCAGCTGAAGAAGGGCAGTCCGCTGGCGAGGGCGAGGTAGTCGCTGGCGTCCTTGGCCCAAGCGACGCCGGTCCAGCGGAGGATGAAGAGGAGTTGGATGACGATGCCGAACGCCAGCAGGACCTGGCCGATGAGGTTGAGCCGGTTGGACCATTTGCCGTGGGGCATCTTTTCGCGGTGGCGGTCGCCGAGGGTTTCGGCGAGCGCGCCGCACGAGCAGATCCACCCGCAGTAGGCCCCCTTGCCCCAGACGTAGATGATGGCGGGGATCAGGACGAACGTTTGGGCGAATCCCAGGACGAGCCAGCCGTAGATCGGCGCACTGGTGAACCAGTTCCACGCCATCAGCGGCCAGGCGAGGATCAGGCCGTACGCCCGCCAGTACTCGCCGTTGGGGAAGAGGTGGCCGCTGATCCAGCCGAGCAAGCCGGCGTCGAGCCAGCCGTTGCGACCGGCCCAGGGCAGGAGGATTTCGGGCAGGATGAACAGCGGCACCCATTGGATGAGGTTCAGCACGAGCGTCTGCCAGAAGACGTAGGGCGTGCGTCGTCGGCGGTAGCGGTCGATGCCGAAGATCAGCACGCACAGGCAGTAGGCCAGCGTGTAGTAGAAGCTGCGGCCCTGCATCGACTCGAGGATCGTGCCGCCGAGCGTGGTGACGTCGGAGAAGTAGCCGCCGGCGAGCGAGCGGACGCCGGCGATCATGACGGCCGGGTCGAGCTGCAACGCCGCCGGCAGGTCCCAGCCCTCAATGCCGAAGAAGGGCTTGCCCTTGATCCAGTGGTACATCCAGGTGCAGAAGGCGAAGAACAGGATCAGGCTGATCCACCACCACGTCGTCCGCTCGTTGCGAATCTTGACGCCGCTGCGGCGGACGAAGTCGAGCGGGGCCTCGCGGCCGATCATCAGGAAGACCTGGTCGTTGTCGACCGTCTTCTCGTCGCCGTCGTGGTCGATGACGACGGCGTCTTCGCGGATCTCCTTGACGTTGCTGTCGAAGAGGATGTCGACCTTGCCCTCTTCCCGGAGCTTGTCGATCTTCTCCTGGTTCTCGGGCTTAGGACGGTTGAACTCGCTCTTGCGGTAGCTGACGGTCACGCCGCCGCCCCCCACCGCGCACTCGGCGAGGCTGATGGCGGTCTCCATGGCACTGTCGCCACCGCCGACGACGAGGACTTTCTTGTCGCAGTAGTCGCTCGGGTCGTGGAGGCGGTGGGTGACCTTGTCGGTCTTGTCCTCGCCGGGGATGCCGAGCTTGCGGTAGTTGCCGCTTCGGCCGATGGCGACGACGACGCGTTTGGCCTTGACCGTCTCGCCCTCGGTTACGAACCCGGTGCCATTGAGGTTCACACCGTCGGGCGCCTCGGCGGGTTTGGCGAGCTTCACCTCGAGCAGCCCGCCGCGACGGTCGATCCTGTCGACGCGGGCCTTGACGTACTTGAGGCCTTGATCGACCGTCTGCTCTTCGAGGTCTTCGACGAGACCTTCCTTGATCTTCGACTTGTCGTGCAACTCGAGGCCCTTGACGTCGACGTTCGTCGGGTAGGTGTAGATCGTCTTTCCCTTGGGAAAGTCCTTGATCGTGTTGAAGGGCGTGCTGGCTTCGAAGACGCAGTAGCGAAGCCCCTTCTCCTCGGCGGCGAGGGCGGCGGAGAATCCGGCGGTGCCGCCGCCGATGATGGCGACGTCGAGCACGTCGTCCTGCGGTTGTTCGCCTTCGAGTTCGTCGGCGATGCGGCAGACGGCGTCATAGCCCGCGTTGGCCGACAGCTTCAGCAGCGGCACTCCCGTCAGGTCGCCGACGATGACCAGGCCGTCGACGTTCGTGTTGCCCCTGTCGTCGGCGACGGGCAGCTTCTCGACCGTCCCGCCGGGCCATTGCAGGTGCAGCCAGTCGGCGTACCGCTTCGGCCACGTCAGCGGGTTCAGGGCGTTGGACATTTCGCCCAGTGTCTAAAGAAGCTGCTGCTGTTGCAACAGCGGCCGCAGCACGATCGTCGTCTGCCGGTGCGGCGGACCGCCATGCTCCGCGAAATGCTCGACTGTCCCCAGATGTTCCGCGATCTGCCGCCACTCCGACGCGCGGCGGAAGTGCAGGCGTTCCTCCTGCTGTCGCATCTGCCAGCCGCCGCGTAAGCGGTTGGCCAGCTTGTCGAGGAATGTGAGCACGCTCAAGCCGACGCCGCTGCGGTAGACGCTTTCGACCACGACAACCCGCCGCCCGACCCGCGCCGCCTCGGCCAGCACCGCCGGGCCGTCGTCGCAGTGGTGCAGGACGTAGAAGAGCACGACGACGTCGAACGCGTCGTCGCGAAACGGCAACCGATCGCCGTCGTAGCGTACGAACGGCGTCGCTGCCTCGTCATGGAAGTCCGCGACGTCGGCGAAGGATACATCAAGCCCGCGCGCCCGCAAGGCGAGCCCGACTTCGCCCTCGCCGCAGCCGAGATCCAGCACCGTCGTCGGTCGGTCCTGGCCGAGCACACGGAGGACCCGCGCCGCCTTCGCCGCCCCGCGTCGGCGGATCACCCACGGCAACAGCGACACTGGCCAAAGCAACGCGAACCCGCCCCAACCGATCCACGTCGCAGCGAGATACACCTGCTCGTGGCCGGCATACCGCAGGTACGTCGTCGACGCGATCAGCCCCAGGAACAACCAGTGCCACGCCGGTCTCCGCCAAACCGCCGGCATCGCGAGCACGCCGAGCAGGTACCACGGATGCACCGTCGTCGCCGTCACGATGTACAGGCCGAGCAAGGCCGCGAAACCGGTGTCGAGCGACCACCGCCGCCGCCAGTCGAGCAGGTAAATCGCGATCGTGCCGAGGATGAGAACGCCACGGAGCAGCATCGCCGCCGCGTCGCCGCCGTCGTCGAGCTCACCTGCGAAGAGCGGCTTCAACAAGAAGTACGGCCCAGCGAAAAACTCGAAGTGCTGCGTGTACAGGGCGAGCGATGACGCGACGTTGTGCAACACGTCCGGATGCACGAACGGCATCGCCAGCACCAGCATTGTCGCGACAGACGCCCCTACCGACCAGAGACCGCCGCGTCGCCAGAGCAACGGCAGGAGCAGCAGCGGATAGAGCTTGACCATGACCGCCGCCCCGAGCAGGACGCCAGCCGTCTGCCACCGCGCCGCCTTCGCCGCCAGCAACGTCCCGACCAGCAACGGCAACAGAAACGCCTCCGAATGCGCCTGCCCAACTGCCTCGATCAGGACGAGCGGGTTCCACGCGTACAGCACGACGGCTGGCGTTCGCGACAGCCGCACCAGCATCAGCAACGCCGCCGCCTCGGCGAGGAAGACGAGGAGTTTCAGCACCATGAGTCCCGCAACGGCCGACGAGGCGAGTCGCGTCGCGACGCCGGTCAGGAAGAACATCGCCTGCGAAATCGGCGGGTACACGCTGTGGTAGCCCGCGCTGTTGAGTA
>CAYQCT010000057.1:11110-18624 GCA_964416015.1 uncultured Tepidisphaerales bacterium
ACCAAGTTCGTCAAAAACGCCATCGACGGATCGTCCGGCGTCCGCAGGTACGGGTTGCCGCCGCCGCTGGTGACGAGGCCGTCCCACAGGTACCGCCACGCGTCGTCGCTCAGCGTCGGCGGCAACGGCAGCACGAACAGCCGCAGCACGAACGCGATCGCAAGCAATGTCCGCGTCGACAATTCGTCCCGCCGCCACGCAACGACCGCCGTCGCCGCGAGCACCAGGTTCGCCACCACGAAGATCGTCCGCCACGCCGTCGTCGCCGGCTGCCCGGCGGACACCGCGAGCGCGAGCCCCGCGAGCAGGGCGATGCCGCAGATCCACGTGATCGGCCGAGCCGTCACCTATTTAACTTCCTGCCGCGCCTCGTCCGCCGTCGGCGTCGCATCTTCGCTTTCACGCGGCGAGAACCCGGCGGGTGGCGGAAAGATCGCTTCTGGATCGATGCCCTGCGCCTCCGTCGCCGCGTACAGCTGCGGCCCGTGCCGGCCAAAGACGTAGGCGATAATCTGCGAACTCTCCATCCGCCACGCGTTCGCCCGCGCCTGCCACGGCACGAACGCCGCGCCCTGCGCGCCGGCGAAGCCGAGCAGGAACCGCGCAACGGCATCCGCATAGAACTCGCCGAACGGCGGCACTTCCTGGTACTGCGGATCGTTCGGATCCGGATTCAACTCACGCCAGCCGTCGTAGAGCTGGACCGATCGGGCGAGCATCGCCGCCGCCCGCTCGTCGTCCTGTTGCAGGTGCCGCGACGCCAAACCCTGCGAGATCAACGCCGCAATGGCGGCCCGCGCGCGGTCCGGATTCTCGATCGTCTCACGGAACTGGATCTCGAGAAACTCGTCGAGCGTCTTCTCGTACCGATCGGCGAAGGCCTCACCGTCATACCGCTGTCGCAGCCGATCCAGCAACGCCAACGCGACGTCCCGCTCGCCGAACAGCTCCGCATCGGCGACGGCCTCATCCATGCGATTGCGGTAGCCGCTGCCGTAGCGACGCTCTGTGCCCTCGGGGTCCACGGTGAGCATTTCCTGGTAGAACTCGTCGAAGCTCAACCAGAACGGCCAGTCGGGCAGGTAACTGATGTAGTCCAAGACCGGGTCGTACACGACGCGGCCCTGGTCGGCGAGCTGGTCGAGGCTGTTGAGAATCTGCCGACGAACGTTGGTGCGGCCGGTCGCGTCGCGGGCCTCGTTGGCGTCGAGCCGCTCGAGCGCGCGGCGAGACCAGTAGATCGCATGCGCCGCCGGATGTCGCCAGTCGATCGGGCCGAACTCCTCGGCGTCGCGGAGCATCGCGGCCGGGTCCATGTTGAGCCGGTCCGACTCAATCGCCGCCCGCCGGAGATACGCGTCCATCGCCTGCAGGTCCTGGTCGGAGACTTCCAGACCCTCCGGCAAGGTCCGCGCGGGCAGGGCGGCGTACTGCGGCTCGCCCTCGTCCGTCTCGGCCTGCGTCGACTCTTCGAGCGGCGTGATGCTGGCGGGCACCGTGTAGGCCTGCAGGATCTCGACAGGATCCTCCAGCCCGTCCTCTCGAATTGCCGCCAACGCCTGCCGCGCACCTGCCGGCAGATCCGCCTCGCGGGCGGCCGCCTCCGTCGCACGACTGAGCCACTGGCGGTACGCCTCCATCTCCCGCGGCGGCTCGCCGAGGATCGCGTTCCACTCCTGCGCCAGCTCCTTCTTGTAATGCCAGTTATATTGATCCTGGAACATGCCCACCTTGTGGTGGTAGATCCACGCCAGCTGCTGATACAGCGGAACTGCATTCGGATTCGCATCGACGCCGCCCCCGCGATTCTGCAGTACATCAATGCCGCTGCGAACCCAGAACCATCGTTCTTCCGGCGTGTGCGTGCCGACGCTGATGTTGTACGCCTGGTTCCAGCTGACGAACTCCCACACCTTCGGATACCGCGGCTGCAAACGCGTGATGACCTTGCCGAGGTCGACCGCCTCGGCGTACTTGCCGTCGTTCTTCAAGTCCTCGGCACGCATCCAGACGAAATTCACCGCCACGCCGCGGAATGTGCCCAACGCTGCCTGCAACACCGCCATCTCCGGCGGCAGGTCGACCAAGTCGTCGCTCGCCGCAAGATTCTTGTCGCGACGGTCCTGATTGATCGGCGTGGACAAAGCGCCCGCGCCCGTGACGCAGGCGAAGAAGGCGAGCACGCCGCCGACGATGACCAGGACGTTCCGCACGCCTGATTCTACGTTCGCCGCCCCCCGCGTGTGCGACGTTCTGGCTCGGCTGGCGGAGGCGGAGCAGATTGGTACATTGGTGGCGGAAGGTGCGGGGGCGGAAACAAAGCCGGCCCGGCGCCTCGTCATCGAGCCTCCTGCCGCGCCTGCCATGATCCGACTCCGAACTTCCGCTCTTGCCGCCGCCGTCGCCATTACGTCGGTCGGCCTCCTGTCCGCCGCCTTGCCCGACGCTGCCGAGCTGTTGCGGCAGGTCGAGATCGAGGCGACGCCGGAAGTCGTCGAAGACGAGCAAGGCGAGCAGGTCCCGGTCGGCGAGTTCGGCAAGAAGCTGCAGGAATTTTCGCTGGCCCGGCCGAACCTCCCGCCTGCCGACGCCGCCGCGGGTTGGCACGAGCTGCTTCTGGACTACGTCGAGCTACGGGACGCACCCAATCCCCGCGCCCGCATGATGCGGCAGCAGCGGGTCTCGTTCGACGGCAACATGTCGGACCTTCTCGAGGAACTGCCCGGTCCTGAGGCGTGGGTCGATCTGGCCAAGCTCCTGCAGAAAACGCCGGTACGCGACGCCGAAGAACATCCCGCGTCGGCGGCCGCGATCCGCATCCTCGGCGGCTTGCTCGGCGACGACGTCGGCGTGATGCGGGACGGATTGGCCGGCTTCGAGCTACAGGAAGGTCAGTTCCACGGCTGGCAGGTCCGCCAAATCCTGGAGGCGCAGGCGGAGCTGTCTTCCGTCCTCCTTGGCGCTGACCAGCCGGACGAAGTCGTCGAAGCATTTCGCAAACGCGTTCAAACAATCCGGGACAACGAGAGCAGCCACCAGACGCTGACGGTGCCGGACCTGGTAACGCTGGCGGGAGAAGACGAGGCCGAGAAGATGCTGCGGGATGCGTTGTCGCTGACCCTGCATTCACCGCCGGTCGCGATACGAAGGAGCTAGCGCGAAGAATCGCAACGGAACGAGTCGCCGCCCTCGGTTCGCCGCGATGGGATCTGGTCAATGTCGTCGATGCTGATTCGATCGCCTTGTACGAAGCGCTCGAGCAGCGATTCGGAGAGGAGAAAGAGGGCGACTTCTACCCATGGCACTATCGTTCGGCACAGACGAACTATCTTCTCTCGCTCATCGTCACGGGCCGCCCGGAAGATGCCGTAGCCTTCATGGAGAAGACGGCGAAGAACGTGACGGACGATCAGTCATCATTATCTATCTCCAGCAACGCTCTCGCGCGACTCGATCGTGCAGGTTTCACCGGCCGCGTCTTCGATTTTCTTCACGACGCACTTTCGAAAGACCCGTCTCTCCCGGTCTGGTCAATGTACGCATCGACGGGCGCACGCTCCGGCAACAGCGAAAGGATGATTGCGACCTTCCGCGAGGTGCTCGCGCGAGAAGACCTCAATGACGCCGCACGTCGCGACGCCGCGGGCGAATTCGCCGAAGCGTTGCTCGCCGCCGACGAGGTGGAGGAGGCGCTGATCGTGATGCAGACGCGTCTCGACCTCCTGGCGAAGACCGATCCTTCCGCCGCGGCCGAGGTGGCGATGGATCTGACCGAGGTAGCCCATGTTCTCGGGCGTGAAGAGCTCCGCGAGACGAGTCTTGATCGCGCCGTAGTGCTCTACCGCCGAAGCAACGCGGACGAGGAGCGATACTCCGTTGCCTGGGAGGCGGCCTCAAAGGCGGAGCGGCTCATGCAAGTTGAAGCGCCCGGGGCCGCCATTGTTGTCCTGCGGGATGCTATGACCATAATTCTGACGGAACTGAAGCAACGGGAGTTGAAGATGGGTTCCCCAGCGAGTTCATCAATGTACGACGACGTCTCGCGAATGCTCGTCGAACTCGTAAAAGTATATCATGAAGAGGGGCGTCATCAGGACGTCCTGACAATCGTCGAAAACTCGCCGTATTGGGAGAATGCGGAACTCGGCGAGCTGATGAGTATGCCGCACTCTTCCTATGAGGAGCTTGCGGTTCCCGTCGCTGCAGCATTAGCGGCGGCGGAGCGTGATGAAGAAGCTCTGGAAGTCTTGAAGGCCGGCATGCTGCTCGACGGGAGCGACGATGACGCGTTCGAGCTCTTGCTGGCGCTCGAGGGGCAGGACGCAATCAAGTTCCTCGACCGTCTGTTTGTTCGTGATCGTTTTGAAGAACGCCCGTTGATCTGGAAGGCGAAGCTCCAACTCGAGGCCGGCGATGTGGACGAGGCCGAGGAAACCATCCGCGAGGCCATCGCGATCGATCCATCGGATGGCGAGCAAGGTCGCGGCGATCGGATGCGGGCGTACGGCGTACTTGCGGACGTTCTGGAGCGGCAGGGCGACGAGAAGGCCGAGGTGTATCGCGGTGCTGTGCGAGCCGTTCGTCTTGCCGAGGAGGCCGACCGCTTCTTCGCCGCGGGCCTGATTAAGCGGGCCATCGCGATGTACGAGGAGTCGCTGACGCACTTCACCGACGCGTACTGCATCCAGAGCCGCGTCGCGATCCAGCTCAGCCGCATCGGCCGCCACGAGGAAGCGGCCGAACATTACCGCCGCGCCTACGAGTTGATGCCGTCGAGCTTTGGCCGCGTCGAAAGCCACTGCTTCGGCTGCGAAGGCATCTTTGCCGTCGGCGACGCACGCACGATCGCCGAGGAAGTTTTTGAACGTCTCGTTGCCGAACAACCAAACAACCCCCAAGTGCACTACCTTCGCGGCTACCTGCTCGACGCAATGGGCCGGGATCAGGACGCTTTGACCTCCTTCTGGAAAGCTGTCGAGCTTGATGCGGATTACCTGAACGCGTGGTCGCGGATCGCCGGCATGGCCGACGAAACCTTTGTTTCCGTTGAAGATCGGGACAAGGCGACGCTCAACCTGTTGCGTCTCGACCCGCTCGGCCGACATACCAGCCCGGACCTTGACCAGGTTCTCGACGCTCGCGAACTATGGCTCGCCGTCGAGCAGGCGAACCGGGTGGAGATGGCACCGACTGACGTCTTTGAACTAAGGGCGACCAGAGAGCGAGAGCAGAAGTTCGTCGCTCATCAGAACCGACACGGCGGCGGCATGGCCGTACACCACGCTAGTTTCTCCTTCAACGGCGGCCCGCTCGGCACACCGCGTGAGGTTCTTGCCAAGCACCAAGTCGTACAACTTCTAGACAAATTGCTCGACAACTAGAAGTCACAATGCCGACGGCACGTACGGCTCTTCGATCTTCTCGACGTTCTCGCTGCTCGTCGCGTAGCACTGGCCGAATCGATTCGCGAGGAAGTCCGCCAGGCCGATTTCTTCCTGCTTCACGAAGCCGCGCTTCGTCGCGAGCTTATCTTCGCGAATTAGGTCGAGCACGGCACAGATGGCCGATGCCGTCGTGATCTGGATGCCGCTGAGGTTGAGGCCGCGGAAGTCGCCGTGGTAGACCTTGCGGGCGTCGGTCATCTGCATGAGCTGGCCGTCGATCTCGCCGATGGCGGTGCAGAAAATGAGCACCACGTCCTGCGGCGTCATCGGAATCGCCCGCTCGAGCATCATCTTAAGGTCCGCCCGGTGCTCGTTCATTCGCAGGTCGAACATCAGAAACTTTACGAGATCACGATGGCCGCGGTAGCGGATGGTTTTGTAGTCGAGCTTCCGTGCCTTGCCAGCCAATGTTTCCGCCAACGTGCCAACGCCGCCGGAGGTGTTGAAGGCCTCGTACATCACGCCGTCGAGGCTGAACTGTTCGTAGCCCTCCAACGGCAGGACGTCGATCTTCTTGCCTTCGATGACGGCATCGCACGGGTTGCCGTACTCGTTGATGAGGCCGTCGGTCGACCAGGTAAGATTATACTTCAGCTCGTTCGTCGGAAAGATCGGCAGCGCCCCGACGCGGAGGTGCAGGCGGTCGAGCCGCGTGAAGTGTTTCGCCAGATCGTTGGCGGCGATCGAGACGAAGCCGGGGGCAAGGCCGCACTGCGGAATGAAGCGTTGGCCGTACTTCGCGTTGTTGGCGATTTCGCGGACCTTCTTCGTCGTCTCGACGTCTTCGGTCAGGTCAAGGTAGTTCGCCCCGGCGTCGAGCGCCGCCTGCGCGATGGCCGGGTTCGCGTCGAAGCTGACAGCCGACATGACGCTGTCGCGGCCCTTCGTCACCTCGGCGAGCTTGCCGGCGTCATCGACGGGCATCTCGACCGCCTCCACGCCCTCCGGCAAGCGAGCGAGGGCGTCGGCATTGACGTCCGCGACGCGGACGTGGTAGTCGCCGGTATCGACAAGCAGCTTGGCGATGGCGCTACCGATCTTCCCGGCACCGACGAGCAGAACGTTGTGCATGCGGCACGGTAGCGGGTGTCAATGCGAGGCACGACCGTGAGGAAGTGCGGTCGCGGGACGCGACATCTGGAACGAACAGAGAGTCGGCTCCGCCGACCGCGCTCCCTCACGGTCGTGCCTCGCGGCGTTGCGTCTTCGGCAAGACGTGAGACAATGTCGGCATGACCACCACCGCCGCCGGGACCGACGCCCTGACCGCCTACCAGTGGGAACCGCAGCCGAAGGCGGCGGCGTTCGTGCAGAAGGTCGTCGACGACTTCCTGGAGAAGCTGCCGGAGGCGAAGGCGTTCGCGGATCGGTTGTATCGGGAGACGGGGAATCGGTTTGTGGATTTGATCGACACGATTACGCTTCCGCACCAGAGTGATCTTTTTCATGAGGTTGGAGATGCAGGTTGGAGCTACATCGACTCCGATCAGCTTTCGATCGGCGTCGATGCGGTCGCGCGGCACTCCAACGGAATCTTCCCAACGATCAAGCTCGTCAAAGGCCCGCTCTTTGAGATTGGACTAAAAGTCGAGGACACTGACAGCTTCGCGCATCTTTGGCGGAGTGAGGAACGGCAGAATGGCGAGACATATAAAGAGGCATATCGCGAGAAGCTTGTCTTCTCGAAGGATCGAATATCACTCCGCGCCATCGAGCGGCATGGCTGGAACGGGTGGGGAAGCGATCATGAGAAGGGATGGGAGCTTGACAATGTGGTGGTGGACTCCGCTGTCGCGAATGCAATGAAGCATCGAGATCGCGTGGTAGCAGATGAAGACGAGGCATTTCGAGAGTTGAGCAAGTTGGTCGACGAGTGGATCGAGACGACCGGCCGCGACGTCGCCTGCGACCTCTTCTTCGCCGCCGAGCGCGAGTACTGGCAACGCCGCAACACCGCCGCCCAGTTCCAAAAGGCCCGCCAGGACAAGCTCGGCATCGGCTGGGCCAATCACGATCACCACACCTACCGCTCGTCCCGCCGGCACTTCCACAAGCTCGTCGGCCTGTGGG
>CAYQCT010000058.1:0-3825 GCA_964416015.1 uncultured Tepidisphaerales bacterium
CTCTTCCGCAGAACAGACGGCAGCGGCGAGCCGCCGCTGCTACGGCCTGACCGCGCGAACGGTTAAGGGTTTCAACGACAGTAACCTTATCACTAATCGAACATCAACCGTCTGCGAGCTCAGCTCGCCGACTTATCATGCATCTCAAGAGAAGCAAGCTCGACAATCCGATCGCTCACAACATCGGGTGAAGAAATACCGATATTGATGATTTCGTCTGCGGACTCCCGATACAATGGATCGCGCTCTGTGAGCAAGTCTTTGTAGCTCATCCCGGGCGCGATGATGACGCCGCGTGCCGCCAGATCGCCCGCGCGAGCTTCGAGCAGTTCCGCCGGTGCCGCGAGGTAGATGATGCGTGCGACGGACCGCAGATGCTCCATTGCGGGCCGGCTGTAGACGAGACTGCCACCGGGAGCGAGCACGGTCTTGGTCGCCGCAAACTTGCAGGCCGCGGCTTCTTCGCGGCAGGCGAGGCCGGCGAAGCCTTCGACCTCGTTGATCTGCTGCAACGACCGACCGGCCTCGGCTTCGACGAGGTGATCCAGGTCCACGAAACGCCAGCCGAGCCGCTCGGCGACGAGGCGGCCGACCGTGCTTTTGCCGCAGGCGGGCATGCCGATGAGCACGAGATTCTCCGGCGACAACACGTTCTCACTCTGCCCCGTCGCGTCCGCCTCGGCAAGTGGGGGCCGCATTCGTTCGACGCATCGCCGACATTCGCGGCCGACCTCCTTACGATCCTGCTCCATGGCCTCCGCGGACGCGACCAAGCAGCAAGGACCCCGCGTCGTCATCGAGCAGGTCGTCATCGCCCTGATTCTCGCCTTCGTCTTCCGCGCCTACGTCGTTGAAGCCTTCGTCATCCCGACGGGCAGCATGGCGACGACGCTCTACGGGGCGCACCTCCGCCTCGACTGCCCCGACTGCGGCTGGGACTACACGGCCAACTATCAGGTCAGCGGCGGCTCGACGGCGGTGCCGGATCGTGCCGTCGTCCGCGATCGCACCGGCCGAACGATCGACCAGACGCTGAACCTCCGCTGCCCCAACTGCAGCTACCGCCTGCCGCCGGAGGAGGCGACCGCCTTGCCGCTGTATCACGGCGACCGCGTGCTCGTCCTGAAACAGTGGTACCTGCTCGCCGGCGGGCCCGACCGGTTCGACGTGGTCGTCTTCAAGAACCCCAACAGCCTCGCCCGAGGGCACGACCCGCGGAGCGACCCGGTCAGCACGGAGCCGTTCCAGGAAAACTACATCAAACGCCTCGTTGGCCTGCCCGGTGAGACGCTCGCGATCCTCGGCGGCGACGTCTACGTCGCCCGCAACGTCGAGCACAAGTCGACCGACGAGCTCGAGCCAACCGACTTCGAGATCGCCCGCAAGCCAGACGAGGTGCAGAAGGCGTTGTGGCGGGTCGTGTACGACGACGACTACCGGCCGCGCGGCCTTGATCGTGACTTGCGTCGCGGCGGCATGATCGAAGTCGACGATCCCTTCGTCCTGCCCTGGCGAACCGGCGGCGGCTGGACCGCGACACCCTCCGGCGAGGGCGGCGGATTCGCCTTCCGCGCTGCCGACTCCGCGTCCACGGGCGAACTCCCTTTCGACCCGGCGGCGAACGAGCGGAGCTTCGCACTGACCGACTACCTCGCCTACGACCAGAGCTACGACGATGCCGAGCTCACCGCCCGCAGCATCGGGTCACGACGGTCGCCGGGCATCACGTTCGGCCGCAACTTCGAGTTCGATGGCAGCGTTGCCGGCACGCCCTTCCTGCACCGCGTCGCCGACCTTCGACTACGCCTCGTGCACGAACGCGAGTCCGGCGACGGCCCGCTCGAGCTGCGACTTGGTAAGCGAGGCGACCTCTTCGTCGCCCGCCTGACGCCCGGCCGCGTGGAGCTTCTGCGAAACGGCGACATCATCGCATCTGCCGAGGGCGGCGGATTCTCGCCGATCGGGCAGCCACAGTGGATCGAGCTGGAGAATCTCGACTACCGCGTGACCGTCCGCATCGACGGTGAAGACATTCTGCAGACGACGCCGGACCAGTACCGTCCCGATGTCGACGAGCTGTTTGCCGAGGGGCGCAGCGGCGGCCGGGCCGATGCCGAGGGCGAGCGGCCGACGGTTTCTCTCGCTGCCAGCGGGCACGACGCTCGCGTCACGCACCTGGGCCTTTTCCGCGACGTCCACTACACGGCCCGCGACCAGATCCGTGGCGGCGGCTTCTACCCCTACGGCTCCGTCCTCGACCCGATTCGGCTCAACGGCGGCGAATACTTCGTCCTCGGCGACAACCCATTCCTTAGCGGCGACGCGCGGACCTGGACCGAGCCGGTACGCCTGCTCTACGAAGATCTTTCCGTCGACGCCGGCCGGGTGCCGGAGCGGTTCCTGCTGGGCAAAGCGTTCTTCGTCTACTGGCCCGGCGGCTACCGGCCGGCGCCGAAGCTCCCGCGCCTCGTGCCGAACTTCGGCGACATGCGAATGATCCGGTAGCTCGCGAGAAGACGTTGAACTTTGCCGCCGTCACGCGTCCGATAGAGTAGCGACAGCCGGCCGCGGGGCCGCGTCGACCGTTTCCTTCACCACCACGCCATGACTCCGCTCTCCGCCGCCGTCCGCAGCACGTCCGCTCGCCTCCTGCGTAACGCTCTGCTTCGTGAGCCGCGCTTGTTAAACGAGCCGCTCGAGCGTCGCCGCCTGCTCGCGGCCCCTGAGATCCAGCCGCTGCCGGCCTTCTTCGACGACGCCAACGGTTCGCCCGAGGCCGCCGTTAACGCGCCGCTTCTCGTGCCGATCGCGGTGAACGATCCGGATGGCGACGCCGTCACGCTCTCCGCCGCCGTCACGTCCGGCACGGCAAGCGACCTGTCCGTCGACATCCTTGACCCCGACAACACCTACGCCGACGTCAACATTCGCGGCTTCGGCACGATGACGTTCGAGCTCTTCGACCACGTCGCGCCCGAAGGCGTGCAGCGATTCACCTCGCTCGCCAAGACCGGCTACTACGACGGCCTGCTGATTCCGCGTGTCCTCGACGGCTTCGTCACGCAGTTCGGCAATCCGACCGTTACCGCCGACGGCTCGCCGAAGGACGCGGTCGAGTACACGTTCGACGACGAGCTTGACCCCAACTTCCTCTTCACCGGCGACGGCCAACTCGCCTATGCGAACGCCGGCTTCGACACGAACAGCGCCAGCGTCTTCATCACCGACGGCCAACAACGGGCCACTTACTTCCAACGGCCCGACGGTTTCGGCGGACTCGTCGACTCGAACACCGGCCTCGACGGCAACTTCGTCCTGTTCGGCCAACTGATCCGCGGCTTCGACGTCCGCGACGCCATCAGCGAAGTGCCCGTGCAAAACAGCGGCGGGTTCCCCGTCAACCCGCCGGAGATCGAGAACATTCGGATCTACGACAGCACGACCGACGGCGTCGTCCGCATCGAAGCCAACGCGGGCGCGGCGGGCGAATCGTTCACCGTCACCGTCATCGCGACGGACGCGAACGGCGAGACCGACGCACAGGAGATTTCGATCGCCGCCGTCGCCGAGCAAACGCCGGACCCGACCTTCACGAACGCGGAGGTCGACGCCGCTCCGATCCTGATCTACGACCGCAGCGACCGCTTCACGACGACGCCGGCGAACACGCCGATCGTCTTCGACTTCGACGCGATCGACCCCGAAGGCGATGCGGTCGAGTTCGTCGCGAGCTTCGACAACATCCAGCAATTCAACATTGACGGCAGCACGTCACCGACGAACGCGACGCCGGTGACGTCCCGCGCCGGCGTCGGCGACCTGACC
>CAYQCT010000058.1:3848-18572 GCA_964416015.1 uncultured Tepidisphaerales bacterium
ACGACCGGCGTCGTCACGTTCACGCCCGACGCGAGCTTCACCGGACCAGTCGACTTCTTCGTCTTCGTCCGTCAGGCCGACCGCACGGTCCGGTCGAACAACGAGTTCGAATTTGATGGACAACAGTTTACCGTGGCCGTCGGCGACGAAGAGCCTTCGGGTTCGGCCGAGCAGGCACTGACGGCCATCTCCGGCGTTCCGTTGCAAGACCTCGTCGTCGCGACCTTCACCGACCCGGACAACTTCGGCTCCTTCAGCGACTTCACGGCCGAGATCGATTGGGCCGACGGCACCGTCTCGAGCAACAACGGCGTCGACGTGAGCGTGATCCCGACCGACACCGCCGGCCGCTACGCCGTCGTCGGCAGCCACACGTACGACACGACCGCCGACGACCTGCCGATCGGCGTCACCGTCATCAGCGACGGCGGCGCGCGGCTCGAGCTGCAGGGCGAACTCGACGTCGAACCCCTGGCCGAAGTCGAGGAAAGCGAACTCGACGGCGAACGCTTCCGCACGCTTCGCATCAACGGCACCAGCGGCGACGACACCATCAACGTCCGCTTCGACGGCACCGAGCTCACCTTCGATGTCGGCAGCCGAAGCGTTACCCGCAACGTCGCCGGCGACGACAACGTCTTCGGCACGAGCGACGATCTGCAGGCCGTCGTCATCGTCGCCGGCGACGGCAACGACACGGTCGACCTGACCAGCGGCAACGCGAACAACCCGGTGACCTACCCGATGCGCATCATCGCCGGCGGCGGCGACGACACCGTCACCGGGGGCTTGGGCGCGGACACTGTCGAAGGCGGCGCCGGCAACGACGAGATCTTCTCCGGCGGCGGCAACGACGTCGTCGACGCCGGTGCGGGCGACGATTACGTCTTCGCCGGTGCCGACCTCGCCACGTACGACCAGCCGACGCTCGACGCCGGCTTCTTCGATCGCGACACCATCGTCGGCGGCGAAGGCGACGACACCCTCTCCGGCGGGCTCGACGAGAACGTCATCGAGGGCGGACCCGGCAACGACCTCCTCAACGGCTCCGGCAGCCGCGACACGCTGCGCGGCGGCGAAGGCGACGATCTCCTCCGCGGCTTCGGGAACCGCGACCTGCTCGTCGGCGGCGAAGGCAACGACACCCTCGAAGGCGACGCCGCCTCCGGCCCCCGCGCCGGCGGCGGACCCAACGGCGGCCTCGACACCCTCGAAGGCGGTGCCGGCATCGACCGCCTCTTCGGCCGCGACGGCAACGACCTCTTCCGCGGCGGCACCGGCGACGACTTCCTCTTCGGCGGCGACGGCGACGACACCGACGAAGATCGCGAAGCCGGCGACACCGTCGACTCGATCGAGAACACGATCAGCTAAACAGCTTCGCCTCTTCTTCATGTAACAAGCCCCGGACAGCAGTCCGGGGCTTTATCATGAACCGCCGGTCTTCGACTTCGCGTGCGTTCAACACGGCAGCGTCCTCATCACTCACGGCAATGCCGACGGCACCTTGCTCAGGGAGCGTGCTTTCTGCACATCGTCCTCTGCACGAACCAGCTCCGTGTGCTTCGCCACACTGAGGTATTCGTAGATCGCCAGGAGTCGACAGAAGATATAGCCGGCTTTGCCGTCTAGGAATCCGCCGCGCCAGACGTAGCTGTAGAGAAAGCGAAGCGTCGGCCGAAACGGGACGTTTCGACTCAAATTCTTCAGACGCCGCCGACGGCCAAGTACGCTGCCGATCTCGCCGACGTTGTTTTCGCCCTGCTGACGTTGCACGATTGCTTCCCAGTTGGAGTAGCGATTGTGCTTCTCCATGAACG
The DNA here is from genome assembly GCA_964416015.1 of uncultured Tepidisphaerales bacterium. GTDB lineage: Bacteria > Planctomycetota > Phycisphaerae > Tepidisphaerales > Tepidisphaeraceae > JBCDKH01. Next base: position 5,669 of record CAYQCT010000058.1, read on the forward strand.
TGTGAATGTTCGGGAACGCAAAGTGCAACATGTCGTGGTTCAGGTACGCAACCGGTCCCTGTGGCACGACGTGCTCGTGAACTTCGTTGTCGCCGGATCCGGTGTTCCCCGTGTCGACCAGCTTTTCGTACTCACCGCGTCCGCGGCGGATGAGGCGGAGATTCCAGCTCGGGTAGTAGCCGCAGTGCCGAATCCACCGGCCCATGAAGATGAATCTCCGGTTGATGTAGTAGCCGACGTTCTCCTGTGGATCCGCGACAACGCGTGAAATCTCTGCCGCCAGTTCCGGCGTGATCCACTCGTCGGCATCTACGATCAAGACCCAGTCGTTCGCCAGTTGCGCGTGCTGCAACGCCCAATTCTTCTTCTTAGGCCAACGTCCGTCCCATCGGAAGTCGATCGCTTTAGCTCCGTACTGTTTGGCGATATCGATTGTCGCGTCTTCACTGCCGGAATCGACAACGACGACCTCGTCAGCCCACGTTAGATGATCGAGGCAACGGGCAAGGTTTGTCGCTTCGTTGAGCGTTGGAATCACGATCGAGACCGAAGCTTTCCCCGCACGATCGCCGCCGAACGGTTTGCTTCGTTCCCCAGCATCATCCTGCCGTGCGGCACCGTCGTACACGACGACGCCCTCGCTTGACGCCGCATCGCCACCTGCCACCTTCGGCGTCTTCGGCGCGGGAACCTTCCCCGGAATAGAAGGCAGTCGAGGCGTCACAACCTCGGCCACCGGTTGACTCGTCTCGGCCGACACGAGTCCTTCGGCTTTGGCCAAGCCCTTCACGCCCGTGATGGTCACGACAGCGTCGTCCGCCGCGCCGCCTGACAGACTCGTCTCGCGGCCTTGGCGCGCACTGATGCGTCGAACCTCGCGATACTTTGCCCGAATCAGCGATTCGTACGTACTGATAAAGCTGCACAACTCCAATCCCGCACGGCCGTCCAGGATGCCGAGACGGAGAAAGTACATGTACGTGAAACGGCTCAGCCACGGCAACGGCATTCGTGGCAAGACACGACTTTTTAGAAACCTTCGTCGCCGTGTCGTGTCGCTCAAGAAGCCCTGCACGCCAGGCCACGGCTCCGGGTTCTTGAATACTTCGCGTGCTTCTAAAGTGCTGTAGCGATTGTGCTTCGCGAAGAAGTGCTCCAGTCCCCGGCGGTCCTCGTGTATCAGCAGTTCCTTGAGATGCCCGACCGGCCCGTCGCACTTCATGTGCTCGTGAACGAGCCGTTCCTCATATCGCGCTTGACCTCGCTTGAAGAGACGCAGGTTCCACGAGGGGAAGTACCCGCAATGCCAGATTCGCTTGCCGTTGAAGATGAAAACGCGGTTGACTTGAAAGCCCGACTCCGCGACCTCGTCCGGCGGCCTGGAGACGAGCACGCGTAGCTCCTCGCTCAGTTCGGGGCTGATCGCCTCGTCCGCGTCCAGAATCAGAGTCCATGGCGCCTCCAACGGCATGTTCGCCAAGGCCCAGTTCTTCTGCCGCGCGTAGCCGAGCCAGGGCCGCTCGACGACGTTCGCGTCCGCCTCTTCGGCCAGTCGTACCGTGGCATCGGTACTGCCGGAATCGACAACCTGCACGCTGCGGATCCAGCCGGCCTCGCGTCCCGCGCGGAGACTGGCGAGGGTGTGCGGGAGGTTGAGCTCCTCGTTGAAGGTCTGAATCAGGACGTCGAGCACAAGACGGTGGCGAGCGGGCGGTTCGGCAACATCCTACCAGCCGGCTCATCGGCCAGTCGGCGGTGCGACTATCGCCGCGGATGAAACTGGCTGTGAATCTCCTTGAGCCGGTCGCTATCGACGTGCGTGTAGATCTGCGTCGTCGCGACGTCGGTGTGGCCGAGCATCTCCTGGACGACCCGCAGATCCGCCCCGCCACCGAGGAGGTGGGTGGCGAAGCAGTGCCGCAAGACGTGCGGGCCGACCTCGTTGAGGACGCCGGAGAGCCGGGCGTACTTTGACACGACCTGCCAGAGCCGGACGCGTTCGATCTGCCGGCCGGTACGGGTCAGGAAGAGCCAGTCGCTGCTCACCTGCGTCGAATGAAAAAGGCTCGGCCGGCCGTCCTCGAGCCAGAACTCGATCGCCTCGCACGCCGGCAGGCCGACGGGCACGACACGTTCCTTGCCGCCCTTGCCGAAGACGCGAACGGTGGCATCAACCTGAACGACGTCGCGGAGTCGCAGGTTACAGAGCTCCGTCGCCCGCAGGCCGCTCGCGTAGAGCATTTCCAGCATCGCCCGGTCACGCAGACCCAGCGGCGTGTCGGCCGGTGGTGCATTTAGCAGCCGCTCGACCTGTCCCCGCGACAACGTCTTGGGCAACGGCCGCTCCGGCTTCGGTGCGTCAAGCAATGCGAGCGTCGCCTCGACTTCTTCCGCCGATCGCAGTCCCGGCACGGGCAGGAACTTCAGAAATGATCGCAACGCCGCTAGCCGTCGGGCGACGGTCTTGGTCGAACGCCCGCGGGCCGTGCAACGGTGCAGGTACGCCGGGATCGAGACGGCATCCGCTTTGACGGCCCGCCCGGCGTGCTCCTCGTAATCCGCCAGGTCCCGGCGGTACGCGTCGAGCGTGTTCTGCGAGAGACCTCGCTCGGTCGCAAGGTACGCCAGGAACTGCCCGACCTCCGGCGAAGACGCTGCGGCGGGCACACCGGCTTTATCGGTCGCCCGCGGCCACCTTCCGCACCGGGATCTGCACCTCGCTGTACCGGGCCGGCGCGGGGACGAACGGGCTGTTGTAGCCGTAGGTTCGCAGGTCGCCAGTCGGCTCGTACGCCTCCTGACTCGCCAGCCACGCCCGCAAGATGCGCTCCGCCTGCGCGATCTGCTTCTCGCCGAGGTTGCCGCGCACGCCGAAGCTGACGACGGTCTGGGCCGGCTCGTCGACGACTTCGACACCTTCCTGATCCGGGCCGAGCGTGCCGGTGGCGTCGTCCGGGTAAAGGAACGACATGCTGCCCTGCTGCTCGCGGGTCATCCCGACCGGGGTCGTCATGGGAATGTCGTGCGACTGGATGTGGCGAAAAAGACGGCCGAACGCGCCGCGGCCCTCGACGCGGGCGAGGCGATGCTTCGGATACGTCTTGATCTCGACCTCACCCACGACCGTCGGCACCGGCCAATCGGGCGGAGTCTCGGCCTCCATCAGCGGCTCGAAGCCGAGCGCGCCGGCGACTTGCCGAACGCGCGGCGCAACCTCTTCATCCGGTGCGTCGGCGACGAGATTCAGCCGGGTCGTCGCGATCCATTCGTCGCCGAGCACCTTCGCCGCCTCCGCCGCGGCCGATCGCATGCCAGCCACATCGTCCGGCTGGTTCGCCAGAACATCGTTCAGGATCTTTGCCGCCTTCGTCCGCTCGTCCTGCGTCATCATCGCCGGCCGCGTCGCCGGCGCAGCAACGGCCGACATCGCCAGCGACAGCAAAAGAACGACCGCGGCAAGGCACTGCACCATGACGCCCACAGTACGCCCACCGGCGTCTGCTGCACCGCAGCCGGCTCTTCCGCTATCCTGCCGGCCATGCCGAACCCGACGACGCTCGAGGCCTGGGGCAAGCTCAAAGACCACTACAAGGAGGTCGAGCCGCTGCACATGCGTGACATGTTCCGCGACGATGCCAGCCGCGCCGAGCGGTTGACGAAGCAGGTGATGGGCCTCCATGTCGATTTAAGCAAGCACCGCGTGACCGATGAGACGATGCGGCTGCTCGTCGACCTCGCCCGTGAGGCCGGCGTCGAGGCGATGCGCGACCGCATGTTCGCCGGCGAGAAGGTGAACGTCACGGAGGATCGGGCCGTCCTGCACGTCGCCCTGCGAAACCGCAGCGACGAGGCGATCGAGGTCGACGGCAAGGACGTCATGCCGGGCGTCCTCGAGTCGCTCGCGAAGATGCGAACCTTCACCGAAGCCGTCCGCACTGGCGAATGGACCGGCTTCACCGGCAAACGCGTCCGCGACGTCGTTAACATCGGCATCGGCGGCAGCGACCTCGGCCCGGCCATGGCGTGCGAAGCACTGCGGCCGTACGGCAAGAGCGACCTGCGCATGCACTTCGTCAGCAACGTCGACGGCACCGACGTCGCCGACACCCTTTCTAGACTCGACCCAGAGACAAGTCTTTTCATCATTGCGAGCAAGACGTTCACGACGCAGGAGACACTGACGAATGCCGAGACGGCCAAACAGTGGTTCGTCACCAACGCCGGCGGCCAAGGCGACGTGAGCAAGCACTTCGTGGCCGTCTCTACGAATGAAGAAGGCGTCGCGACGTTCGGGATCGACCCGAAGAATATGTTCAGCTTCGAAGACTGGGTCGGCGGCCGCTACAGCATGTGGTCGGCCATCGGGCTGCCGATCGCGGTCTACGTCGGCATGGACAGCTTTGAGGAGTTCCTCGCCGGCGGGTACGAGATGGATCGACACTTTGCCGAGACGCCGTTGGAGGAGAATTTGCCGGTGCTGCTCGGCGTGCTTGGCGTCTGGTACAACAACTTCTTCGGCTTCGACACACACGCCGTCTTGCCGTACGACCAGTATCTTCGGCGGTTTCCAGCATATTTGCAGCAGGCGGACATGGAGTCCAACGGCAAGCAGACCCGCCGCGACGGCGAGCCGATCACCGGCTACACGACCGGCCCGATCCTTTGGGGCGAGCCCGGCACGAACGGCCAGCACAGCTTCTATCAGCTCATCCACCAGGGCACGAAGCCGGTGCCGTGCGACTTCCTCGCACCGGTATTCAGCCACAACCCGGTGGGCGATCATCACGACAAGCTGCTCGCCAACTTCTTTGCCCAGCCAGAGGCTCTCATGTTGGGCAAGACGTCGGACGAGGTGCGGGACGAACTAGGAGCCGGCGTAGATGAAGCCCTCGTCACGCACAAGACCTTCCCTGGCAATCGGCCGACGACGAGTATCCTCTTCGACCGACTGACGCCTCATGTCTTGGGCCAGCTCGTGGCGCTCTACGAACACAAGATCTTCGTCCAGGGCGTCATCTGGGACGTCAACAGCTACGACCAATGGGGCGTGGAGCTCGGCAAGCAACTTGCCAAAAAGATCCTTCCGGAACTCGCCGGCAGCGACACGGTCCAGACGCACGACGGCAGCACGAACGCCCTGATCAACGCCTTCAAAAGTCGTCGCGGCTGAAGTAACAATCACTCGGTTTCCCAAGGCAGTTGGCCCGTCGTGGCGACGGCGGCGACGACTTCCTCCCGCCAGCGGGCATACGCCTCGGCATCACGTCGAAGTCGCAGCCGATTGATCTGCTGCTCGTCGGCAAGCCGCGGCCGGTCGGGGTCGTCATACTTCATGATCTCCAACTCGCCCGACGCCGAAGCCGCCTCGGCCCGCGCGCGATCCACCGTTGCTCGCAGCCGATCCGGTGCGTCCGGCGGCGCGTCGGGGCCGAGCGACCGCAGCGCCAGTTCGGCGTCGAGCGCCTGATCGAGTGCCGCGACTTCGCGATCGACGAGCGTCGCAATTCGCTGCCACCACGCCGCGTCGAGCGCTTCCTCCAGCTGATCTGCGACGTGCTTCCGCAGCGGATCGGCAAACTCTTCCGGTCGCGCCAGGTACCGGCGGCAGGCAAGGATCTGCTCCGCAAGATCGCCCGCCCGCTCCGCCTCGACAACGTCCCGCCACGCGGGCATCGCCCGGGCGGGATGCGACGGTGCAACACCTGCGACGTAACCGGCCCGACCCGCGGGATCAAACTCCTGCTCCGCAAGCTCGGCCAACGACGCGGCGAGCGGATCCGCGTCGAGCGGCACGACGATGGCCGGTGGCCCCGGATTCGATGGCGGCAAGACCGCAGCAACCTTTACCGGATCTTCGACTTTCACTACCGCCGCCAGTGCGTCGGGCGCAGGCGAGGACTGCCGATCTCGGACCACCCAACCAACCAGGCCGCCGACGCTTGCGGCGATGGCAGCAACTGCCGCCGCGCGAAGTGGTGCGTCTCGAGCGATCCGCTTCTCCTGGACGCGTCGCAGGCGTGTCGAACCTGTCGCCACCGCTACCGGCTCGTCGGCGACCGGCGCTTCGACCCGTTCCGGGATCGGCTCGAAGAAGGCCTCGCCCGCCCGCTCGTCGTCAGCGAACTCGACGCCGTTGGAAGCCGCCGCGAAGAGCGGCCCCGGCCGATCGAGGTCCGCCATCTCGACGAGCAACCGTGGCGCGCCGCGTCCGTCGCCGAGCGTGATTTCGAAGCCTGGCAGCAGCGGAGCAAGCGTCCGACTCGTCGGCAGCGACACACCGTTGACGCGCGTCCGGCCGCCGGTGTTGCCGTCCTGCACGACCCACCGTTTCTGCGCTTCGTCAAGAAAGATCGCACAATGTCGCTGATAAAGCCGTCGACTTTCCAGCGGTAGATCGGCCTGCTCGGACGCCCCGACGACGAGCGGCCGGTTGCCGTCGCGGTCGCTGCATTCGACGACCCAGACGCGTTGGCGATGATGGACGCGAAGTCGCAACACAAGTCGAACCTTTGGATCAGCGTCGTTGCGAGGGAAGCAGAAAGTTCTGCCGATCTATGGAGGCCGACTCAACCCACGAGGCGTGCACGCCCGATGCACCTTGGCCGTGACACGCGTCGCGACTCATGTTGTCAAATGCGGCAACGCTTTGGGCAGCCTGACTGACATGGTACACGCCTTTCGCAGCGAGCGGTTGTCCCCACGTTCTTCAACGACGTACAAGGCTCTCCGCCGACGCATCTCCTCATTCCTCTTTCCTCCCACGGAGGCACGCCCATGGCCAAGGCCACAAAGAAGACGGCGAAGAAATCGCCTAAGAAGACCCCCGCGAAGAAAGTCGCCAAAAAGGTGACCAAGAAGTCGCCGGCGAAGAAAGCCCCCGTCAAGAAGACGACGAAGAAAGCTCCGGCCAAGAAGGTCGCCAAGAAGGCACCGGTCAAGAAAGCCTCGAAGAAAGCGCCCTCGAAAAAGGTAGCGAAGAAGGTCGTCAAGAAAACGCCGGCTAAGAAGGTCGCCAAGAAGAAAGCGACGAAGAAGAAGGCCAAGAAGTAGCAGGCTTGCAGCCGCCCAGGTTGACGCAAGCCGTAGTCTTACGCGGTATGCGTACTTCTCTCTGCTCCATCACCTTTCGCGACCTGTCGCGACGGGACGTCGTCAGCGCCGCCCACGACGCCGGGCTTGACGCCATCGAATGGGGCGGCGACATCCACTGCCCGCCGGGCGATCGCGATGCGGCGGCGGACGCGCGGCAACTTTGCGACGACGCCGGACTCGCCGTTTCGGCCTACGGCTCGTACGTTCGCCTCGCATCCGGCGACCCGGAGCCGGCGGATGTCGTTGCGACCTGCGCCGCCCTCGGCACCGACATCGTTCGCGTCTGGGCCGGGCCGATGCAGAAGGATGATCCGCGGCGTGGCGTCGAGCCGCCGCCGTACGAGGAGCATCGCGATCTCTGGCACGACGTGGCCGATCGCTGTGCCACGCTCAGCAAAATCGCGGCGGACGCAGGCGTTGTCGTCGTTTTCGAGCACCACCCGAACACGCTGACGGCCAATGCCGCCGGCGCGTCGCGACTGGCCGAGCTGACGCACGATCGAGGGGTCGAGCCGGCCTTCTACTGGCAGCCGAATCAGTTTCTGCCGGACGACGAGGCACGGCTGGCGGACCTTCTTGCGATGCCGCAATTGCCCCTAAATCTTCACGTGTTCCACTGGCATTTCGACGGCACCAAGGTCGATCGCCTGCCACTCGCCGACGGCGTGGTGGCGTGGCAGCAATACCTTGCCAAGGCCGGATCGCCCCGCTTCGCGACGCTCGAGTTCGTCCGCGGCGGCAAGGTGGAACAGCTTCGGGAGGACGCAGCAACGCTTCGGCAGCTTCTCGCCGCTACGTAGCGTCGTCGGCACGCTGGACAGCCTTAATAAATGCTTCGACGAGCTTCGGATCCTTCCGTCCGTCGTCCTCCTCGACGCCGCTGCTGACATCGACGGCCCACGGGCGGAACCGACGGACGACGTCGCCGACGTTCCAGGGCGTGAGGCCACCGGCAAGAATGATCGGCGGTCGCGGCTCGCCATTGGCAAGTGCCCGCTCGACCGCGTCCCAATCGTTCTCATGGCCCGAACCGGCGCCGCTGTCGAGCGTCAACGCGACGACGTTCCGCGGCTTCGACCAGCCGGACAAGCCGAAGCCCTCGTCGAGGCGGAGCACCTTCACGATCCGTCGCGGCATTAGCGCCACTGCCTGATCCGGCGTCTCGCGGCCGTGCAACTGCACGACGTCGATGCCGAGCGAGTCCGCCAGCAGTCGCACCCGCGAGCCGCCATCGACGAAGACGCCGACGCGGCTCACGAAGGGTGGCACCGCCGCGAAGATCCTGCGCGCCGCATCGACGTCTGCCAGCCGCTTCGCTCCGATGGCGTGCAGGATGACACCGACCGCGTCCGCGCCGGCCTCGCCCGCCAGTGCCGCATCCTCAGGATGCCGAACGCCGCAGATTTTGATGCGCGTCCGCCTCACGCCGGCAGCTTCGCGAGGTCATCACGCACCGTGTCGACGAGCGGCTTGATCGTCGCGTCGCCGAAGTCGAACTTGATGTCCGCCGTCTCGAACAGCTCCGGCAGCGGCCGGGTTCCGCCGAGCGCCAACGCGCGACGGTAAGCAGCCAGCGCCGCCTGCGGGTCCTGCTTGGCGTTGTTGTAGATCTGCAACGCCCCGAGCTGTGCAATGCCGTATTCGATGTAGTAGAACGGCACGTGGAACAGGTGCAACTGCCGCTGCCACATGGCGTCGCGAGCATCTTCGATTCCGGTCCAGTCGAGCTCGTGGTGGAACCGCTCGATTAGGCCGTTCCACTTCGCGGTCCGGTCGTCGCGACTATGGCCGGGCGTGGTGTAGATCCAGTGCTGGAACTGATCGATGATGGCGATCCAGGCGAGGACGCTGACACCCTCTAACTGATGCCGGCGGGCGCGATCGGCTTGACTCTCATCGCCGAAGTAGTCATCGAGGTGCGGCAGTGCGAGCAGCTCCATGCTCATGCTGGCGACTTCGCAGAACTCCATTGGCGCGTGCCGGAGGAAGGTCAGCGGCTCGTCCTTGCTGGCGATCGTGTGGAACGCGTGGCCGCCCTCGTGCAGCAGCGTCTCGACGTCCCGCTGCAGGCCGGCCGCGTTCATGAAGATGAACGGGACGCGAGTCTCTTCGAGGTTGCACTGGTATCCGCCCGGCTGCTTGCCGCTGCGGCTGGCGAGGTCGAGGTTGCCGGCCGTGCGGAGCTGGCGGAAGTCACTGGCGAGCTCCGGGCTCATCTTGGCGAAGACGCCCTCGGTCGTTTCGACGAAGCGATCGATCGCGTCCTCATCAAACGGCCGAAGCGGGTCGCGGCCCTTCGGGTCGACGGCCAGATCCCACGGCCGCAGCTTGTCGAGGCCCAACGCCTCCTGCCGCTCGCGATCCAGGTCGCGAATCAGCGGCACGACGTGCTGCTCGACGGCGTCGGCATACGCATCGCAATCGTTCGGCGTGTAGTCGAACCGCTTGAGACGCTTGAACTGGTAGTCGCGGAAGTTGTCGAAGCCCGCATTCTCCGCAATCTTCTGACGAAGCGGCAAGACTTCGTCGAAGAGGTCGTCGATCGCCTCCCGCTCACGCAGTCGTCGATCCGTCGAAGCACGCCACGCCTTCTCCCGGCGGTCGCGGTCTGTCTCCTCCTGAAACCGCGCCATCTGCTGCATCGTGTAAGTCTCGCCCTCGAATTCGACGTTCATCGCGCCGCAGACTTCGTCATACTTCGTAACGATCTTCGTAATCTGCGTTTCGAGCGGCACGTTCTCCTCGCGGAACAACTCGACGTCGGCAGCCCAGTGCTTCTTGAGCGTCTCGTAGCGTGGCCCGTCGAGCTCGCCGAGGTGCGGCGACGCGAGGAACTGCTTCTGCAATGCGAACATCGCCGGCTTGAGCTTCGGCTCGACGTTCTCGACGAAGTCGAGGTAGGCCGACTTGATCGGCTCGGACTCCGTGAAGCAGGAGCGATCGATGTAGCGTCGGCTGCCGTACTCATCGACGACGCTGGCGAGCTCGTTCAGGTCGAGCAGCCACTTCTCCAGCTCGTCCTTCGACGACGCGGTGCGGCTGCTGAGCTGCTGGACGTAGGGCTCGATCTTGTCCCACGCGTCAGGTACGAAGTCGGCCGGGAGGAACGAGCGGTTCTTCGCGGCTTCGGCAACGGCGGGCGGAACGGCCTTGGGATCGGGAGGCGTCGGGGTCGGCATCTTGCGAGCATAGCGACGCACCCGTTCCGCCGAGGCCGCACCGCCCGTACGATCGGTCGATGTCCGTCGTTGCCGAGCCGGAGGTGGAGCAGGAAGTCGCCGAACTCGAGCAGGTCGAAGGCCAGCCCGTCGCCCCGCCGCCGGCACCGCGGGTGACGTGGGTCGATCGCGTCGAGGCCTTCCTCAGCCGCCTCAGCACCCGCGACAACTTCTGGCACCGCATCTTCAGCCTGCTCTTTCTGCCGCTCGCGTTCTGGTCAGGCATCCGCATGCGTCGGCACGGCGATGCCGTTCGCGAGGACGACACGAACAGCTTCACCGCGATCCTGCCGTTCAAGAAGTTCAACAAGAACTGGTACAACGCGATGGCCGGGGCGTCGCTTCTCGCCAACACGGAAATTGCCGCCGGCATGTATGTCTTTGGCGAATGCGGTGGCGACTACACGGTCGTCTGCAAGAACCTCAACTATACCTTCCTGCGTCCCTGCCTTGGCCCGGCGGCGTTTCGCATGCAGCCGCACGAGAAGATCGCACCGCTCGTGGCAACGGGGAGTGAGTTCAACATCGCCCTCGACGTCGACGTCCGCCAGCTCAGCAGCAAGGCCGGCGACCGTGAAAAGCGCGTCGGTCGGGCCGAAATCACGTTCCACGTCACGCCGAAGCGGCAGGCGAAGGAGCGGAAGGTCAAGCTGAAAGAACGCGACAAGCGGAAGAGGCAGCTGAAAAGCGGGTAGGCCACATCAGTCGTCCAGCTCTCCCCAAAGCCCGTCGTCCTGCTCCAAACCCGGCCGCAGAAACAGGTCGTTGTGATCGGGGCGGAAGAACGGGGCGACCTGCTCCCACTGCGTCAGACCGTTCGGCGTAGGCGGGTCGAGGACGAAGTCTTCCAGCACCGCTACGTCGAACCATCGCGCTCCACCGTGCGCCGCGACGACGTTCACGCCTTCCTCGTGTCGCTCGCGAATCTGGCTCGGCTCGTGGAACAGGTCGGCGGCGAGCGCCTTCGTCTTCTGGCGGGCGAGCTTCGGCATCGTTCCTTCCGGCATGGGCGCGGGTGTCCCGGGCGGCGCAGGCTCGGGCCAATCCGCAATCGGCCGCACGCCGTAGCCAGCGCGCGTGCGCTGCGGGAACCCGGCCGCATTCAGCTCCGCCGGACCCTCCAGATCCGGCGGCCACGCGTTCGCAGCAGTGTCGAAAACAACCTGCTCGTCTCGCTCGCTTGGACAGTAGAAGGCCTCCGGCGACTCCATCAGATCCGCTGCGAACAGCAGTCCGAGCCAACGCAACGATTGGTCGCCGTTGCTCGCGACAACATAGTTGAACTGGCGTCGGCCGTTGACATATCCGAGCGGAACGAAGTCGTTCTCGGCATTTGCATAAAGAACGAGCGTCGCGTGCACCTGCTTCAGGTTGCTGAGACAGACCGTCCGCTGCGCCGAACGTCGTGCTCGGGAGAGCGTCGGGAGCAGGATCGAGATCAGCAACGCGATAATGCCGATGACGACGAGCAGCTCGATCAGCGTAAACCCTCGGCGTCTCATGCCAGATACTCCTCGATGAAAACGGCCAATCCCTCGTCCGCGTTGCTCGCTACGACACGATCGGCCACGGCTTTGACGGGTGGCCTGGCGTTGCCCATCGCGACGCCGACGCCGGCATATTGCACCATCTGCAGGTCGTTCATGTCGTCCCCGACGGCCGTGATGTTGCCAGGATCGACTTCAAGCATTGCTGCCAGGCGTTCCAGTGCCGTCCACTTGTTGACGCCGTTCGAGAACGCCTCCAACAGGCGAACGCCGAAGTTGGCAAGATCGACCTGATACGCGAAGACGTCGCCCGCCGTTCCATCGTTCAGTTCGCGCTCCGCCACATCGGAAGCGTCGGCGGGGCCGAGCGTGCTGACGCGAAGCGTCGCGGCGTGATCGATCATTGCAAGGTCGTCCACCTCACGAACACGAAGCCCGTGTAATTCGTGCCAGTCGCGGACGCGTTGCGGAATCTCGATCGGGCCGTGGATGAAGTCGACGTCGGAGAGATCGCGGTCCTGCAGGACCAGCGGCGACAGCCCATGTCGTTGCAGGACGTCGCAGATCGCTGTCGCCCGGCCGCCGTCAAGGAGCCGGCGGTCGATCGTCTTCTGCGTCGCAAGGTTGAGCGTCAACGCCCCGCCGACGAAGACGGCGTACGCCTCGTGCTCGACGGCTTCGAGAACTTTCAACGACTCCCAACGGTTTCGACCCGTCGCGAAGACGACCTCTACGCCCGCCTCGACCGCCCGCCGGACCGCCTCCCGCGTGCGTGGCGTCACTTGGCCTGCCGGGTCGAGGAGCGTGCCGTCGAAGTCAATCGCGAGCATCCGCTTCATCGCGAGGCTCCGTCGCTACGCACGGTGATGACGCCCCGCGTGCCGCCGCGGACCGCGAAGTCGCCCTCGACCACCATGCGACGTGGCGCGAGTACTGCCTCCAGATCGTCAAACACTTGATTCGTCACACCTTCGTAGAAGATACCCTTGTCGCGAAATGACAGAAAGTATAGTTTCAACGACTTCATCTCGACGTTTCGCTCGTCCGGCGTGTACGTGATCGTGAACGTCGCGAAGTCCGGCTGCCCCGTCACCGGGCAGATGCTGG
>CAYQCT010000059.1:0-1734 GCA_964416015.1 uncultured Tepidisphaerales bacterium
CATGTGCGGCTCGAGCAGGCTGAGCATGCCGCAGAACGAGTCGCCCGCCTTGGTCCGGCTGTCGATCCAACGGATGAGGGCGTCGGTGATCGCGTCGACGCGGTAGCCGGGCAGGATCTGCTCGTCGTTGTTCTCGTCGTAAAGCCTGGTTTCGTAGGCGTCGGACGAATACTCGAGCAGGTTCGAGGCGAGCCACGTCCGCCAGCCGCCGCGACGTTCTTCGGGAACGGCCTGGTTCGTGTCGTTGTGCCGATCGAGGTGCCATTTGCCGAAGTAGCCGGTCGCGTAGCCCGCGGCGTCGAAGCGTTTGGCCCACGTGTCCTGCTCCGTCGGCAACGGCAGCCCGTTGCGATGGCAGCCTTCCTTGCCGACGGCGGTCGCGAATTGCCCCGTCTGCACGCACGCCCGCGCTGGTCCACAAACTGGCTGCGGCGTGATCGCGTGGGCGAAATGGGTCCCCCGCTGGGCCCATGCGTCAAAATTCGGCGTCAACCCGAGCGGGCAGCCGTGCAGGCCGGTCGTGTCGTGACGCTGCTGGTCGGTGAAGAAGACAAGGACGTTCGGGCGGGGCACGAGCGAATCATAAGTCGGAGCAGAAACGCGAAGGAGCGAAGAGGCAAAGTTAGAGCAAAGGGGAGATAAGGTGTAGAACGTGAACGACAAGCAGGCTGGATGCTAACGCTGACGTTCTGAACTATATTCACACCTTTGCTCCGGCATGGCCTCTTCGCGTCTTTGCGTTTCGGGGAAGATCTCGAAGCCACGCTTCACCCCGCGCCGGCCTCCGCTCACGCACACTATGAATGATGCAAGCACGGCGAACGGCACAAACCAGAACCAGTGAATGTCGCTGGTAACTACGGGCAACAGGAACATGAGAACGGCACCGGTTACGAGTGCTCCGACGACCGTCGCCGCGTTGCCGCGGGTGGTGTAGAACGCGCAGACGAAGACGCCGGCGAGGCCGCAGACGGCGAGGGTCATGACGCGCAGGGCGAAGTCGAGGAAGCCGCCGCCTTCGGGGAAGGCGAAGCAGCAGGCGACGCCGAAGCCGGTCAGGAGCACGCCGACGCCGAGCGAAACGAGCCGCGGCGGCGGGCCGTTTTCCACGACCTCGCCCGGCCGATGAATGTCGTGTACGAGCGACGCAGCGATGGCGTTGGTCGCCGAATCCATGCTGCTTTGTGCGGCCGCAAAGACGCCGGCGACGGCGAGGCCGGCGACCCACGGCGGCAGGTTGTAGACCATGAAGTGCACGAACACCGGCCGGCCGGGCTCGGGCGGTTCGTGGTGCTGGTAGTAGCCCCACAGCAGCAGGCCGACGGCCATGAACAGAGCGACCGCGACGAGGCCCACGACCTGGCTCAGCACGACCCCAACCATCCCGCTGCGAACGGACCTGGCGGTGAGGAAGCGTTGCGCCAGATCATGATCCGTGCCGAAGACGGCGGCAAAGAAGACCATGTTGCCGAGAATCGCCGTCCAGAGCGTGTACGGCGACGCGAGGTCAAAGCCATAGTCGAACCAGTGCAGCTTGTCCGCGGCCCGGGCTTGATTCCATAGTTCGCCGATCGGCACGTCGACTTGCGTGTAGGCCGTGTAGGTCACGGCCGCGACGGCGAAGACGATCAACGCCAGTTGAGCGGCATCGGTATACATGACCGCCCGCACGCCGCCGATCATGCCGTAGAGCGTGGCGAACCCGCCGACGGCGACGACGCACAGCGCGAGTTG
>CAYQCT010000059.1:1744-12795 GCA_964416015.1 uncultured Tepidisphaerales bacterium
CGCCGGTCCGGCGGACGGTGTGTTCAGGCGCCGTCGGAGGTGGCGGCGGACTCCATGCGGCCCGGTCTCAGTACGGCATGGTGCCGCCGTCGACGCCGCTCGTGATCAGCCAGAGCGGCGTCGCGGCGAGGAAGAGCCGGGCACCGCTGGCCAGCAGCCGACCGGCGACGAACGTGATGCCGGCGGCGCGTTGGGCGTCCGGGCCGAAGCGTTGGCCGAGGTGGCCGTAGATCGTCGTCGTGCCGGCGGCGTAGAGGCGGGGGACGAAGACGAAGGCGACGACGAAGACCGCGATGAAGTTGCCGAGGTAAAGGACGAGAAACGTCAGGTCGCCCGCGTAGCTCGCCTGCGGCCCGCCGACGAAGGTAGCGGCCGACAGGCTCGTCGCCGTCAGCGAAAGCGTCACCGCCCACGTCGGCATCGACCGGCCGGCCAAGAAGTAGTCACCGTCGCTGGACGTGCGTCGTCCGACGAGCACCGCCAGCACCAGCACGCCCGTGAGGTACGCCGCGACGACCAGCCAATCGACAGCAGCGAACGCGATCGGCAGCGGCAGCATCGAACCAGCCTACCGCGACGTGCTCAGCTTCGACGCAGCAGGCTCAGCAGCATCCAGCCGACCAGGATGCCGCGGGCGCTCCAGGCGACGGTCCGGATCCAGTTCGAGGCCGTCAACCGTCGGGCGAGGTCGGCGTCGTGGCCGCCGGCGAGCGTGTTGTGCATTGGGATCTGCACGAACATCGTGCTCAGCCAAATCAGGGCGATCAACCCCAGTCCGACCCACGGCAGCCACGTTGCCACGCCCGTCGGCACACGCCAGACGAGCCAGATTGCCGTCAAGAGTTCGACCAGCATGAGCGGCCCGACGATCAACGTGATGCTGCTCGTGTGCCGGCGGTGGTACTCGCCCCACGCGTTCTCGCCGACGCCGTCGAAGAGGGCGTAGTGCACGAGTTGGATCGTCCAGATCAGGCCGACGAGGAACCAGGTCGCCGCGGCATGGACGATCAGCACGACCGGTTCGCCACGAAACACGCCCGCACCGTAGCGGCAGCTACTCGGCGTCGATGGCGGCGATGACTTCGCTGGTGATGTCCGACCCGGCGTCGTTGAAGAGGACGGTCTGGCGGTTGAAGAGTTCCTCGAGCTGCTGCGGGTTGTTGATGCGGGCCAAGTCGTCGGCACTGGGCAGCGAGTTGCGTCGCAGGACGACCGACAGGCCGCGGGCTTGGGCGACGCCGCGGACGGCTTCGTCGAGCTTGTTGTTGAAGAGCAGGATCGCCTCCTGCAGCTTCTTGGCCTGCTCGGCCTGGGCGACCTGCTCGCGGGCCTGCAGCGTGGCGCGGGTCACGATGATCTGGCCGGCTCGCTCGCGGAACTGGTCGCTGTCGGTCGCGAGCTGGCGGACGGCGGCCTCTTCGTCGGTGAGCTGTTGGCGGAGCTGCTGCAGCTCCTGTTGCAGTCGCTGCACGTTGGCCTGCAGGTCCTCGCGGAGGTTGGTGCTGAAGGCCGAGTCGCGGCTGATGCGGCCGACGTCGACGACGCCGATCGGCGAGGCTGGCTGCACCATGGCGGTGGCGTCGACGCTGGAGCGCGTCAGCAGCACGCCGCCGGCGAAGGCGGGGACGATGACGACGGCGGCGAGGCCGAGGCGGCGGACGAGCGACGGGCGGGGCAGGTTCACGCCCGCATCGTTGCCGCCTCGCCGTCCGGCTGCAACCGCGAATCAGCGACGGCTCGCCGAACGGCCTTCTGCAGCCACGCCCGGTACTCGATGGCCGGCCGCGGCGTGTGCCGGCCGACGGTGACGACCAGATCCGCCGCCGGCAGGTCGTGGCGAAGATGTCGATACGCCTCCCGCAGGCACCGCTTGAGCCGGCCGCGGGTGGGTAAGGCCGTTTGCTAGCACCCGCACCGTCACCGGCCCGCTGCGGCCGACTACACCTTCGTCGAATACGCGGCCGAAGGCCGTCCGGCCGGACAGCCGGTGTGCCCGCGGGAAGGTGGCCGGCAGGTCGGGCACGATATCGACACTACTGCGGTCCCACCCGCGACGAGGCACGACCGCCGTTGATGCTACCCGACGAGTGATACATCGGGTGCGAGCCCTGGGCGTGAGCAAGGGGTTCTGGTTCCGTCGGGGAAATCAGAACCCCTTGCTCACGCTCAGGGCTCGCACCGATTGGCCTCGAACCTTCCGACTCCGTTGTTCCGTCACGCCAGGCCTTCTTCGACCAGCCACCGTTCGGCGTCCAACGCCGCCTTGCAGCCCATCGCGGCAGCGGTGACGGCCTGCTTGTACGTCGGGTCGGCTACGTCGCCGGCGGCGTAGACGCCTTCGATGTTCGTCCGCATCGACTGGGCGTGACGCAGCGTCAGAAACCCCTGCTCGTCGGTCTCGAGCTGGCCCTGCAGGAACTTCGTGTTGGGCCGATGGCCGATGGCGACGAAGAAGCCGACGGCCTCGATGGTGCTGGTCTCGTTCGACTGGTTGTTTTCGACGCGCACGCCGGTGACGCCGTCGCCGCCATCGTCGCCGATGATTTCGCGGGCTTCAGTGTTCCAGTGGACGGTGATCTTGTCGCTGTCGAGGACGCGTTGCTGCATGACCTTGCTGGCCCGCATCTTGTCTCGGCGGACGAGCAGGTGGACCTGGCTGCCGAACTTGGCCAGGTGCGTCGCCTCCTCCGCCGCCGAGTCGCCGCCGCCGACGACGACGATCGGCTTGTTCCTGAACCGCGGCAAGGCCCCGTCGCAGACCGCACACGCGCTGACGCCCTGGTTCGCAAACTCCTTCTCGCCGGGGATGTCGAGGTACATCGCGCTGGCGCCGGTGGCGACGATGACGGTGTGGCTTTTCCAGCTCTTGCCGTCGCTTCCGGTGAGGTGGAAGGGCCGCTGCGAGAGGTCGAGGTCGGTGATGTCGGCGGTGACGATGCGTGTGCCGTGCGTGACGGCCTGCTCACGCATCTTGAGCATCAGGTCCGGCCCCTGGACGCCTTCGGGAAAGCCGGGGAAGTTTTCGACTTCCGTGGTCCAGTTGAGCTGCCCCAACGGCAACAGGCCGGCAAGGCGATTCTCTTCGGTGATCGCGCCTTCGTACTCGACCGGCTTCAGGCCGGCGCGGGCGGCGTAGATCGCCGCGGTGAATGCGGCCGGGCCGCTGCCGATGATCGTGACTGCTTCGACGTCGTGCTCCATCGCATCGAGTTATACGACCGTCGAAGCTTCGCGGTGCGACGAACGCCCTCCGTACCCTGCTGGTCCGATGGGCATGCTCAGTCTGCTGCAGTCCGACTTCCCGCGCTACCTGACGGTGGTGATGACGGTGATCGTCAGCATCACGTTCCACGAACTGGCCCACGGCTACGCGGCGATCCGGCGCGGCGACCGCACGCCGATCGAGCGCGGGCACATGACGTTCAATCCGCTGGTCCACCTGGGGCCGTTCTCGATCCTGGCGTGCCTGATCGCCGGGATCGCATGGGGTCAGATGCCGGTCGACCCGTCGCGACTACGCGGCAAGTACGCCGACGCGTTTGTCGCCTTCGCCGGGCCGCTGGTGAACCTGGTCTTCGCCGTGGTGACGCTCGTAGCGTTGGGCCTGTGGCTGCGGACGGGGCCGGACCTGGAGGTGGAGCGGATGGCGCGGATCTACATGGTGTTGCAGACGTTCGGCACGATTAATCTGCTGCTGTTCGCGTTCAACCTGCTGCCCGTTCCGCCGCTGGACGGCAGCCGAATCCTGGGCGACTTCCACCGCGGCTTCCGCGACTGGGCCTTCGACCCGGCGAACCAGGGGGCGGTGCTGATGCTCTTCGTCGCCGCCTGGGTGCTCGGCGGCGGGATCATCGTCAACTACACGCGGGTCGCATCTGACACGCTCGTCCGGCTCGTCGCCGGGTTTTGATCGCGCGCGACAGCTTCGTCAAGTTCTGTGCGTAGTCCTTGTTGCAACATGGAGAAAGTTTTCGTGCTTGCGGGTTGGGACGTTCGCGGGGACAACACGATCCCATAGCCGGAGAAACTTTCATGCTCAACCTGCTCAGCACGCTCACGACGACCCTCGCCTCCGCCGACGGAGCCGCAGCCGGCGGGCTGCTCGCCGGCGGGCTGTGCATGATCGTCTTTTTCCTTATCGGCATCGCCGGCCTCGTGTTGACGATCTGGATGCTGATCGATGCGATCCAGAACCCGAAGCTCGACAGCACGATGAAGCTCGTCTGGGCGCTTGTGATCATCCTGATCGCGCCGATCGGTGCGATCATTTACTTCTTCGTCGGACGCAACAAGTAGACGAGGCCGCGAAGGATGGTCGTAAAGGGGACTTGGCCGCGAAGGGGCCGCAAAGGGGACAGGCACCGTAGACGGAGCCAGTCCCCTTTGCTCCCTTTGCCTGATCTGCTTGTAAATTGTCACTCGTCCCGAAAGGCCAGCGACGGTTCGTCGGTGATGGAGTCGAGCATCGATCGCTCCTCGTCGTCGCCGGCCATTTGCAGGCGGTCGGCGAGGACGGCGGCGGTGACGCCGGCGATGAGGACGGTCTTGTGCGCCTTCGTGTGCCCGGCGGCAATTTGGACCTGGTGCCGCTCGACGCCGAATATTGAGGCCAGGCGACGTACAACGACTTCATTGGCCCGGCCGGCATCGGGGGCAAAAGGCACGGCCAGTCGGACGCGACCGGCGGCGGCGTTGGCTTCGAGGAGCTTCTCGGCCTCGGCGGGGCCTTCGACCTCCACCGACAGCTCCGGCCGACCGATGCCGTCGTCCTCGTCGTCGGCCGCCTGCCGACGTGGCTTGGCGGGCGCAGCGACGCCGACCGGGCGTGCCGTCGGCATGGGCATCGCCTCCGGCTCCTCGGCGCCGTCGCCGGCGGCCATGATCGACTCCAGCTCGTCCTCCGTCAGTCGCTCGCCTTCACCGGCCACAACGGCGGCCTCGTCCCGCTTCGGCGGGCTCGGGTCGTAATTCACCGGCAGCGGGTACAGCTTCGGATTCGCCATCGCCCGCCAGAAGGTGCGGTAGAAGATGACAAAGAAGTCGCTCGGCTCGGCTTTGCCCAGCAGCTGCGCGATGCTGCGGTAGACCAGCATGCTGACCAGCAGAATCAGCTCGATCACCAGCAGCAGGATCAACCCGCTGGGCAGCCAGTCGAAGGCAAGTCCGTTCATCGTCGTGGTCCCCCAGGAATCTTCAAACGGATTCGGCCCGTGCTTCGCGATAGCCGGCGACCATCGCCTGAATGATCCGCCGGCCTAGCAGGAAGACCACCGTCGCCAGCAGCAGATAGTACATGCCGGCCAGGATGGCCTCGCTCACCAGCCAGGTGTGGGCGATGTCGACCTCTTCGTCGCCCAGCGAGGCGGCGTAGTCGAGGCCTTCCTTGAACTTGTCGAGGTCGAAGACGGCAAGCAGACGCATGGCCGGCGTGTTGTACCCGCGGCATGGTCGCACATTCAACTACGCCGACGTGAGAATCTCGCGTCACGTTTCGGCACCGTCGAGCCGGCGGAGCTCGTCGCGGGCGAAGGCGGCGTGCTCGTCGTCGCCGAGCTCGTCGAGAGCAGTTGCGGCGGCTTCGAGGTGCGGCCGGGCGACCTGCGGCTTGTCGAGGTACCGCGCCGCCAGCAGTCCGAGCATGAGTCGGGCCTGCGCCGTCTCCCCGTCGCGGTCGCGTCCGTGACGGTCGAGGTAGAGCGACAACGCTGCGGCGGCGCGGGCGTGTTGCTGGTCGCGATAGAGCTGCTGCGCGACCGCCATCTGGTCGTCGCGGACCAGCACCTGCCGCGGGTCGACGTCGGTCAGCGCGGCGTACTGCCGGGCGGCGGTCGCGGTGTCGCCGGCGTCGAGGGCTTCGCGGATCAGGCCGCGCAAGTCCTGCGCCTTCTGTGCCTTGGGATCGGCCTGGCTTCGTGGAACGACGTCCATCGCCGAGCCGTGCACCTGGCCCGTCGCAGCCAGTTCCTTCCGACGGCGGCGCCGCTCGAGCATGGCCAGCGCGTCATCGTTTCGCCGGGCGACGAGCCCGAGTTTGAGGCACGCCATGCCGAACGCCATGCCGAACAGCCCGCCGCCGACGTGGGCCCAGCGGGCGACGCCGGTGTCGGTGCCGAGGAGCGTCGAGTCGAGGCCCTGGACGAAGTCGAGCAGGAAGTAGATGCCGATGAACCAGATGGCCGGGACCTGGACGGTGGTGATGACGAAGAAGAGGAACAGCAGGATGATGCGGGACCGCGGGAAGAGGACGAGGTAGGCTCCCATGACCGCCGCGACGCCGCCGCTGGCGCCGAGGGCGGGGTTGTCTTCGAGCAGGCTGTGCATGATGGCGGCAAAGACGCAGCCGCCGAGGTAGAAGCCGAGATAGGCAGCGTTGCCGAGCGTGTCGTTGATGTTGTTGCCGAAGATGTAGAGGAACAGGAGGTTCCCGAACAGGTGCAGCAGCCCGCCGTGGAGGAACGCACTGCCGACGAATCCGGCGAGGCCCGGTTCGTAGGGCCGCAGGAGCAGGGCGGCTTCGACGCCGGGCTGCCACGTCTGCAGGAGGTACATCGCCGCGTTGACGACGATCAACGCCAGATTGACGCGGGGCGTCGACGCGAGGCGACGATCGGTGTGCAGCGGCAGAAGCATTGCGTCGCAAAAGCCGGTTGTCGGCCGGGAGGCAGCGTAGACCCGAGGGTCGGCGGTGCGACTGGAACGCCGTGTGCTAGGCGAAGGGTCCCGCGTCGCTTCGGAAGGCGGCGCGGCCGTTTGCACGATTGTCTACCAGAACGAAAGAATCACCATGGCACGCGATGCCGTTAGCGACTTGAACAACCTGATCACCACCTGCCTCGACGGCCAGCACGGCTACAAGCAGGCCGCCGCCAGCGCGTCCGACGCGCAGCTTAAGAGCCTTTTCGAGACGTACGCCCAGCAGCGTGCGGCGTACGCGACGGACCTGCAGCAGGCCGTCACCAGCCTCGGCGGCACGCCGACGGATTCCGGCAGCGTCACCGCCGCCTTCCACCGCGGCTGGATCGGGCTGAAGGACGCCCTGACCGGCGGCGACAAGGCCGTCCTGGGCGAGTGCATTCGCGGCGAGGAGTACGCCGTCAAGCAGTACCAGGAAGCCCTCGGCGACGACGACATCCCCGCCGCCGCGAAAACGCCGCTGGCCCGCCAACACGGCGAGATCGAGCAGGCCTTGGCGCACATGAACGCCCTGCACGCCTCGCACGCGTAGGCGCCGCGGAAACATCCCGACGATGTCGAAGCCGTCCGGCCACCCCGGGCGGCGTTCTGCTGCGCCGACAGAACCCGCGGCGGGGCGTATCGACGTCCGCATTGCCGGAATGTCGCCGCCGCGGTTGGATTCTTCGTCGCGGGTGCTGATACTGCCGGTCCCACTTCGAGACCAACCCCATGATTCACCCCTGGCACGACGTCACCCCCGGCCGCGACATCCCCGTCGAATTCGAGTCCGTCATCGAGATTCCTGCGGGGTCGAGCATCAAGTACGAGCTCGACAAGAACTCCGGCCTCATCCGCCTCGACCGGATGCTCTACTCGGCCGTCTACTACCCAGCCAACTACGGGTTCATCCCGCAGACCCTGGCCGAGGACGACGATCCGCTGGACGTGCTGGTGCTCTGCAAGGAGGAGGTCGTTCCGCTGACGATCATCCACGCCCGGCCGATCGGACTGATGACGATGCTCGACGAGGGCAAGCGCGACCACAAGATCATCGCCGTCGCCACGGCCGATCCGGAGTACAACCACTACAAGGACGCGGAAGAGCTTCCGCCGCACCGTTTGATGCAGATCACGCGGTTTTTCAAGGATTATAAGACGATGGAGGGCAAGAGCGTCGAGGTCGACGAGATCCAGCAGGCCGACGCGTGTCCGGCAATTATCGAGGACGCCCTGGCCCGCTACAGCCGCCATCGCCGCGGCGGGTTCGGGATGAAGGCGGTGTAGGGCCGAGATGCTGTCACCGCAAGCAGCGCTCAAAGTGGTGTCCGAGGCCGTCGCCACGCAGACGGCCCGCTTTACGCCTCACTTTGATCAACGTCTGACGCAGCGAGCCCTACTCCTGTCGGACGTTCAATTGGCACTCGATGAGTGCAGAGGCATTCGCTCCGACGGAATCGACGACTTCGGTCAGGAGCGATGGTTCTTTCGCGGGCCAACGGCGCTCGGCCCGTCGATCGAGATCCTGGCAACTGTGTCCGTTCGAGCGGACAACGTGCTTCTCGTGACGCTCTACTGGTTGTAGGATGAGGCAATCATGAAGCCGGTCATTGATTCGATTCCGTACGTTTCACTTCTTCCGGACGGCCGCTCCATGCTGGTGCATCTGCCGGCGGACGAGGTGGATTACGACGAGAACGGCGAGATGCTCTTCAAGTACGCCGCGATCATGCGGCTCGAACAGGCACGTGTGCTCTGCGTGCCGTTTACGGAAGCGGCAACGCGCGGCCACCGGAAGGTCTTGTGCGAGGTGCTGGGCATTGACCCGGACGGCGAGGAGAGCGTGGAAGAGCTCGAGAGGAGGCGGCAGGAGTCGGCGGACATCTGCGTGCTCGACCCACTTCGCAAGGCCAGCTGATCAAGCCGCGGCCTGCCGCTGCCCACGCTCGCCGAGCCAGATGCCGAGCTCGTACAGGACGATCAGCGGCCCGATCAACCCCAGCGTCGCCGCAATGACATCCCCCGGCGTCACTACACAGGCCAGGATCACCATCACGAAGTAGACCATCCGCCGCTGCGCACGCAGGTCCGTCGGCGAGAAGATGCCCGCCTTGATGAGCCCGCTCACCACCAGCGGCATCTGAAAACTCACACCGAACACGATCAGCAGCATCAGCACCAGGCTCACGTAGTCCGGCAGCGTGATGATCGGCGTCGCCAGATTGTCGCTGCCGAAGTTCAAGACGCGGACCCGCAACGCGCCCTCTTCGTCCGGCACGTAGAGCTTCACCTGGCCCGCGGATGTGTCGTACCAGAATTGCCCAACCTGCGGCGGATCCGGGTTGCCGGCCGCCAGCGGAAAAAACCGCTGCTCGACCTGCTCCTGCGGCACCGGCAACGCATCACCAAACCCGCTCGGCAGCGGAATCGTCATCGCCCACACCAGCAAAAACCGCAGAGTCAGCGGCAAGATCACGAACCAGACGAACGCGATCCCGGCCAGGAACAGCCCGATGCTCGCCGGCAACGCCTTCGTCGCCAGCCGCCGTTCCTTCTGATACAGACCCGTCGCGACGAACCGCCACGCCTGGTAGATCACCCACGGCCCGCTCAGGACGAAGGCGCCGACCATGCTCACCCGCAGGTAGACGAAGAATGGATCCGCGACGCCGGTGAAGAAGACCTGCGGGTTCACCTCCGCCGACTCGAGCGCCGCGATCAGCGGCCCCGCGACGAAGGGCACAAGAATCCGCTTGGCAATGACGAGGCAGAACGCGAACGCGACCGCGACGCCAACAAGTGCCAGGATCAGGTGGCGGCGAAGATCTTCGAGGTGATCCCCGACCGGCATGCGGAACGACTCGGGGTCGAAGCCCGCGCCGATGTCGGGCGTGTCGAGCGGGACGCGGGTCGGCACACGCCGATCGTACCGGCCTCGACGACGCTTACGCCGCCATCGACCTACGCCGCCATCGACCTACGCCGCCATCGACATCGTGTCGAACGCGACCGCGACGGTGCAGCCCGGTTCGTGGTCGCCTTGCTCGACGCGAATCACCCGGCCGTAGGCGTCCCATCCGCGGGCCCGGCCGCTGCTCTGGCCATTGGGGCCGTGCGGCGGGAAGAAGACGGCGACACGCTCGCCGGCCTTGAGCGGCGTCTGGCTCGTCGCCCGCAGGCCACCGACGCTGACGTCGCGAAGCGACAGGTTCAGGAACGGCTGCCGCATCGACTCGGCATCATGATCCAGACGACGCCCGCGAAGCCGCAAGCTCAGCTCCTGCCGCGGATGGCACCGGCGGTCGGCACCCGTCGCGTCGTACGCGGGGCGGAGCGTCGGCGATGTGTCAAAGCCGATGCGGCCGGCAACGGCGGGGCCGGCGTCGTAGTCGAGCGAAGGAGCGGCAGGGTTGGCGGCGACCATGGGTTCTTCCGTGAGGCGAGCGAGCGGTGGGTGGTGGGACAGCGGGCAGATCCTCGTGATCCGCCTGCCTGCTATTTCGTCCGACCACTGCGACAGCCTTACCCAACGATGCAAAACCCGTGGTGGTTCTCGGACTTTCAAGCGTGTCCGGTAAGAAGCTGTCCGTCCGACGCTCGAGCGACTACCACCCAAAGCCCACGGCCTCAGGCCGTGGGCGTTCGCGACATTCAGCAACCTTCCTTTCTCCACGAGCCTCTTACTCTTCGCGGAAGTGTCCGAAGCCACGCCGCGACAAATTCCCCGCGACCTGCTCCCGCCTGGCACGGTGGCGCTCGTCGGTGCCGGCCCCGGCGACCCGGGTCTCCTCACCGTCCGCGGCTGGGAATTGCTCGCCGCGTGCGACACGGTCATCTACGACGCACTGGCGAATCCGGTGTTGCTCCGCGACTGCCGCGACGACTGCCGGCGGATCTACGCGGGCAAGCGGGCCGAGCACCACTCGATGACGCAGGCCGAGATCGAGGCGTTGCTCATTGAAGAAGCCCAAGCCGGCCGGCGTGTCGTTCGGCTCAAGGGCGGCGATCCGTTCGTCTTCGGCCGCGGCGGCGAGGAATGCGAAGCCTTGCGGGCCGCCGGCGTGCCGTACGTCGTCGTGCCCGGCATCACCGCCGCCGTTGCCGCCGCCGCCTACGCGGGCATTCCGGTCACGCACCGCGACCGCAACACGTCCTTCACCCTGCTGACCGGTCATGAGAAGGCGCGCGATCGTCAGACGCCCGAGGCCGCCGCGCGGGCCGAGGCCGGCAGCGACGCGACCGACTGGGCCGCCATGGCCAAACAGCCGCTGCTCTGCATCTACATGGGCATCCGCAGTTTGCCGGGAATCGTGGAAAACCTGACGAGCCACGGCATGTCGCCCGACACGCCGGCCGCGAGTGTGCAGTGGGGCACGACA
>CAYQCT010000059.1:12805-15000 GCA_964416015.1 uncultured Tepidisphaerales bacterium
GGCCATCACGTACGTCGGCAATGTCGTCGGCCTCCGCGACGGCCTCCGCTGGTTCGACAACCCGACGGATCGTCCTCTCTTCGGCAAGAAGGTCGTGGTCACGCGATCCCGATCGCAGGCGAGCGAGCTGACGGCGAAGCTCGAACGGCTCGGCGCGGACGTCGTCGAAGCTTCGACCATCGAGCTCGGCCCGCCGCCCGACGCCGACACGGTTCGGCAGGCGATGCACAAGCTCCGCCTCGGCAGCTACGACTGGCTCGTCTTCACCAGCGCCAACGGCGTCGCCGCGGCACGCGAGATGTTGGACGACGAGGAACTTGACGCACGCATCCTTGCCGGCGTCCGCGTCGCCTGCGTCGGCCCAGCCACCGCCTCCGCCTGCCGCCAGCTGCTCGGCGTCCGGCCCGACCTCGTGCCGCAGCAGTTCGACGCCGACGCTTTGGCGGACGAGTTGCTGACGCACCACCGGCCGACGAGCGACCGCGGCGTGCTGCTCCTTCGCGCCGACATCGGCCGGGCGTCGCTCGTCGGAAAACTTCGTGCGGCCAACGTACGTGTGGACGACGTCTCGGTCTACGAGACGAAACCGGTCACGTCGCTGCCGGACGACGTCGTGGCACGCATCGCCGAAGCCGACGTCATCACGTTCACCAGCGGCAGCACCGCCCGCAACCTTGCCGCCATTGCCACCATTCCGCCGACGGCGAAGCTCGTCAGCATCGGCCCGCAGACCTCGGCCGCCCTCCGCGAGGCCGGCCTCCGCATCGATGCCGAAGCCGCCGAGGCCACGCTCGATGCACTCGTCGCCGCGGTGGTTGCGTAGCTCGAGTCACCGCTTGTCGAACCTGATCGCACCCGGCAACTGCGGCACCTTCGGCGGCTCGCCCCGGCGGCCGGGCATCAGGCGACGCATCGCCGGCGGCACCTGCCCGTTGGGCCACATCACCGCCACCGTGTCGCCGAAGTAGCCAGCGCACAGCCGTCCCAGCGGATCGACCCAGACGATCCGCGGCATCGCCTTGGGCAGCTCTTCGTCAAATACTTCGGTCACACGCCACGCCTCGCCGCGACGCTCGAGCCGCACGACGCGGCCCGGGGCGTTGAAGAGGAAGGCGAGTTCCTCGTCGACTTGCACGAGGCGGTGTGACTCGACGATGCCGACGCCGCGGACGTCTTCGGGCAGTTTCACGCGCTCGCCGTCAAGCGTGACGGAATCCGTCGCGATGTCGACGCCGCCGCGAGTGTCGACGGGCTCGAGCAGGGCATCGTCCGGCATTGTCTGCCAGCCGGCCTCCCCGAGTTGCCACGTGCCGCCGAGCCGCATCGCCGGCAGGCCGTCAGGTCCGCGGCCGGCGACGCCGTCGGTGCCAGTCGGGATGACCCACGTCGGCAGCCCCGGCTCGCCGCCGGCCAAGCGGACGTCGAGCAACAGCGTCGGCCCGTCGGTCCCGCGCTCGCGGAGCAACAGCCGGCCGAGTCGGTCGAAGCCGACCGGCTCGCGAAATTTGCCGAACGTCTCGTCCTTCTCCGCATGAAGCAGCGGAACGAAGTGGTTCGTACTCCACATCCGCAACAGCTCGCCAGCGCGGTCGACGAACCACGTTCCGCCGAGCGCATTGATGTGTGTTGCGGCGTCCTGTTCGTACTCGTCCTCGAGCGGTCGCGGCAGCGGGCCGATGCGTTGGTTCGGCCGCACGATCAGCCGGCCGGGAATCTGCAGAACCGCCACGCCCGCCGGCCCCGGCACCTCCAAGCCGCCGGCGAACTCCAGAATCACGCCGCCGTCGCCGAAGCGGGCCAGCACGTCTACCGGCCCCGGCAGCGGGATCATGCCCCCGATATGCGGTTCGGCGGCGACGGCCAGCACGTCCTCGACCTTCGCCCGCGCCCGCGGCCGCAGGCCGTCGCGAATCGCTTCCAGCACCGGCGCCGCCGCCGGCCCCAACTGCGTCAGCCGCGCCTCGGCCGCGAGCCGTCGGATCCGGTTCGTACTCGTCAGGTCCTCCACCGCCGCGGCGATGGCGGCCTCGTCCACACGCGATGATTCACCGAGCACACGCAGCTCGTGATCGCCTTGCTCGTCGTGCGACAGCTGCAGGACCGTCCCGTCGGCGAGCGGCATCAGGTGCACCGGCCGCGTCGACCAACCGTCGGCCAACGGCAGGTGCTGCCAGGTTCCGTCGACGAATCGCGCG
>CAYQCT010000059.1:15027-15708 GCA_964416015.1 uncultured Tepidisphaerales bacterium
TGTCGCTTCGTTTTCCCAAGGCACCCACGCCAGCACGCCGCCGTCGCCGTCGAGGCGGAGCACCGCGAAGTCGGCCGACTCGTCGGCAAGCGAGACGTCGGCGACATCGACCGTCCCCGCGCCGTCCGGCCTTCGTTCCGCCGGAACATTGCCGAAGCGACGCAGGTACTGGCTCACATTCTCCGGCCGCCCCGTCGGCGTCAGGACGAACGCACCACCACGTCGCGGCACGAAGATGTTCTCGCCGATTCGAATCAGCCGCGACCACGCCGCCTCGCCCGCCGGCAGTTGCACGTCCGCAACGCCGGTCGCGTGGTGCCAACGCACACCATTTCGGTCCCGAACGATGATCTCCAAGCCGCCCGCCACTGGCAGGATTGCCAGCGGCGTCTCCCGCACGACGGCCGCGTGTTCGTTGATCGACGACGGGTCGGCGACCAGCTCTGCGATCGGCCGACCCTGCGGGTGCGTGATCCACAGCCGCCCGTCGCCGCCGAGCAAGACCGGGCGATCAAGGACGACTCGCGCAGCCTGGTCGAGATTCACCGGCCGATCCAGCGGGCGCGTCGCCGGCAGCCGCGGCGTGGCCTCACGGACGACGCTGAGGTAGTCGATCGGCGGCGCGGGCTGCGTGGCTGGTTGCGTCGTCGGACGACTCGCCGGCGCTGCCGCCGGCGGTGC
>CAYQCT010000059.1:15718-18571 GCA_964416015.1 uncultured Tepidisphaerales bacterium
CAGCTCGTGGTGGTGGTCTCGGCGGCAGGCGCGGCCGGCGGGGCGGGCGGATCCGCGCTGTCGCACCCGACACCGACCAGCGCCATCGCCAGCATCAGATACAGACCGGTGCAGAACGAGTCACGCGACACGGCCTGATCGTACAGAGTTCCGTCCATAGCATGCAGCATGAGCCAAAAGGTCAGCGTGCACGTCCTCGACGCGACCGGCAGCCTCGTCGGGCCGGTGACGATGGATAAGGTCGTCAAGAGCGACGCGGCCTGGCGTGAACAACTCGGCAGCGAAGACGCCTTCCGCGTCGCCCGCGGCAAAGGCACGGAGCGGCCTTTCTGCGGGACGCTTCTCGACAACAAGCTGGAAGGCGTCTATGTCTGCGTCTGCTGCGACCTGCCCCTGTTCGACAGCCACGCCAAGTTCGACAGCGGCACGGGGTGGCCGAGCTTCTTTCAGCCGCTGGGCGAGTCGAACGTCGTCGTCGAAGAGGACCGCAGCCACGGCATGATCCGCACGGAGATCCTTTGCGGCCGCTGCGACTGCCACCTCGGCCACGTCTTCCCCGACGGCCCACCGCCGACCGGCAACCGGCATTGCGTCAACAGCGAGTCGCTTCGCTTTGTAGAACATGGCGACCTGGCACAGGTCGAAGCCTGACGCGTTGCCTCCGAGCAGGAGTATGATTCAACGTGGAAAAAGACGCCGTACTTCCAGCTGGAAACCGGGCAATACAGAAGCATCTTTGATGGTTTCGTCGTCGCGATACCAATGCGCGTTGCCGTCCGCCTCCAGCGTGTGAACCGTCTTTGTCTCAGGGTAGATGATCCAGACGAATGACACGCCCGCGCGGAAATACTCGGCCGTCTTGCGATCGAGTTCCTCCGCCGAGTTGCCGGGCGAGACGATCTCGACGCACCAGGCCGGTGCGACGGCGACGTCTCCGCCACCCATCGGCGGCTCGGGCAACTGATCCTGCCGCCAATACGCCACGTCCGGCCGCCGCTTCATGCCCGGTGCCCACTCAAAGCAGGCGATGTACGCCTCCGTGTTCACCCAGCCGCCGACGTCTTCCTCGTCGAGGAACTGGTCGATCAAACGCGCGAGCCGCATCCCGATCCATTGCGATTCCCAGCTCATTGGCTTCTCGAGGTGTTCTCCGTCCACGACTTCGTACCACACGTCGCTCTCCGGCTCGGCCGGTACCGTGGGCACGTGAACTTCGGGAGCGACGGCGACTGCCATGGGTGCAGTATACCTGACGGGCGAAGCAGGTGCCGTTCTACTGCTCGATCGCCGGCAACAGGTCGTTAAATTCCTCGATCCGCAGCATGCGAATGTCCCGAACGCACGTCGAGAACCATGGCAGCGACGTAGCCAGATCCTGGGCCGCAAGGACGCACTTCACGGCGTCGATCTCGTCGCCACCGAAGTAGACGCTGCCCTGTTGCCAGCGGAAGCCGTGCCGTTGCAGCACGCGGCGAATCTCGCTGTACGCGTTGTTGTACGGGTCGCCATATTGCAGACGGAGCGACTCGATGTCCATGTCGAACGCGATGGCATACACGCGGCGACTCCCGGAGAGCGACGGGGAAGGAAGCGGGCGATCAGCCTTCGTCAGCGGCGGGGCGAGCGTCGGCATACCGCGATCCTATCGGCGACTACTGCAACGCAGCGAGGCGGTCGCGGAGGACCTTGTCGCTGACCTTCTCGGCCGTCCTGAGCTGCTGGGCGAAGAGGCTCACGCGGTACTCCTCGAGCAGCCAGCGGAACTCGATCCAGCCGCCCGACGGCGGGCCGGCGTCGACGTCGGCGAGGCGGTCGAGCCAGGCCTTCCAGAAGGGAAAGACGGCCGTCGCGGCGCGGCTGTCTTTGGCGAGCCCGGCATCGAGGAGCTTGGCGAGACGCGTCTCGATTGCCGACAGATACCGAGGAATTCGGCCGACGTACTTCGGCGGCGTGGCGAGCAGGAAGTCGGCGGGGACGAGGTGGGCGAGCTGCTCCCGCATCTCGTCGATGCTCGGCCGCAGGAGCTCCGGCGCGTCCGCCGCGGCGTCGAGCGCGAGCTGCGTCTTGTGCCGACGTTCGAGCACCGCACCCGCCACCGTCGCCACGCGGCCGGCCATGTCGCCGACCTTCGCCCAGGCGGCATTGAGGCGTTCCTCGAACTGTGCCTTCGTGCGAATCCCGCCGGGGTCGTCGCCGAGGAAGAGTGTGTCGCCCACGGCTTCGACGAGGTGGCCACGGAGCTTGCCGGCGTTGCCGAGCGGTCTGTAGAAGAGGTCCGCTTTCTTCAGTTCCTTCTTGTCTGCGAGCAGGTGCTTGATCTGCGGGCCGTAGTCCAGAAGCAACAGTCGTCGAACGCCGCGGCGGTGGGCGACGCGGGCGGCTTCCATCGTTTCGAGCAAACGCAGGTTCACAATCTCGCCACGATCGATGAGCGCCGGGAACCCCTGCACGCCGCGGCCCTTGAGCTTGATCTCGACGCGTTCCGGCAGGTCATCGATGGTCCACGCGACCAGCCCGTCGCGGTGCCACGGCGAGTCGGGCAGGTTCGCCAGCTTCGACCGGGCTTGCACCTTGAGCCGCTTCCGCAACTCGCGGACGTCGCGGCCGTAGGCGACGGGCGTGTCGTGCTCGTCGACGACGCGGAGGTTGAGCTTGAGGTAGTCGCCCAGATCGTCCGGCCGAAAGTCGCCCGCCCGCACCTCGATCCCGCGGTCGTCGGTGAGATAGCGGGCGACGCGTTCGCTCAAATTTCCCTTGGCGTATGGCAGTTTCACGACGGCCCGGTGCGCGAACTCCGGCACGGGCACGAAGGCCGTCCGCAGCTTCTTGGGCAGCGTGCGGATGAGATCCGTG
>CAYQCT010000060.1:0-304 GCA_964416015.1 uncultured Tepidisphaerales bacterium
CGGCGTGCGGCGCGACGTGCCAAGGGCGTCGGCTGATCAAGGTCGTCCCACGTCGCCTCGTCGAGCTCCCGCTCCGCAGCCATGGCCGCATCGGCGAGTTCGACTAGCGCCTCGTGCAGCACTTCAACGCCCGCCAACATCTGCCGGACACGGTTCCGCAGCGTCGTCGGCATTGCGTTCGTCGGGTCCTCGCGATGCGGCTGGCCGAGCTCCTCCAGGTACTCCCGCAACTGCCGCCGACGCAGCCGGAGCAATGGCCGCACGATCGGCACATTGGCGACTATCGCTTCCTCCCGAAGCGGCG
>CAYQCT010000060.1:314-13847 GCA_964416015.1 uncultured Tepidisphaerales bacterium
TTCGTGGCGAACCTCGCAGAAGTCGCATTGCGATGGTTTCGGCGACATCGTCGGCATGATGCGCGACCGCCACGGCATCGGCACCGAGAGCCGACAGGCCACGCCGATACGTGCCCAGCCGGGCCCGTCGCAGCTCCGCTTCCGTTTGCTCGCCGGCGGAATCGATTCGTTCCCGATGCAGCGGCAGTCGGAGTTGCGTGGCCACTTCTGCGACGAATGCCGCGTCCGTCGCAGAATCAGGCCGTGTCGCATGGTCTAGATGGATGACGCCCGCGATCTGTGCGTGCTGTCCGTGCAGCAGTCGCAGCAACGCAACGGAGTCCGCACCGCCACTCACGGCGACTGCGAGAGAGCGGCTTGGTTCGAGGAGAAGCTTGAGCGATTGTGCCGGCACGCGATGTCGGATGTTGTACGCCGTAGGCTGCGGACTTCATGCGGATCGTCGTCACCGGAGGCAGCGGAATCATCGGCCGGCACGTGGTGCAGCACCTGGCGGGGCAGGGTCACGACCTGCTCAACCTCGACCTCGCCCGGCCGCCGAAGGACGCGCCCGGCGAGTTTCAGCACACGGAGCTCGCCCGCCGCGACGTGCTCGAGCCGCGGCTGGACGCGTTCGGGCCAGAGGCGTGCGTGCATCTGGCCGAGCTGCGGCACGCCGGCGCGGACCTGGAGGAGCGCGTGTACGCACGCAATGCCGAGGCGACGGGCACATTGCTTCGCACGCTGGCAGACTTGGGCGTGGCGCGGATCGCGTACGCGAGCAGCTGCCAGGTCTACGGCTGCTTCGGGCCGCAGCCGAAGGACGCGCCGGCGTCGACCGTTGCCCCGCTGAAGCTGCCGTTGGACGAGTCGGAGCCGCCGCGGCCGACCAATGCGTACGGGGCGCAGAAGGTCGGGGCGGAGCTCTTTCTCGGGGCGATGTGTCGGCGAAAAGGCCTGCACGGCGTCGCCTTGCGGCTGCCGGCGACGCACGAACGGGAGCACCTGCTGCGTCGCGGCCGGTGGAAGCAGTACCTGGCGGAGCGGCACCCGGAAGCCTTGCAAGGCCAGGGCGGGTTCGGCAAGTGGATCAAGACGAACGAGCTGGCCGCGTGGCTCGATGTCGAAGATGCCGCAAAGGCATTCGAGGCGTCCGTTGCTTGGGACGGCACGCCGCCTTGGGCAAGCGAGTCGAACACGGCCCACTCGGGCGGAACGTTCGCCGCGTTCAACGTGGCGGATGACAAAGTCGCTTGGACGCCGGAGGACGAGACGACGCCGGTGGCGGAGTTGCTGCGTGAGGAGATCCCGCACTTCCCGCCGCTTCCTACGGATTGGCCAGCGAGGAAGTGTCCGCTGAGCAGCGAGGCCTTCCGGCGGGCGACGGGTTGGCATTCGACGGGCGGCGTTGCGAGCTAGTAACCTGCTTCCATGCCGGCCGCCGAGACAAACGCTCCCAACGTGCCGCCGGGCCTGGAGCGGGCGGATGCACCGCTGCGGCTCGATCCCGCTTTCCTTGCCAAGCTCGATCGGCTTGACCTGGCGAGCCGCAAGCTGCTCAACGGCAAGATGAAGGGTGAACGCCGCAGCAAGCGTCGCGGGCAGAGCGCCGACTTTCGCAATTATGTTCCCGGCGACGATCTTCGCTTCATCGACTGGAACGTTTTCGCCCGGCTCGATCGCCTGTTCATCAAGCTCTTTCTCGAAGAGGAAGACCTCGCGCTCTACATTCTCGTCGACGCGAGCAAGAGCGCTGACTATGGAACGCCGAACAAGCTCGCGTACATGAAGCGGGTCGCCGCCGCACTCGGGTATGTCGGCCTTGTCAACTATAACCGCGTGCATCTCGCGGCCGTCGGCGACGGCGTCGTGGCGGAGACGGGCGGCATGCGGGGGCGCAGGAGCGTGCCGCGGATGTTGGATTTCGTCGATGCGCTTCGGCCCGAAGGACGCACGGATTTCGCCGCGGCTTGCAAGCAGTTCGCCCTGCGGAACCGCAACAAGGGCGTGCTCGTCATGATCAGCGACTTCTTCGACAAGGCCGGCTTCGAGCACGGCCTGCGGTACGTCGCCAACTCGCGGTACGACCTGTTCGCCGTCCACGTGCTGAGCCCGCAGGAGGTCGAGCCGGACGTTCGCGGCGACCTCAAGCTGATCGACCTCGAGGACGGCGACGCGGCCGAGGTGAGCATCAACGGGCCGCTATTGGAGAAGTACAAGGCGAATCTCAACGCGTACTGCCTGGCGGTGAAGGAGTACGTGACGCGTCGTGGCGGGCAGTACCTGTTTGCGAGCACGGAGGTGCCGTTCGACCAGCTCGTGCTGAATTATCTGCGGCAAAAGGGTCTGCTTCGATAGCAACGTTGCGGCCGGCGGAGATCGGCGGTACGACGGCGGCATGTCCGTCCCAAGCCGCCGCCGCTGTGTGATGGTGATGTTCGACAGCCTCAACCGGCACTTCCTGTCGCCGTACGGCGCGACGTGGACACGCACGCCGAACTTCGCCCGTCTCGCCCGGCAGGCGCAGACCTACGACCGCAGCTACGTCGCGAGCATGCCCTGCATGCCCGCACGTCGCGACCTGCACACGGGCCGGCCGAACTTCCTGCATCGCTACTGGGGCCCGCTCGAGCCGTGGGATCGCAGCGTCTTCGAGGACTTGCGCGAACAGCGTGGCGTCTACAGCCACCTCGATACGGATCATTACCATTACTTCGAAGACGGCGGCGCGAACTACCACAACCGCTACGACTCCTGGCAGGCGTTCCGCGGCCAGGAGGGTGATCCGTGCGTCGGGCAAGTCCGCGACCCCGTGATTCCGCCGAACGACAACGGCAAGGGCCGGCGGCCGGACTGGGTCAACCGCGAGCACGTCCGCGATGACGACGAGTTTCCGCAGACGAAGACGTTCAAGTCGGGCGTCGACTTCCTGAATCGCAATCATGAAGAGGACGATTGGATTCTACAGATCGAATGCTTTGATCCGCACGAGCCATTCTCGTGTGATCCGCAATGGAAGGATCTGTTTCCGGATCCGGATGGCGACGTTCCGCTTTATGATTGGCCCAACTATGGCGATGCACCGCGGCGGGAGCTGGTCGAGCGTGGTCGGCGGGCGTATGCGGCGTTGCTGGCCAAGTGCGACGCGAGCCTCGGCAAGGTGCTCGACGCCTTTGACCGACATGATCTTTGGCAGGACACGATGCTCGTCGTCTGGACCGACCACGGCATCCTGCTGGGCGAGCACGGGCACATGATGAAGAATGACATGCCGCTCTACGAGGAGATCAGCCACACGCCGCTGTTCGTCCACGACCCGCGACGGCCGGAGCGGGCGGGCACTCGCTCGGCGAAGCTGGTGCAGCCGGCGGTCGACCTCTGCCCGACGCTGCACAATTTCTTCGGCGGCCAGTGCCCCGACACCGTCCTCGGCCTCGACCTCTGCGACGAGAACGCGACCCGCGACGCTGCGATCTTCGGCTACTTCAACAAGCACGTGAACCTCGTCACCGACCAACACGCCTACTACCGCGGCGGAACGGATCAGGTCGAGACGAGCGCGTACACGATGATGCCGTGGAAGATGCGGGGTCCGCACAGCATCGAGGTGTTGCAGAAGACGTCGCAGGCGGAGGAGGCCATCGCCGAGTCGCAAGGCGTTCGGCCGCTGGCCGTCCCGGCCGGCGGGACGGCGAACATGGCGCGCGAGTCGTTCCTCTACGACCTCAAGGCCGACCCGGCACAGACTTCGCCGGTGGACGATGTCGCGTTGGAGTCGACGCTCGCCACGCGAATGCGGGAGCTGATGGTTGCTGCGGACGCACCGGCGGCGCAGCTGGAGCGTGTCGGCCTCACGTAGAGAGGGCCACGACTCCGAGTAGCGATAGCAGACCGAGCATCAGCACGGCCGACCGGTTCAGGCAGCCGCGTTTGGGGCCACGCTTCTTGTTCGCGCGGCGGCGTCGGCTGATGCGGTGCGTGCTCGTCGGATGATTCAGGGCCATGCTTGATCGCGTGTGGCGGGGCCGGCTAGTCCTTTGCACCGACGCCGAGGAGCGCGCCGAGCGTGTCACCCAATTCGCTCAGGCTGGCGGGAACGGCGCGTGGTTTGTCGAGCGTGCCGCCGAGGTTGAGTGCGGACGCCTGGGCCTGGATCGCGTTGAGGATCTCGGTCGCCTCGGCGAGGAAGGGCAGGTTGAAGCCGGCGAAAGGTTGCAACAGAACGACGACGGTGCCGTCCAGCGGCGACGGTGCGGGTCCGAAGAGACGGCCGATTTCGAGAGAGCCGCGGATCTCCACGCCGTCGACGAAGGCGGTGAAGCTGTTGGCGAAGAGATTGCCCTGTTCGAGTCGGAAGTTCAGGTCGACGCTGTCGCGGGCCGGCGTGCGGACGAGTTTGGCGGCCTCGAGAATGACACGGAAGAGGTCGACGTTTCCAAGCCGGCCGCGGCGGACCTTCAGCTGACCCTCGCCGTTGAGCGCGAGCAGGGCGGATGGACCTTCCTCTGCGACGACACCCTCGCTGCCGATGCGACGTCCTCGCTCTACGTCGCCGCCGAGCGGGCCGAAGACGTTCGCGGTCAGAGAGGCGACGCCTTCGACGTCATCGCGTTCAAGGATCGGGCCGAGCTGTTCGAGCCGCATATCCGTGGCGGTGACGGAGGCCTGAACGTACTTCATTCCGTCGAGCGTGCCGTCGTCGTTGGCGATCTGCCGGTCGCGGTACTTCGCGTAGCCCTCGATCAGGCCGCCGCCGGCGAGGATGCGGATGCGTTCGGTCATGAAGACGGTGAAGTCGTACTGCCCGCGTGGCTTGCTGCCGTCGGGCCGATCGGCACGGCTGAGGTAAGCCAGTATTTGCCCGCGGTCGATCTCGAGCGTCCGCCAACGGGCGTTGTCGCCTTGGAACGAGAGGTCGACGAGTACCTCACCCGGCGGCCGTTCGGTCGGCGCGGGCATCACGCTGAGAAAGAGGTCCAGCTCGCCCTCGCCGCCTTCGGGCAGGGCGAGTCGCTCGGCGAGCGGCTCGAGGGCGACGCGGCTTTCGATCCAGAGATTGCTGCGGCCCGGCAGGTCGGCCAGCTCGAGGTAGCCGCCGCCGTCGAGCGTGCCGATGTCGACGAGCTGGCCGTCGAGTCGGTCCAGGAGGATGCGCCCTTCTTTGCCCGTCACCGCCAGATCGAGATTCGCCAGCGGCCGCAGGTCGAAGGGCGTCGGGCCGGTCGCGACGTCGAGGCCGACGGCGATCTTGCCACGCAGAATGATCGGCGTCTCGACGGCGCCTTCGGGATCGTTGCCGGGTTCTTCACCCGCGCCGCCGATGCCGACAAGCAGTTCGTCGGCTTCGAGCGAGAGCGTGCCGCGGCCGGTGACTTCGCCGCCGAGAAGTTCCGCCGGCAGGACCAGCGGATACCGGTCGGCGACGAGGTCGTATAGCACGATCTGCGACAAGTCGGCCAGATCCGCCACCGCGGTCACTTCCAATGTTTTCACCGCCATCGCCGGCGGGTCGGCCAGCTCGTCCTCGGGCGCATCGATCAACGGCGGTTTCGCCAGGTCCATCTGCTCGGCCCGCACCGGCATCGTCAGTACACCGCCACGCAATTCTGGCCGCAGCACCACCATGTCGGCCACATTCACCTCTGCTGCCCGCAGATCTCGGACCGTCATTAGGCCGTCGGCGACGACGTTGTCCAGGTCGAACCCAGCCAGCTTCGCGTCGAGGTCGATGTCGACAGTGCCCTCGATCGGCGCATCCATGACGAAGATGCCCGCCGCCTCGCACACCCGCACGAGCGAGAGGCCTTCGATCATGACATCGACCGCGCCCGGCACGGTCTCGTCGAAGGGCACGTCCGCGTCGAGTTCGATCCGCGCGCCCAGCACCTCGGCCCCATCGGTGTCGATGACGATCCGCTCGCTGGTGAGCTGCGCGACGAGATTGGTCCGCGTGTCGCCGATCTCATACGGGCCGATGCCGAAGTCGTGGGCGTCGAGGCGGCCGACGGCCTGGAGGTCGAGGTCGGTGACGCTGCCCCAGACGTCGAGGTACGCCGAGAGATCGCCTGCGAGAAGCGGCGAGTCGTCGTCGGGCGCATCGGCGGCCGTCGCATCACGGTCGCCGCCGGCATCGACGTAGGCGTCCTCGGCCTCGGCATCGTCCGGCGGCGGGTCAGCGCCCTCCTCGCGGCGAATGACCGTGGCGGAAATCGACAGCTGCGGCTCGCCCGGATCCGGAACGCCCGCCAGATACCAGCCGCCGCCGATGATTTCGCTGTCGCCGTAGCTGCCGTAGATCTTGGCAAACTGCACGACGCCGCGTGTGTCGTCTTCGTCGAGAACGCCCTGCGCTTCGATGCCCACCGTCAGCGGCAACGGCTCATCAACCCGCGGCAGCTTCGCCGGCCAGTCGGCGGCTTCGAGCCAGATCCCGTACGCCGCCGGCTCGCCCTCGTGCGGCAGGTAGAACCGCCCGTTGCCCGCCAGCGTGCCCTCGCCGGCAAGGTTCTGGATCGAGGCAAGTTCGATGTACGGCGTTTCCGATCGATCCGGCCGCGTCGCCGCCTGCGTCGCCGCGGCACCTTCGCTGCGGATCAGCTTCATCGGCTCGAGCCGCACACGCACCAACGCCTCGATCGGCGGCAGCGGGAACTCCTTGGCCGACTCGACTTCCC
This sequence comes from uncultured Tepidisphaerales bacterium, assembly GCA_964416015.1. Lineage (GTDB taxonomy): Bacteria > Planctomycetota > Phycisphaerae > Tepidisphaerales > Tepidisphaeraceae > JBCDKH01. The sequence goes on from CAYQCT010000060.1 coordinate 6,968, forward strand.
GCGCCAGCACGCCTTCGGGCAAGCCGAGCTTGACGTCGAGCGTGTGGAAGTCGCCTCGGTAGTAGCCGTCGACGCGGACCTCGGCGCTGAACGGATCGAGATCGCGGCCGAATGCGCGGCCGGAAAGCTTGACCTCCGCGTACGCCTCCGGCACGCCGTACGGGTCGTACCAGAGGTCCGCCCGCAACTCGCCGTCGAGGGCCGCGTCCGACGAGCTGCCGACCTGATCGTCGGCGGCGGGTTGCGGCGTGCCGAGGAGCAAGTCGCGGAACTGCACGTCCGCCGAGGCAGTCTGATTCTCGAGGTTGAAGCTCGCCGAGCGAACGAGCACGTCGCCTCCGATCGCGCGGAGCAGAAGCTGCTCGACGCCGACCGCCGTCGCGTCGGCGTACAGCTCGCCTGCGAGAACTATCGCATCGCCCACACCCGGCAGGTCGCGGACCATCAACGCGCCTTCGCCGCCGGTGCCGGGTTCGAGGACGATTCGCCCGTCGACCGTCCGCACCCCGATCGGCCCCGTCGCCGTCGCCCCGGCCGCGCCGGTGCCCTCGGCCAAGTGCAAGGTGCCCGCGATGGCGCCGTCACTGGTGAAGCGGCCTTCCCACCGCACGTCCGCCGCAAACTCCGGCAGTGGTGCGAACGGCTCCAACACCTCACGCAGCCGGCCGCCGAGCGTCAGCCGAAGCTCCTGCGTTCGCCCGTTGTGCGGCGTCAGCTCCGCCGCGAGCGTCATCGACTCGCCCGCCTCGCCGGCCGCGGCATTGATCGCGAAGACCACGTTGTTCACCGCGCTGCCGTCAAGTTGGATCTGCTCCAGCCGGCGCTCGTCACCCTCGTTGTCGCGGACGACGAGCGTCGCGTTCGTCACCGCCAGCTCCGGCAACGGCGGCAGCGAGATCGTGCTCGGCCCGGCGTCCGGCGTGCTCGACGAGCTCGACCCGCTGCCGATCAGCTCCAACGCCTTAGGCAGCGTCCACGTGCCGTCCTCGTCCTCGGTCAGATAGATGATCGCGCCGTCGATCGTCACGCTGTCCGGCGTGACGTCGCCGCCGGTGAGGAACTTCATCGCCATGATCGGCAGCGGGCTGATCTGCGCCTCGACCAGCGGCACCTCGACGATCACGTCGCCTTCCTCGCGCCCGACGTCGCCGGGCAGGGCGACGCGGAGGTCGCGGATCTCGATGCCGCCGCCCCAGCCGACGGAGAGGTCGCCGAGCTTCACGTCGAGCCGCAGCAGACTTCCCGCGATGCCCGACGCGATCTCCCGCGGCACCGGCCCCTGCAGGACGATGCTGACAACGATGAACAACAACAGCAGCCCGATCAGGCCGACGGTCAACAACGCCGCCAACCGCCGCAGCCATCGTCCGAAGAAGCCGGGGCGTGCTTTGTCCGCCACGACGCGGACGTCCTGCGTCTCCTTGGCCTCGTTCGACGCATCGGCCGCCTCGCCATGCGAGGCGGAGGCGTCTTCGGTCTTGGCTTCGTCGTCCTTGGCCATCAGCAACGGGTCATCGTACGCGACATCGCCTCACGTTTCGGCGGCGTTAGATAGATTCTGCAGGTGCTCCCACAGCGAGGCCCGACCGTGAGGGAGAGCGATCGCGGAACGCGATGTCGGGGACAACCGCCGCAGACATTGGCTCCGCCCGTCGCTCTCCCTGATGGTCGTGCCTCGTCACGAGCACCTACCGCCGACGCAGGAGCAACCCCGCCAGCGAGACCAGCCCAGCGCCCGCCGCGGCCGGTTCCGGGACGACGTTCAAGGTCGCGAACGTCAACCCGCTCCCGCCGTCCGTCACGACGTGCCCCTCGATCTGCTCCCGGTACATCATCGCCAGCGTGCTCAGGCTCATGTAATTCTCCCCCGGATCCGGCGGCAGCTTGCCGTTGCCGGTGACGACGCTGAAGTGCGTCCCGATCACGCCGAACCGGCCCTGTCCGAGGTCGGCCAGCAACGCGTGCCCGCTGTCGCCGCCGACGAGGCCGACTTCGTCACCACCGACGCCGTTGACGCCGCCGTTGGTCGACGTGTCATAGTCGAACGCGACCGCCCACGTCGCCTGGTTGCCGTGCAGGTAGCGGTCGGTCGGATCGAGCTCGACGAGGCCGTCGTCGGTCAGCAGGCTGCCGCCGTCCAGAACATTGCGGCCGAGGCGGTTGATCTGGTCGTACGCCCAGACCTCGCTGCCCCACAACCCGCCGAGCGGCACATCGACAATCGGCACCGGCTTAATCGCATCCGCCGCCGTGACCGCCCGGCTCAGCGTGACCAGCGTCAAATCGCTCGGCAGATTCGTCATCCCGCCGTTGCCGTCCGGCACCCGCGTCATCAACGCCCGGTTCCCGCTCACGTTGATCGTGACGTCCTGCCCGAGCTCGTTGGCGAACGTGTAGCTTCCGCCGGTAAAGTGCGTCGCCGCCAATACGTGCCGATCGCTGACAAGAATCCCCCCGAGACTGCCAATGCCGACGCCCGTCAGGTTGTACTGATTCAACGGTGCCCCCGGATTCGCCACCCGCGAGCTCGGCAGGAACCGATCGTGCCGGACGGGGTCGTAGTCCGCCAGCAATGCCGCCGCTCCCCCGCGGGCGAAAGCGAGTGTCAGACCGATGGCGAGAAGGCGACGCACGTGCGTTCTACGTCCTTCGCCTGCCGCCGGTGCGTCGCCACTCGGGCAGCAGGGACATGGGATCGAACGTTGTCCCGATGTACCCGAACCCGTCGCCGCGACGGCTCGCCGCCGCCGCCACGACCGCCGTTCCGCCCCGATAGAACCTGTCGGCTACCGCATCCCGGATCGACACCCATCCGTGGAAAAGGCGCGGCGAAACGGACCATGACCCCTATTCCTGCCCTAGTCCCTGCCTAGGAAACGGGAAGCAGAGTTGCCTTCTCAAGTTCTTCGGTCGCAAACAGCGACGGCAGGTTCACGCCTGTACTAGCACCCCTGCTAGCGGCAAGAGAGAAGGACGCGGATCCCGCAGCCGCATTGAGCACACGGACCTCCTCGACGCGATACGTCTCGCTGCCGCTGACCTTGGCGCGGAGGATGACCTGCAGGTTCTGGCCAGCGGTGCCGACGCCGAACGCGGTGTAGGTCGTCGAGCCGCCGCTGATGTCGCCGGCTTCGTCGGCGACCTGCACCAGCGTGCCACCGTCGAGGCTGTAGTAGGCTGCAAAGCGATCTTCCCAGGATCCGGATTCTTCCATCTCGTCCGACTCGCTCACGTCGACTTCGATGTCGACCGGACCGCTGAGGCTGATCGACTCGCTCGACCACTCGTTCGCTCCGGAGTGATTCGACCCGCCACTTCGGCTCAGGGCGAGGAAGTCGCCGGCATCGTCGACGCCGAAGACGCTGCCGCTCTCGTTCGCGATCGTCGTCCACGCGGTGGTGCCGGTGTCGACGCGGAGGCCGTCGGAGAGGTCGTTGAAGCTCTCGATCCAGTCGCCGCCTGCAGCGGGCTGGCCGATCACGTCGACCTCTTCGATGTAGTACGACTCGCCGGTGGTCTTGGCACGCACGAACAGCTCGAGCGTCGAGCCGGTCAAGTTCGCGACTGCAGCGGTAATCGCTCCGCCGGCCAGATCGCCCGCGTCATCGAGGAACTGCACGAGCGGCCCGCTGTCGAGGCGGTAGAACGCGCGGATCCAGTCGGACCATTCGCCGCTTTCTTCCATCCCGTCGTTCTCGCTCAGATCGATCGCGACGTCAACGGATTGGCCGCTGATGTCAATCACGCCACTTTGCCATTCGTTGAAGCCGGACTCGTTCGACCCGGCACTACGACCCAGTCGGAGCCGGTCGTTGGCGTCGTCGACACCGGCTGTCGGCGTGACGGTGGCATTGCTCGTGTCAATGTCCCACGCCGTCGAGCCGTCGTCGGACGTTGCGCCCTGGGCCAGACCGGCGAAGGTCTCGTTCCACGGCAGGGAGCCGACGGCGTCGCCCGGCTCGTACGCCGTGAAGAGCGGGACGTTTTCCTGACTCGAGCCACGCTTGGGCACATCGTTGCGACCGGCGATCCGCTCGACCCCGTCTCGCACCTCGCGGACCTGCACTTCATACGAGTTGCCGTTGGTCATCCAGTTGCCGCTGAACGAGCTGTCGATGACTTCGTGCAGCGGTCGGCTTGCGGCGACGGTGCTGAACGGGTAGTGGAACCCGCCGAGGATCTCGGTCTTGCCGCCGTTGATCGTCTTGGTGCCCGGCGTCGAGCCTTCGGTCTTGAAGCCCAGCACCCAGACCGTCCCGCCGTCGTTGAGGATCTGTGGGGCGCTGCCGGCCTCGGCGTTGATCTGGCGTCCCCACATGCTGTTGCCGTCAATCTCGATGCGTTGCGCGATCACGTCCTCGAAGAAGACGTCGCCGCCGGGCACCGTGTTGACGTAGGCGTTGCCGATCGTCCGTGATCCCAGGTCGCTCCGGCTCAGCACCAGCGGGCGGGTCGAGTCGTGCTGGATCGTCGTCGTGTTGCCCTTGAAGCTTCCGCCGAGGATCAGCCCTTCGATCGTCAGCGAGTCGGAGGTCGAACCCTCCACGCGGATCAGCGTCTTCTGGAACGGTGCCGAAGAGAAGCTGGTGCCGCTGGCATCAAGGAACGTGTTGGCAAACAGGATCCGGCGCACACCGGCGGGAACGACCAGCGTGTCGCTCACGAGGTACTGGCCCCGAGGGACGTACACAGTCTCTTTGCCGGCGTTCAACGCCGCCTGCAACGCCGCGGTGTCGTCGTCAGCCGAACCGTTACGCGTCAGCCCGAAGTCACGCGCATCGGCCCAGGTCGACGGATCCGTGACCGGGGCCAGCGGCGCGTCTTCGACAGGCAGGTTCAGACTGGTATTGGGCGAGTTGGCGAACAGCGATGTCGTCGCCACGCTCGTGTACTCGCCGATCGTCGTGCCGCTCGGATCGGCGGCGAGATCGTTGTTGCCCGACCGCGTGTCGTTGATGGCCGTGCCGTAGCCCGAGACGTCGACGTTGCGGACGAAGAGCATCGCCTTGCCGGTGATGGCCGCATTGGACGCGTCGCCGCCTGCCAGCGTCGAGTCGACGAGCGTGATTTGTCCCGACTCGTTCGTGCCGCTGAAGACCGGGACCGCGTTGTTGCTGACGAGGTTGCGGGCGTTGAACGAGTTCCTGCTGATCGAGACACCGGCGACGTTCTGGTTGTTCAGCGTCAGGTTCTCAGCCGTCATGCCGTATTGGGAGTGGCGGATCCGAAGACCCAGATCAAAGCCGTTGATCGTCACGTTCTGGATCAGCCCTGGGCCTGGCCACTGGCGGCTCATGTCGATCCCGACAGCCCCGCCACCAGTGCCGTCGATCGTGACGTTGAAGATGCCGCCCTGGTTGCTGACGAGGTAGTCGATCCCAACCGCCCCCGCATTGCCGCTGCCGACGTCGACGGTCAGGTCGCGGATGTAGTTCTTGAAGGCCTGGTTGTTGCCGCCGTCGCTGAAGCCGTTGGCGCTGGCGGTGCGAAGCACCGGCACCCTCCCGCTGGCGAACGCCGGCAGGTTGTCGGCCAGTCGGAAGATCGTCCCGGCTTCGCTTTCGCCCTGGATCGTCAGCTCGTTGCTCCAACTACCTGACGCCGTCTTCCAGTCGAGCGTGCCGGAAACGTCGTAGACGCCGTTGCGGAAGAACAGGATGTCGTTGCCGCCGACGTGCTCGTTGATGGCGGTCTGGATGGCAGCGGTGTCGTCGATGCCGTCGTCCGGGACCGCGCCGTATTCGACATCGACACGCACGACGTCCGGATCACTGGGGTACGCGACGCTTAGCAACCGACGCTGCTCCAATGGTTCGGCCACGACCACGCGAGGCGAGGCCACGGCAGCAACGGCTGCGGCCAGCGGAGCGGAAATGCGGACTTTGTTCGCAATGCGGCGGGTGTAGGACATGGGTAGCTCCTCGTGAGCCTGCGCGTGCCACCGGTGCCTCCATCGCGTCCCGCTCCTCCGCAGGACTGCGATTGAAGCAAAAAGACCGTGCGGCTTTGCGCAGACGCCGGCATTGTCGTCATCTGCGGCCGCGTGTCAACTGATCCCCCGTCGCCTTCGACGTCGAGCTCCTGGACGCCACATCGTGCGGTGCAGTCTTGCTTCGGGCAGGCATAAGGGGGAGGAAACGCGGACATCGCGGCGTTGCAGATCGCAGGCAGAACGCGTAGGGCAGAACGGGGACATCGCGTGCAGAAATGGAGCAGCTACGGTGCCATCGTGTTTGCCCGGCCGGTTGCTCCATCGAGCGTCCGCAGCGGTTCGGCAGGCGGTGTGGCGAGGACGGAGCCGTGCTTGGACTCGTCGTACGAGGACCTGTCAGCCTTCGGCACGCAGGGCAGCGTGGCGTCTGGCCGAGGAACCAAAGACGCCGTGGTCATCGGCGACGACTGAGCGAGCGTGGTGGTCTTCTGCACGCTGGCGACAGCGGAACCTAACCCGGGAGTGCGTGTCCTTCACCTAGCTGCGGACGCCGGACGGGTCGTACTGATTCAGCGGCGCCCCCGGATTCGCCACCCGCGCGTTCGGCAGGAACCGATCGTGCCGGACGGGGTCGTAGTCGGCGATCGACGCCGCCGACCCCCGCGGGCGAAGGCGAGTGTCAGACCGAGGAGGAGAAGACGACGCACCTGAGCGGTACGTCCTTCGCCTGCCGCCGGTGCGTCGACACTCGGGCAGCTGAGATTATGGGGTTGAACGTTGTCCCCAATGTACCCGAACCGATAACAGCGACGGCCCGTTGCCGCCTCTGCGCCATCGGGCCAAAGTATCCCAGACGCCGACCCGAACGGCCGCCGCCGCCACGACCGCCTGCGACCGTCGTGCTGCCCCGATGAAACCTGTCGGCCACCGCACTCCGGACCTCCATCC
>CAYQCT010000060.1:13857-18533 GCA_964416015.1 uncultured Tepidisphaerales bacterium
GGCGAAACAAATGATGCCCCCTATTCCTCCAGAATCTCTTCATAAACGAGATCGCTCTGTGGGCTCCGTCTCCGCTTTTCGTCTCGAATCTTCCTTTACAAGTTGCACCGGAAATCCGCGTGGTGGAGGTGGGCGTTCATGTACAAAGCCGACCTGTCGGAGAAGCGAAGAGGTGAACCGGAATCCGACATGTAAAAGTTCGCTCGCGCTCCGTCGCATGAATGGAAGCAACAACAGAAATCCAGCGCTCAGCAGAAATACGCTGCAGAATGCCTTGCGCTCGATGTGGACTCTGTGTTCTACGTGCCCGACGGGCGGACTGAGACCAGCCAAGTCAGCCTCGTCCTCGCGGTACCAGCGTAGCCTAGATTCATAAAGAAAAGTCGGATTCATCGCCGAATCATCGCCAAGGACAAGCACGTCTGTCTTGATGTCGGCATCCATAGTGTCTCCGTACTGCGTGAACTGCGGCACGCCATAGATTACCGCTCCTAGCACCTCATTGGACCGTCCCTCACGGATGGCTCCGTACGCTGCAGCAGGCACTACTTCATTGCTCGGGACGGCAAGGAGCACAGACACTCTGTAACGGTTAAAGACGTAGAACAGTGACCAAGGTCGTCGCGGCGACCATTCTTTCCAAACGGCATCTTCGCCCGGTCTGACCAAGTAGGATCCCACCGCACCCATTGCAGCGATCGTGCTCAGAAACACGGCCATCGACACGGCACGCACGAAGAGATTTGTGCTCCTAGGAGGCTTCTTCATCAAAGAACGGGCTATCATACTGATTGTACTCGTCTTCGAACTGCTCGTCGACCAAGCGGGTGCTCCAGCCGATTGGGATGTCATCCGGATCTGTCGGGTCTATTCGCTGACGAGCTTGCCGAGCTTTCACCGCGGCGATCATGACAGCGACGAAGGACTTGTGGGTCGACGGAGACGTCGAACACGAAAAGCCGACGCAAGCGTGACTCCATCTGGGGTAGCTGCGAAAGCACTTTTCCTTTGCTCCCGCTACGCTCGCCGCGTTGCCGGAGTTGCCGTCGTTCATTCTCGTGCCCGATGGCGTCGCGCCTTGGTGGTATGTCACGGCCCTGCTGCTCGCGGCCGTCATCCAGGGCATGGCCAAAAGCGGCTTCGGCGGCGGAATCGGCATTCTCGCCGTGCCGCTCGTCGCCAACGTGCTGCCGGCGGATCAGGCGATCGGCGTGCTGCTGCCGATGCTCATCGTCGGCGACATCTTCGCCAGCGTCGCCCATCGGCGGACCGTCGACTGGCCGACGCTCCGGCCGGTGCTCGGCGGGAGCACGATCGGCATCGTCCTGGCCACCGCGTTGCTCGTCTGGCTCGGCACCGCCAATCGGCTCACCTTTGCCCTCAACCTGCTCGTCGGCGGCCTCTGCCTGCTGATGGTGCTCGTGCAGGCATGGCGGCTGGCCGGCTGGTCGCTGCCACGCGTGCGGCCGACGACCCGCAACGGCACGCTCGTCGGCACCGCCGTCGGCCTCGCCAGCACACTCGTCCACTCCGCCGGCCCGATCGCAACGATCTACTTCCTCGAAATCAAGCTCGACAAGGCCAAGCTCGTCGCAACCGCCGCATGGACGTTTTTCCTGGTCAATCTGCTCAAGCTGCCGACCTATTTCGGCCTGGGCCTGATCGCGTGGACGACGATCCTCCAAAGCAGCTGGGCCGCCCTCGGCATCCCGTTCGGCTCGCTGCTGGGCCTGTGGATGCACAAGCGGATCCCGGAAAAGCCGTTCACGATCGTCATCTACATCGCCGCCGCCCTGGCGGCAGGGCGGATGATTTACAAAGCGTTTGTCTAACGCATAACTCCGCCCGTGCCGTCGCACCGTTGGGCAGCAGGATGCGCGTCAGGCACGGCTCCAGGATCGCCAGCGGGATGTCCGCCGCGGCCGATGTCGGCAAGACTCTGAGTCGCGAATACCACCGCCACGTTCCGTTTCCGCAGCACCTTGAGCCACTCGCGGATCTTCGTGCGGAATAGCGGGTGATCAAGGAACAGCCCCCACCACGTCCCGCCGAGCACGAGAATTGAACGATGTCCCCTTAGCTTCCCGACAGCGTCATCCACTCCGACGGCTGGCGTGGCTACGACGGCCTGGTCGACGTCGGCTACCAGAAGCACCTGCGGGTCAACCACGAGCAGAACCACTTCGCCCGCGGCAAGAGCCACGTCAACGGCATCGAGAGCTTCTGGTCGTACGCCAAGCGTCGGCTCGTCAAGTTCAACGGGGTGCCGCCCCACACGTTCTACCTGCACCTCAAGGAGTGCGAGTACCGCTTCAACCACCGCCGCGGCGACCTCTACAAGGCGCTGCTCGGTATGCTCCGACGTAACCCGATCTAGCCCGCTCCCGTCACCGTCTGCTTCCTAAGCCCCTACGATATTGTCATAGACACGATGCCATCCAAACCCGACCTCACCATCGACGCCTTGAAGGTTGCCGCAGCCGATTTTTCGACCATCGAATCGGATCATAACGAACCAACTCTCTATGGTGTTGACAACGGCAAGACGATCGGCACATATGTCGAACACAAGTTTCGTCTCTACCTTCTCGACCGCTTTTCCTTCACCACCGGCAATTCGGCCAAGGGCATCGATTTTCCTTTGCTCAATGTGGATATGAAAACCACGAGTATTCGACAACCCCAATCGTCCTGCCCCTTCAAGTCCGCCCGTCAGAAAATCTATGGCCTCGGCTATGATCTACTCGTAATGGTTTACGAGAAGACGGACGAACCCGCCTCAGGTACCGCAAAACTCGATATCCAATCCACCATCTTCATTGAAAAAGAACAGACCGCTGATTTCCAGATGACCTCCGGCCTTATCCAGATCCTTGAGAACGATGGCAATCACGACGATCTCGTCGCATTCATGACCGACAAGAACCTTCCCGTGGATGACATTGAAGTTAACCGACTCGCGGAAGAGCTACTGGCGCGACCTCCCGAGCTAGGCTATCTCACCATCTCGAATGCTTTGCAGTGGCGACTGCAATACAGCCGCGCTATTGCCAAAGCGGGAACGGTCGATGGCGTGCTTCGCTTGGGATGAGCCATGAACGGAACGAACAAAGCCGAGTTCGGTGATTTTCAAACCCCTCCCGCGTTGGCTGGAGCGGTGACCGGTTGTTTGAAAGACCGTGGGCTAAACCCGCAAACCGTCGTCGAGCCTACCTGTGGGGTTGGACAGTTGTTGCATGCTGCAACCCGCACCTTTCCCAGTGCGTCACGATTCATCGGCCGTGAGATCAACCCTTACCACGTCGAAGCAGCCCGAAAGCGTGTACCCGAAGCTGTCATCGAACGGGCCGACTTCTTCCGTGAACAATGGCAAGACTTGATTGCTCGTGAACCACGCCCCACGCTGATCCTAGGAAACCCCCCATGGGTCACCGCCTCTGCCTTGGCCATTAACGGCTCAACCAACCTCCCCGCCAAAGCGAACTTCCAAGGGTTACGCGGCCTCGATGCCAAAACCGGCAAAGCCAATTTCGATATCGCCGAATGGATGCTCATCCGTCTGATCGAAGCGGCAGGCGATCAAGACGCCAGCATCGCCATGCTCGTCAAAACGGCCGTGGCACGAAAAGTCTTGGTTCATCTCTGGAAGACGAGCACGAAATTCCGGGGGGCAGCAATCTATCCAATTGACGCCGCCAAGGCCTTCAACGTTGCCGTTTCCGCCTGCCTATTTGTCTGCGATCTCGGCGGCAACACCCCCGCCCAACACTGCGATGTCTATAAAGCGCTTGGCGAACGCGATCCGAACCAGCGCATTGGCTGGGATGACGGCCACATCATCGCGGATGCCGACGCCCGGCGCGCCTCTCTGCACCTAGAAGCCGACCCGGCTGACAATTCTCGACCGCGATGGCGCTCGGGAGTCAAACACGACTGCGCGAAGGTCATGGAATTCACGAAAGTCGGAAGCCTTCTCTTTAACGGCCACGGGGAGGAAGTCGACCTCGAACCCTCGTTTCTTTTCCCTCTGCTCAAGGGTTCGGATGTCGCACGCGACCGCGCACCCTCCCGCTGGATGCTCGTGCCCCAGCGACATACGGGACAGGAAACCGCGATCCTTAAAGAAGTTGCTCCGAAAACGTGGGAATACCTCCAGCAGCAAGGCCAAGCCCTGGACCGCCGCAAGAGCTCCATCTATCGTAACCGCCCCCGTTTCTCGGTCTTTGGCGTCGGCGATTACACTTTCACCCCTTGGAAAATCGCCATCTGCGGCCTCTACAAGTCGCTCGATTTCCGTCTCGTCGGCCCTCACCACGACCGACCCGTCGTCTTTGATGACACTACCTACGTCCTCGCCTTCGCGAACGAACGTCAAGCCCGCGCCGCCGTCGAAGCGCTACGCTCCGATCAAGCCACCACCTTCTTCCGCGCCGCCATCTTCTGGGACAATAAACGCCCCATCACCGCCGAAGTCTTAAACCGCTTGGACCTCTTTCGACTGCTGTCAGACGATGACATGGTTTCATTTGCTGCTGCGCCTCCAAACCTCTTTGCATGAACTGGCTGAGGGGAAAGGGGTCGGGCTGAGGGGAAAGGGGTCGGCTGAGGGGAAAGGGGTCGGGAGGGCTCTGTCTCAACCCCCTGATTCAGGCGCAGCGCGATGACGCCGTCGAGGT
>CAYQCT010000061.1:0-2806 GCA_964416015.1 uncultured Tepidisphaerales bacterium
CGCTGCCGATGACGTCGCGGTTCAAGTCGTAGATCGACTCCCACAAGGCCGCCCGACCGAGCCGGCGGGCGGCGATCGTGCTGAGCGTCTCGCCCGGCTGCACCGTGTGCACCCGACCGGTCAGCGGCACCGGCGCTTCGGCCACGGCACGGCCCGGGATGACCAGCATCTGCCCGACCTTCATCCGCCGTGCGTCCAGGCCCGGGTTGGCACGCAAGATGGCTCCGTAGGCGTTCGCGTCGCCGTAATATTTCTGCGCCAACGTCGAAGGTGTGTCGCCCGCGACGACGACGTGCTCTCGGGCGGTCGCGTCGAAGTTGCGGTCCGTCGGCGTCGACTTCGACGCGCCGCCGTCGGCGAGGCGTCGGGCTTCTTCGACCCAATCCGGCGTCGGCCCGTCGGGCGTGGGGGACTCGGTCACGACTGTGTCGTCGTCCGCCAGTTCGTCCCACGCGTCCCGCTGCGTCGCGCCGCCGGGCGACTCGCGCGGCTCGTCCCGCGCCAGAAGCTCTTCCGCGGCGGCCTGCAGGTCGAAGCTGCGTGGGGCCGGCTCATCATCACGCTCGGCCGACGGGGCCGGCTCGGCCTCGGCGAGCGTCGTCGCGTCGCCGAGGACATTTGCTTCCTGCTCGGCCGCGGCGGGCGTGTCGTCGCCGCCCCAGAGCAGGTACGTCCCGAAGCCTCCGCCGATGACGATGAGGGCCGCGGCGGCGGCGAGACCAAGCTTGAGTTCCGTACGCAATAGCGGCATGAGCGGGCTTCCTTTCCCGGCGGGTTCAACCGTCCGATTCGGGCAACAACCCGGCGGACGTGCCACAGGTTATCGGAACCAGCCCAAACGGCAAGAGGCCGCCAAGCCTCGAACATCAACAAGCCTCGCGATACGCCCGCACGACGTCCGCGAGCCAAGCATCACCATCGCGGGCCCAGTGCCGCGTGCTGAAGATCTCGATTTCGTCCAGCCCGCCGAACCCCGCCGCCATCGCTTTCCTCCGCAGGCCTGGCAGGTCGATCACGCCCTCGCCCATCAGCGCGCGGTCGTTCAAAATGTCCTGCAACGGCGGCCGCCAGTCACAGAGGTGCAACGCACTGACCGCCTTCAGCTCGCCGAGGCGTTCGAGCTCTTCGTCGAGGTCCGGATCCCACCAGACGTGGAACGCATCGACGGCCACGCCGAGCTTCGGGTGGCGGAGGTCCTCCACGATGTGCCGGGCGTCGGCGAGGCGGTTGATGCAGGAGCGGTCGGCGGCGTACATCGGGTGCAGCGGCTCGATCGGCCGCGATGCCGTCGCGGACCTGCCGGCGGCCGTCGGCGAGGGAGACGCCCAGCTCACAGCCGGAGCCGACGACCAGCACCAGCACCGGCGTGCCGAGGGCCGCGGCTTCGTCGATCGCACGGCGGTTGTCGTCGATGGCCTCGCGTTGCTTTGCCGCGTCGGCGGCGACGAACATGCCGCCGCGGGCGAGCGCGACCGGCGTCAGGCCGCTGTCGCGGACGAGCTTTCCCGCGGTCTCGGCGTCGTCGTAGTCGTGCCGCCAGAGCGTCACCCCGCCGACGCCGGCTGCGACGAGCTTGTCGAGGCAGGTCGCCAGGTCGAACTGCTTGAGCGTGATCGTGTGGATCGCCAGCCGGGACAGGTCATCGGGCACGGGGCGAGCCTACTCCGTAAACTGGTCCGTGCCGACCCGCCACGCCATCGTTGTCGGAGCCGGCCCGGCCGGCATCGCCGCGGCGGCGGGCCTGTCGCAAGGCGGGTGCGACGTCACAATCGTCGAGGCCGGCCGGTTCCCACGCGACAAAGTCTGCGGCGAATGCTTCTCCGCCCTCGGTCAAGCGAGCCTCCGTCGCATCGGCCTCGGCGAAACCTTCGAACAGCTTCGACCGTTGCGACTTGAGCGTGTTCGCTTGGCCGCAAAGTCCGGCCGCGAGGCGACATTCCATCTGCCGCAGCCGATTGCGGGCGTGACGCGGAAGGCGATGGACACGGCGTTGCTCGATGCGCTGCGGGATCGCGTCGAGGTCGTCCACGGCCGCGTCGTGGCCGTCGAGCCGGGCAAGCGGCCGCGGGTGAAGCTGCGGGATCGCGAGATCGAGGCGGACGTCGTCCTGCTCGCCGACGGCAAAGGCACGCTCCGCGGCGGCCTCGCGACGCCGCCGCGGCCGACGGGCGACGTCGGGCTCAAGGCACACTTCCACGGCATCGACCTGCCGCGAGACCTCATCGGCCTGTTCGGCCTACGCGGCCACTACGTCGGCGTCGCACCGGTTCGAGATGGTAACGACGTTGTCTGGAACGTCGCCATGAGCCTGCCGGCGGCGGTGGCGCAGCGGGCGGGCCGCGACTTCGACGGCCTGCTCGACGAGCTTTGTGAGCAGAATGTCGCCTTCGGCCGGGCAATGCGTGCGGCGGAGCGAGCGGGCGACTGGCTCGCCTCGCCGTTGCCGCGATTTGCGGTGCGGCCAACGGCGAGCTGGGGCCAGAACGTCGTACCGGTCGGCAATGCCGCGGCCGCGCTGGAGCCGGTCGGCGGCGAAGGCATGGGTTTGGCGGTCGCGTCGGCGGCCGTCGCGGCGGAGCACGTGCTGGCCGGTCGGCCGATGACGGAACTGGCCGCGGCCTATCGGCAGCTCTGGCGTGTTCGTCGGCCCGTCTGCCGGTCGATCGCGATGGCGATGAGCCGACCGACAACCGCCGCGTGCACGGTCGGCCTCGCCCGCCTGCTACCGGCCGCGGCTTGGGTCGGGATGCGACTCGCCGGCAAATCCGACGGGGTCGGCTCTTTCACCAACCGACCCGCCGCCGTT
>CAYQCT010000061.1:2842-18470 GCA_964416015.1 uncultured Tepidisphaerales bacterium
CGCGGAGCACGACGACGACCGCGAGATCGTCTACTACGAAGGCAGCCCGCTGCTCCGCGGCGAGTTGCAGCTCGTGCTCCTCTGGCTCGCCGTCGGCCTGGTCCTGGCGGCGGTGCCGATCGTCTGGTTCTTTGCCACGAGCGAGCCCGACGGCGGGCCGCCCTGGTGGACGTGGCTGCTGATTCCCGTCGGCGTCGGGCTCGTCTTCTTCCCGAGCCTCTGGGTCAAACGCAACCGCTTCAAGATCACCAACTACCGCATCGACTACGAGCACGGCCTGATCACGACGAACATCGACACGCTCGAGCTCTGGCACGTCAACGACGTCCGCCTGCGGCAGGGGCCGCTCGACAAAATTTTCGGCGTCGGCAGCATCTTCATTACTAGCGACGACCGAAGCACCCCCGAGCTCGAACTCCGCAGCGTCAGCCGACCAAGGCCGCTGTTCGAGAGCCTCAAGCAACGCGTCATCGCCGTCAAGCGGCAACGCGGCGTCATCAAGATGGACATGGGGTGAGGAAGAAGGAGGAAGTGTGAATGCGGAAGTCGGAAGTGCCCGAGCCGGAGGCCGATCGGATTCTGCCACTTCCGCTTTCAGCATTCCTACTTCACACTTGTCTCCATGCCCAGCGAGAACGAGCGGCCGGAGAACATGCCGGACACGAGCGAGACGTACGAGCGTGGCCATCCGGGCAAGACGCCGGGCGGGACGCTCGACAGCGAGATCGGCACGTCGCTGCAGCCGGACAGCGTGCAGGGGTCGGTGCGGAACGACGACGACCCGCCGGAGCTGGCCGGGCAGGATCGCGGCAGCAGCGCCGACCGCGTCGATCCGTCCGACCCGGCCGCCCACGCCGGTCGTGCCGACGCGGCGGAGCATCCCGAGGCCGACGATGCGGGCGTCGCACCACAGGACTCGCCGCACGGCAAGTAGTTCGCTAGGAGAATCGTCATGAGCAAAGACCACCCGCAGAGCAAGCCCGGCGACGCCGAACCCCTTCCCGGTCAGGCCGACGATGCCGATCACTCGATGAAGGAGGAGACGCAACTCGGCTGGGACCAGGCCCCGACCGGCAGCGAGGAGCTGCCCGGCAGCCGCCGCCATCCGCGCCAAGGCGGCGAAGGCGGCACGCCGAGCAAGGAGCTGCCGTTGGACGATGCTCAGGAGCATCCGGGAACGTCGAAGACGTCATAGGATTCGTTCAAAAACCGTAGCCGCGGCGGCTCCTTCCCGGCGGTCAACGACGCGAACGTTCCGATTCAGATCAAGTCGTCGAGTCGACTCGCGGAACTACCGAGCCGAATCGCGAGCAAGCAGCCGGGCCGCACGATCGGCCAGCGCCTGCCGTCGTTGCGCGGACAGCCGTTCCGGCTCGTAGTCGGCGAGGGCGTCATCAACGTCAAGCGCCACCTCGATGGCCACCGCGGCGGCCGGTGCGTCGCCGGCGGCTTCGAGGGCGTCGGCGAGTCGCAGTCGAAGGCCAACGCTACGCGGGTCGAGTTGCGTCGCGATCTGAAGCTGTTCCACCGCGGCGGCGGGATCTCCCTGGAACGTCGCGACTTCTGCGAGACGAACCCGCGGCAGAATCCACGTCGGCCGCTCTTCCGCGGCAAGAACGTAGCGACGCGCAGCGGCGGCGGGATCGCGGGCGTAGCGGGCCGCGTCGCCGGCCTTGACGGCGTGCTGCGAAGCGAGGACCGACCGCCAACCGACGGCGTCGTCGTAGGCCCGAACCGCCGCAACCGCGCGACCACCGCGGAGCAGGTCATCGCCATGGCGCGCGGCTTGTTCTGCAACGACGACGCGTCCGGCGGCGACCGTCAGGACAACGCCGACGCTAGCGATCAAGGCGAGAGCAACTGCAGCAACGACGCGACTTGCCCCAACTCTTGGCACCTTTCGCGTTGCGAGCACTGCCGCCAGCACCGGCGTCACGGCGAACAGGATCGTCGGCTCGAAGAGCACGACATCGACCGCCCCGTGCAGCAACAACGCCCCGCCGCCCGCGATGATGACGGCCGGCAACAGCCCGGACGGCGTCGCGTCGGCGTCTGACTGCTGCGGCGAGATCGGCACGACGAGCAGCGCGATGCCGGCTGCGAGGAGCGCGTAAAGGATGTAGCGGAGCGTCTCGAGCGTGACGAAGTACGGGTCGCTGCCGAAGTCGGTCGAGACGAAGTACGCCAGCGCAACGCCGGCGACGGCGAGGCCCGCAGCACCGGCCGCGGAAGCGGGAGCGGCCCGCGCGGTCTCGACACGCGGCGGACGTGTCAGCGTCTTTACGAGCAAAAGCACCCACGCCACGCCGAGCGTCAGGCCGACGAGGCCCAGCTCGCTCGCGAGGCGAAAGACCGCATTGTGCGGATCCCGCGGCTCCTCGGCAGCACCCGGCGGACGGAGGCGGAGGTAGTGGTCGCCGAAGTTGTCGAGGCCGACGCCGAGCAGTGGATGTTCGATGAAGATCGCCGCGGCGCCACGCCAGTAGAAATGCCGTAGCTCCAGCGAGATATGCGGCATGGAGCCGGTGAGCAGGCCGTAGACGTAGAGGAGCGGCCCGAGCAGCATTACTCCGGCGACTGCCAGCACGAGCACCGGCCGCAGGCGGTCGACGCGATGGCGGAGCAGGTAGAGCAGCGCGATGCCGGCGACTGCTGCCGACAGCGCGATCAACGCGGTGCGGCTTTGCGTGCGAACGAGCAGGAACGCAGCCGCCGGAAGAACGACGGCGGCGAGCATTCGCGTCGCGGCCGGTTCCGACCACGCCCGCCAGCCGGCTCCGACGGCGGCGACGGCGGTGCCGAGGCCGACGAGGAGCCATCGCATCGGCTCATCCGCCAGGCCCGCGGTTCCGCCGATTCCGATGCCGACGAGGGTGACCACAAGGCCGATGCGATGACGACCGCCGACGAGGCTGGGCACGCAGAGCCCGAAGGTGACGAGGCCGAGAACGCCGAGCGTCGCGGCGTAGCTGTTGGTCGAGTTGGTCCGGCCGGTGAACTCCATCCGCTCGAGGCGGCCCAGGAACTGTCGGGCGGCGAAGCTGTCGGGTTCCATGCCGCGAGCGCGGAGCTGGTTGTCGGCGTCTTCCTGGAACATTGCCAGCGTCGCCGGTCCGTCCGAGGCGACGTACCACAGGCCGGCGACGACGTTGGCCGCCAGCACGCCCGCCGCCAGTGCCGCGGCGACCCGCACGTCCGCCCAGCCGCGGGCGGTCGTCGCGATGGCGAACGCGAGCGCGGTCAGTGCGAACCAGGTCGAGCCGGCGAAGAGTGCCGCAGCGGCGTCGTCGGCCCGAAGAGTCGACGCCAAGCCGAGGCCGGCGAAGGCGAAGAGCGGGCCAAACAGCGTCAGCCGCGGCAGCTTCGCCTCGCCGATGAAGCAGTGCCGCAACAGGACGAGCAACGCCGGGACAAGGCAGAGCAGGTCGAGCACCATCGACGCCGCCGGCCCCGGCGCGGCCTTCGGGCCCCAACGGCACGACGGGCGTCGGGTCCCGCAGGTACACCAGCGTCAACGCGCGGCCGGCCGCAAGGACCAGCGCGAGTGCGAACGCAACTCGTGACACGGTGTCGGCTTGCGGCTCAGGTTCGACGAACGACGCCACGGCCCAAGTCTATCGAGCCGTCGACTACTTGCCGCCCGCCAGCGGCTCGCCGAGATTCATGAGCGGCAACGGCATGGCGCTGTCGGCGTTCATGAAGTAGAGCTTGGCCGCGTCGTCCTTGCTCATCTCCTGCAGGGCCTTGAGCGCTTCGAGCTGGATGTACGCCGGGTTCTGGGCGATGGCGTCGTTGATGGCGGTGATCTCGTAGGCCTGGGCGTCGGCGAGGAGCTTGCGTTGCTCGGCCTCCTGCTCGGCGGCTTCGCGGGAGGCCTTGGCCTGCTCGACCTGCGTCTGGGCGTTCACCTTCGCCTGCTCCAGCTCGGCAGCGGCCTGCTCGATCTTCTGCTCGGCCTGCTTCTTGAGCTCGACGTTCGCCAGAATTGCCTCAGGCAGCCGGAAATCGCGAAGCAGCACCGCCTGCACCTCGATGCCCTTCGGCTCAAGGTAATCGATCAGGCGGGACTGGATGTCGCGGGTGAGACGTTCCTGCGTCTCGGCCTGGAAGAACTCCTCGGCGTTGTCGACCGTCTTGCCCTGCTCGCGGACGAGGCTGCGGAGTTTGGGGATGATGTGGACGTCGAGCGCGTCCTGCCGCGAGCCGACTTCGCTCTTCATTCGGGCCGCCCGGTCGGGCATGACGCGGTAGACGACGCTGACGTCGATTTCAGTCGTCAGCTGATCCCGGCTGGGTACGCTGGCGACTTCTTTGTGCTCCTTGTCGCGGACGTCGTACTCCGTCCAGGAAAGCAGCGGATTCACCGGGAAATGCAAGCCGGGCGGGTATTCCTGTTCGGTGACCTTGCCGAAGAGCGTCGCAACGCCGACGTGGCCGGCTTGGATGCTGCGGAACATGAACGTCAGGCCGAAGCCGATGAGCAGGACGAGCGCCAACGCGACGATGCCGACGATGCCGCGGCCGGTGGGCTTACCGTCGGAGGTAAAGAACGTGTTGCCGGAGGATTGGTAGCTCACGAAGAGTTATATGTCGCAGAACGGCTGCCGTTGCAGGGGCGGACTCCCACGGGCAAAGCCCGTGGGCTTCGCGGTGGGAGGAACGGACTAGGTTGCCGACGATGTGAGCAAAGGGGACTGGCTCCGTCTGCGGTGCCTGTCCCCTATGCGGTGTAACGCTAAATGAGCCTCGACCGCAAATGGGGACAGTCACCGCGGACGGAGCCTGTCCCCGTTTGCTCGATCGTCAGTGGTCGTGGTCGTGGCCGAGGGTGAGTTGGCCGGTGTGGCCGTGGATGTCGATGCCGGGCGCGCCGAGGTCTTTGGCGATCATGGTGAAGTTGTGGTCCATCATGCCGAGGTAGGTGCCTTCGATGCCGTCGCCTTCGGGGGCGAGCAGAAGCTCTGACTCGAGCTCGACACCCGACGGATCGACACCAAGACCATAGCTTTGCAGCGGGCTGAGCTGCGGGTCGCGGACGAGACGGTAGTCTTCCGGCACACGCGCAAGTACCGCCCGGCCGTACTCGTCCAGCGCCGCCAGCTTCGCGAGGTACGCCTCGGCATTGGCTTCGATCTTCGCCGCGTCCGACGGCCGCATTTCGGCGAGACGCTCAGCCTGGACCGCGACGAAATCTTGGGCAAACCCGCCGACGTGCATCGGTGAGGCCATCGCGTCCTGCACCGTATCGTCGCCCGGGATCGCCTCGATCGTCAGGCCGGTGCCGGTGACGAGTACTTCGAGAACGTCCCGGCGGATCGGATCATTCGCGTGAGTCGTCTCGTAGACGGTGGCCTCGGGCGTCGCTTCCTCGCCGCCACAGCCGACCAGCGCAGTGCCGCCGACGAGGAGGAGCACGAACAGGACGATCGTCACGATGCCGCCACATCCGGGAGTCATACCCGCATGCTACTCTCGCGCGTGGCAGACCTGAAACTCGCAATCATCGGCGGAAGCGGCCTGGGCGACGCCCTCGCCGCCGAGGCCGGTACGGAGCACGACGTCGACACGCCCTTCGGCAAACCCTCAGCGCCGATCGTCGAGACGACTGTCGAAGGCGTGCCCGCGTTGCTCCTCCGCCGCCACGGCATCGGGCACACCCGCAACCCCTCGGCCGTGCCCTACCGGGCGAACTTGTTCGCGCTCAAGCAGCTCGGCGCGACGCACGTCCTGGCCAGCGGTGCCGTCGGCAGCTTGCGGGACGACCTGCGGCCGCGTGACCTTGTCGTCGTCGACCAGGTCATCGACAAGACGACCAAGCGGCCCAACACCTTCTTCGAGCAGGCGGCGGTGCACGTCGAGTTCGCCGACCCGTTCTGCCCGGTGCTGCGAAAGGCGATTCTGGACGCGACGCCGAAGGACGCGGAGTACCGCGTGCACGACCGCGGCGTCTACGTCTGCATGGAAGGTCCGAGCTTCAGCACGCGTGCCGAGAGCCACATGCACCGGCTCTGGGGCGGCGACGTCATCGGCATGACGCTGATGCCCGAGGCGCGGCTGGCCCGTGAGGCGGAGTTGCCGTACGCGGCGGTCTGCCTCGTGACCGACTACGACTGCTGGCGGCCACGCGAGGACGAGTCGGCGTCGGCGGAGTCGCTGCTGATGGAGATCATCGGCCACCTCAAGGCCGCGACGGGGCACGCGATGTCGTTGCTCCGCAGCACCGCCGCGAGCCTGCCGGACCGGCGCGACGAGCTGATGGCCTGCCCGATCCGCGAGGCGTTGAAGCTCGGCATCTGGAGCGACAAGTCGAAGGTCCAAGCGAGCGAGATCGAGAAGTTAAAGCCGATCTGGGGCAAGTACTTCGCGTGAGCGATCGTCGTCGGATTCTAAGGAGCTTGTCGTCAACGCCCACGGGCTGAGCCCGTGGGCGTTCGGGTCTTGCTCGCGGCAAGATCTGCACCTTCGCGAACTGTCTCCGCGGGCCGACAGGCAGTCGTCGTCGCCTTACGATGCAGGTCGGATGGTGAAGCCACACACCTTGCGTCGGCCGACGTCCCGGACCTGCGGCACCGTCGCGGCGGCCCTTGTCCTGTCGCTGTTTGCCAACCCCGTCATCGCACAAGACGAGTCGCCGCAGGACTCGACGGCCGGTGTCTACGTCGACGACTCGACGCAGGCGTTGGACCAATTCGCGTTGGCGGACCGTCTCGTCTCGCTCGGCGAATGGATCAAGGCGGCGGAGGTGCTGCAGGAAGCCGAGGAAGCCTTCGGCGACAGGCCCGTGGCCGGCGGCGAGGGCGAGCCGTATCGACCCGTGCGTCGGGCCGTCCGCCTGCGTCTGGCGAGCTGGCCGGCGGAGGGACGCGAGGCCTACCGGACCCGCTACGAGCCGGTCGCGCGGCGGGTGCTCGAAGGGGCGATGCGGCTCGAGTCGCCCGATCCGTTCGATCAGGCCGGTGCATTCGCTGCCGTCGCCAGGCGGTATCCGCTGACCGCCACCGCGCTCGAAGCCGCGGCCCGGGCGGCGGATGCCTACCTCGTCCTGGGCGAAGCCTCCCGCGCCCGCCGGCTTCTGCGGGCGACGCTCGACGCCAATCCCGACGCGGGATCGTTGCAAATCCTCGACGGCAGCAATGCACGGGCCGCCCTGCTCTATCGCGTCGTCGCCGCGGGTCGCATCGCCGGTGCCGACACGGCTGACGCAACGGACCTGCTCGCGACGCAGCACGGCCTGGACCGGATCCAGGTTGCTGGCCAGAACCGGTCGGTCGAGGAGGCGATGGCCCTGCTGCCGACGGAGGTGGAGGACTTGCCGACGGTTGCGACGCCGCGGCTCGTCTGGCCGACGCTGGGCGGCAGTGTCGCGCGTGGCCAACTTGCCGATGCCTCGCCCGGCGTCCTCGGCCCGCAGTTCGCCGCCGAAGCCACCGGCGACTTGGGCGACGGCCGGCGTGGCAACTCCGTCCGCGAGCTCGAAGTCGCCCGCCAGACGGGCCAGCTCACGGGCATCTTCCCGGTCGTCGCCGACGGCATCGCCTACTGGTCCGATGGTCGACGCGTCCGGGCGTTGGACCTTTCCGCGAGACGACCGCCCAACGCCTGGGCTGCGACGCACAGTGCGGACGGCTTCTTCGACGTCGGCCACGGCTCGACGCTGCCGCGTGGACAGGCGATGTCGCCGCACCTCGACGGCGACGTGCTCTTTGCCGTGCTCGGCACGGACGATCCACTGCAAGTCGGTCGCGGTGGCAACGGGCCGAGCGTCGGCGGGACGGTCGTCGCGCTCGACCGGCAGGACGGCCGCCTGCTCTGGCAGGTGCACCCGTCCCGGCAGGACATCGACGCCTTCCTCGACGACGCCGACGCCGAGCCGGCGGACACGACGCAGCAGCTGATCCAGTCATTCAAGCGTTGCGAGTACGTGGGCGGCCCGATCTCGTACGACGGTGCCGTCTGGGTCATGGCCCGCAGCAAGACGTCGGCGCAGCAATTCGCCGCCAGCTTCCTCGTTGCGCTTGAACCGGACAGCGGCAAGATCCGCCACCTGACGTACCTCGCGACGGAGAGCCCGCGGACGCTCCGCAATGAGCGCGGCCGACTCGAGCCCGAGCCGCGCCCGCTGCCCTCGGCGGCGGCGGGCATCGTCTACGCGCCGACCGGTGCGGGCGCGTTGGCGGCCGTTGATGCCGGTGCCGGGCAGCTGCTTTGGATCGACCTGTACGAGCGACCCGCGCCCGCCGGTCGCAACGCGCGCGGCGCGGTCCGGGTGCGTGTCCGCGACAGCCGCGTCACGCCCGCCCTGCCGTACTACGTCAACACGCCGCTGCCGTCGGGCGGACGCGGACAAGATCCTCGTCTACGACGCCGACGACGGGACGCGCATTGCCACGCTCGACACCGCCGGCCCCGAAACGTACCGGGCGACGACGGAGGAAGACATGGTCCGCAGCCTCCTCGCCGTGCGCGGCGATCGGCTGTACGCGTTCGGCTCGCGGAAAGTCTTTTGCATCGACATCGACGCGACGCTTGCCGCCGTCGCCGACGGTCCGGCGGCGTTCGACGCGCTCGACGCCGACGGCTGGCTGCACTGGGACAGCCCGTTCACCCTGCCGGAGCGGCTTCGCGGCGCGGTCACCGAAGCCATTCGCGGACGACCCGTCGTGACACGCGAGCACGTCATCGTCCCGCTCCACGACGGCCTGGCCGCGATCGACGACGCGACCGGCAACCGCGACGGCGACCGACTCGGCGACGCCGCGACCTACGCGCAGCTCCGCCCGTCGACCGATCGGCGGCGGGACGCGCAGCCGCTGCAGGGGGGGAACATCGTCCTGCTCGACGACCGCCTGCTCGTCGCTGGGCCGTCGTTGCTAGGCGTATTTGCCGATCGCGAGGCGATCCGTCGCCGCCTGCTCGCCGACGCCGAGGCCGACCCGCAGGACCCGACGCCGCTCGTCGGCCTGGCGGAGCTCGCCTACGCCGAGGGAGAAACCGCCGACGCGCTCGACCAGTTCCGCCGGGCGGCGAAGCTGCCCGGTGGAAGCGAGATGGTACTCGACGCGACGCTCGGCGTCGTCCACCACGAGGCGGCGCAGACGCGGTCGACGCAACTTCTGCAGCTCGCTGAAGAACTCGCCGGCACGCCGTCGCAGCACGTCCGCGTCCGCTTCGCGCTGGCCGCGTTCGAAGAAGCGCCCGGCGGCCCTGACGAGCGGATCGCGGCGTTGCAGGATGTCCTGCGACGGCCGGACTGGCGTGACGTCGCCATTGATGCCGGCGGCGGCGGCCATCGTCCCGCCGGCGATGCGGCCCGCGAGCAGATCGCCGCCCTGCTGCTTCGCTACGGCAAGACGCTCTACGACGCCTACGAAGATCAGGCCGCACGCGAGCTGGCAAAGGCGGACGACCTCGTCTCCCTGCGCGGCGTTTTCGACACGTTCCCCAACAGCGTCGCCGGCCGAACGGCGTTGTCGCAGGTCGCGACGCAGACGCCCGACCCGACGCAGCGGGCCGCCGAACTTCGCGAGCTACGCCGGGCCGCGTTGGCGGCGCGAGACATCGAGCTGGCGATGCAGGCGTCGCTCCGCGGTGCGGCCGCCGAGTTGCTCGCCGACCGGCTCGAAGACGCCGCGGCCATCCTGCGCCGCGAGGCCGAGCAGACGCCGACGGTGCTGCTGACGGCACCGCTGGTCGCACCCGACGGCCGCGTGCTGGTGCCCGCCGGGGCGACGATCGAGCAGGCGGCCTACGAGCTGACGCGGCAGCACGAGCAGGCCGCCCGCGACGCCGCGCCCGATGCGAATCTGCCGCTGGAACTCAACGCCCGCCCGTTCCGCCCGCAGCCCGTCGCCGCCGTCGACGCCGTCGTTTCCATCGTGCCGACGACGGAGCCACAGGACCAGGTCGTTGTCCGCCTCGCCGACGGCTCGCTTGCGATCTACGCCTTCGGCGAACGAAAGGCGTCGCTCGTCACGCCGCCGTTGATCGATCTCGAGCCCGCCGCGGCAACGCTCGTGGACGGCGACCTGATCACCTGGGGTCGCGGCGGCATCTCGCGACACATGTCCGACGGCTCGACGTCCTGGACCGTCGCCGCGAGCGACGTGACGATGCCGCCCGCCGGGGTGAGTGTGCAACTTGCTGTTCTTCCGGAACAGGAGCCGGAAGACGAAAAGCCGGCGACGCCAAGTCGCAACTCCGCTGCCGGACGCGGCGCGCTCGGCAGTCCTGCCGACGTCTCGCCGCACGTCGTTGCCGCCGCCCGCTCCGCCAACGGCACGGTGCTCGCGATCCAACAGCCCGCGGGGCAGCTGCTCGCCCGGATCGACGATGACGGCACGCTCGCCTGGACGCTCCCGCTCGGCCAGTCCCGCGTCGACGGCTTGACCGCCTCGGCACAGACGGTCGTCGCCTCGACCTACGCCGGAAGCCGCGGACGACTGCTCGCGATCGACAGCATCTCCGGCCAGGCATTGGCCGCCCGCGGTTTCGACGGCGACCAGACGCCGCTGCGGACCTATGCCGCCCTGCCCGGCGGTGCCGTCGCCTTCGTCAGCGACGGCGTCCGCTTCTTCGACCCGCACGCACCGCACGAGTCGCTCGCCGGCGGCACCCTCGCCGTCGGACCGCAGGAGGCGGACTTCACGCCGGCCTTGCAGGACGGCGTCTTCGCCGCCGCCGGGCAGGAATGGCTCGGGCGGCCGGACGCCGGTCGGCTTGCCATCGCGTCGCGCTGGCTCGTCGTCGTCGCCGCGCCGCGCGCCACCGGCGTCGCCGCGGCAGTCGTCGTCGACACCGCAACGGGCGAGGCGATGCGCGTGCAAGCGGAGACGGAGGATCGCAGAGAGCTCGTCCTGCTCACCGCCGCCGGGCCCGATGCCGATACGCTCGAGCCCAACGACCTGCCGCCTCGCCTCGGCCAAGACCTGCAGCGGCATCAGCAACGCAGTCAAAGCGGCGAGTCGAGCCGTCTGCGTCGAACAACGCTCTACGCCGAGGCATCACGCGTCTACCTCGTCTCGCCGCGCGGCCTCGTCGCGTACGACCTGCGGGCGCCCGGCGGCGACGTCGGGCCGCATTGGTGGCGAGACAACGGGCCGGTGTCACGCTCGCTCGACCCGGCAAACAACGTCGACCTTCTCCTGTCGCGTGGCTTTGCCCTGCTCGTCGACCGCCCGCAGCCGGTCGGCACCCGGAGCGGTCGCACGTCGACGACCGACCTCCGCATCACGCCCTTCGGACGACAACTCGTGCCGGACGCCGGCTACGAGACCGGCCTGCTCCGCCACGAGGCGCGGCTGACGGCGGGCCAGTTCGGCATGCCGACGGGCGGCGTCGCGGTCGAGCTGATGCCGGGCGGGCTCGCCATCCTCGACCGCAGCGGCCGGCTCAGCTTCCTCGCCGGTGCCGGCGAGCCGACGACGCGACCCGCGACGCCGTAAGGTCGTGCGGTGCCCAGCAACTCCCGCATCGTCCGGCTCGGCTTGACCCAGATGGCTTGCGGCGACGACCCGCAGGCGAACCTCGCCCGGCAGCTCGCCCTGATCGAAGACGCCGCCGACGCCGGGGCGCAGATCGTGTGTACGCAGGAGCTTTTCACGAGCAAATACTTCTGCCAAGGGGAAGATCACCGCTTCTTCGACCTGGCCGAACCCGTCCCCGGCCCGACGACGAAGGAAGTGGCGAAGCTTGCGAAGGCGAAGCAGGTCGTCGTTGTTGCCAGTCTCTTCGAACGACGCGCACCAGGCCTGTACCACAACACGGCCGTAGTTATCGATGCGGACGGTTCGACCGTCGGAACGTACCGCAAAATGCACATCCCCGACGATCCATTGTACTACGAGAAGTTCTACTTCACGCCGGGTGATGTGGGCTTCCAATCATTCGTAACGAAGTTTGCGAAGATCGGCGTGTTGATCTGTTGGGATCAGTGGTATCCCGAGGCCGCCCGACTGACGGCGTTGCACGGCGCGGAGATCCTGCTCTACCCGACCGCTATCGGCTGGCATCCGCAGGAAAAGCAGGAGTTCGGCGTCGCTCAGCACGAGGCTTGGCAGACCGTCATGCGGTCGCACGCGATTACCAACGGCTGCTTCGTCGCAGCCAGCAACCGCATCGGCCACGAATATGTTCTCGATGCCGCTGGCAACGCCTTCAGCGACGACGGCATCGAGTTCTGGGGCCGCTCGTTCGCCTGCGCGCCCGACGGTTCGCTTCTTGCCGAAGCCGGCGACGCGGCGGGGACGATGGTCGTCGAGTGCGACCTGCAACGCGTCGAGTTCAGCCGCACCCACTGGCCCTTTCTTCGCGATCGTCGGACTGATGCATACGGGGATCTAACGCAGCGGTATCTCGATCGCTAGGACTATGGCGAGAGCGTCACGATCGTCATCGGGTCGAACCGGTACTGTTCGAGAAGTGCTTGTACCTTGTTGATGTCTACCGCGAGTAGCGCGTCCAGTTCTTCGTCAAGCGAAACGTACTTGTCGAGGTAAATCCAGTTCATCCCGATAGCTCGCATCCGGCCGCCGACGCTCTCGCCGTGCAGCACGGCTTCGCCGGCGATCTTCTGCTTGCTCCGCTCGACTTCGTCGGCTGACAGGTCGTTGCGAACGCGGGCCAGCTCCCGCATCGCGATGTCGATTGCTTCATCGCCGCGGGCCGGGTCGCACGTCACGCTTAGGGCGAAGCTGCCGGTGCGATCGTGCGAGTACGGCCCAAAATCCGCCTCGTCGCAGATGGCCGGGTCGACAAGTGCCCAGTACAGCCGACTGCCGTCGCCGTCACCGAGCAGGTCGCTGAGTACGCGGGCGGCGTACCGCGTCTCGTCTTGTGCGCTCGGTCCAGGACATAGCCCCATCGCGTACAGCCGATTGAGTTTTTCGTCCTTTAAGTCGGTCCTGTTGCCGACGCTCGATGGTTCAGAATAGGTCCGTTCCGCGCCGACCGGTTCCCACGTTCCATAATGCCGCTCCGCCATCTCGCAAAGCTGATCGAAGTCAAATTGGCCAGCAACGGCGAGCGCCGTGTTCCGCGGACCATAATTCGCCGCGTGGTACGCCGCCATGTCGTCACGGCTCATCGTCTCGATCGTCTCCACCGGCCCGAGGATGCTCATCGCCAGCGGATGGCCCGCAAAATGCTCTGCCATCGCCCGCTCAAAAATGCGATGCCCCGGATCGTCGGCGTACATCGCGATCTCCTCGAGGATAACCTTCTTCTCTATCTCGAAGTCCGCTTCGCGCAACGCCGGCCGAAACAGATGGCCGAGGTGTTCGACGACTTCTTCAGTGAATTCGGGCAGAACCGACGCGTAGTAGGCCGTGATCTCCTGCGTGGTGAACGCGTTGTACTGCGCCCCGATCGCGTCGAACCGCCGATTCATCTCGGCCGCATCGCGTTGCGCGCTGCCCTTGAACATCATGTGCTCGAGGAAGTGGCTGACGCCGTTGAGCCGCGCTGGCTCGTCCCGCGTGCCTGTGCGAACGAAGAGGCCAGCCGCAAAGCTGCGGGCAGTCGGCACGGCCTCCGCGTAGATCGTCAGGCCGTTGGGAAGGACGTGCTTGTAGTGCATGGCAGAGACAGAAACGCGAAGAAGCAAAGAGGCAAAGACCGAGCGAAGGAAAAAAAATGGGAAGAACTACATCTCTATCCTTTGCTCGGTCTTTGCCTCTTTGCTTCTTCGCGTTTCTGAGGGAACGGCAAGGGGCTTCGGCCCGATTAGCACCACGTCGAACGGCCCCGCCGGATGCCGTGCAAGATGCTTGTTCAGCGTGTCGAGGTCGACCGCATCGACCGCCGCGACGATCTCGTCAAGCGTGCGTAGCCGGCCGCGGACCGTCCAGTCATAGTTCAAGGCGGTCGCGCGTGAGCTGCTGCTTTCGCCGGACATGACCACGCCCGCCTTCAGGCCGACCTTCGCCCGCTGCAGCTCGTCCGCCGTCACGCCGTTCGCCAGGTCGTGCAGCTCGTGCGCCAGCGCGTCGAGCGTCGCCTGCGCCCGCTCGTTGCTCGTGCCGGCGTAGCAGAAGACGCCCGCCAGATCTTCTGGCACACCCGCACCGGCCGCCCCGACGTAACTCGCGAAGACGCTGTAGCAAAGCCCCTGCTTCTCTCGAATGCGGTCAAACAATCGCCCACTCATCCCGCCGCTGAGGCACTCGATCGCCAGCCGGGCCGGCATGTAGTCGTCGGCCGTCTCCGAAACTGTGGGGTAGTGCAACGCGATGTGCGTCTGCTGACTGTCCTGCTCCTCGAAGTGAAACGGCCCCGGCGGCGGCGTCAACTCGGCCGTCGGCGTCTCTTTCACCGACCAGTCGCCGAAACTCTGGCCGACTTCTTCGACGACACGTCCGAAGTCGACGTCACCCGCCAGGCTGATCACGCTGCCGTTCGGCTGCCAACGCTCGGCGAAATCGTCCCGCGCCGCCGCCGCCGTCAGCTTCGCCAGGTGGTCCGGCTCGCCCATCGGATTTCGGCTCAACGGCCCAGGCCACGACCACTCCCGCAGCCGCACCATCGCCAGCCGCTGCGGATCGTCGGCCAACCCCTCTAGCGCCTGCTGCGCCAAGTCCCGACTCGGGCCGAATGCGTCGTCCTTCAGATGCGGCCGTTGCACCAAATCCGCGAACGCCGGCAACGCCTTCATGACGTTCGCCGCAAGACCCGCCGCGGTGTAGCGGACGCTGATCGTGCCCACGCCGTCGCCGCGCGTCAGCCCCAGGCCGTCGAGGTGCTCGGTGAATTGCCTTGCATCGCGATCGCCCGCGCCGCGTTGTGCCATCTCTGCCAGAACCGTCGCGCTGCCGCACCGTTCGACAGGATCCGTCGCCGCCCCGGCCGGCATGGTCAGGACCATCGCGGCGCTGCGGACGCCGGGCATCTTCTCCGCGACGAGCGTCAGGCCGTTGGCGAAGGTGTGCGTCAGGAACGGGCCGGCGTCGGTCACGCCGCGACGGTACGGCCAACGATCGGCCATGAGCGGACCAGCCAGCAAGCGCTACCACAACCGCGTCGCACGCAAGTATGACGCCATCTATGACGACGACTTCTGGCGGTTCCACGACGCCGTCACGTGGGAACTGATCAAACCGCACCTGCCACGCGACGCGTCGGCCCGCTGTCTCGACGTCGGCTGCGGCACGGGCAAGTGGGGCCTCAAACTGATGAAAAGCGGCTTCGCGACGACCTTCGTCGATCACGCCCCGGCCATGGTCGGCGAGGTTCGCGGCAAGCTCGACGCCCTCGGCACCAAAGCCGACGGCTGCCGCGCGGAGGAGGCGGACATCGTCGACCTCATCGAAGACGCGACGTACGCGTTGACGGTCGCGATGGGCGACCCGCTCTCGATCTGTCGCGACCCGCAGCGGGCGGCGAACGCCATGTTCCGCTGCAGCACGCCCGGCGGCGTCGTGATCGCGACCGCCGACAACCGCCTCGCCGCCGCCGACGCCTATCTCGACCGCGGCAACGTCGACGCGGCGATCGACGTCCTGAAGACCGGCCGCACGCAATGGGTCACCGGCGACAAGGCCGAGCAGTTCGCCCTGCACACCTTCACCCCCGACGGCCTCCGCCGCCTGTTCGCCCGCAGCGGCTTCGAGGTGCTCGGCATCTACGGCAAGACCGT
>CAYQCT010000062.1:0-6271 GCA_964416015.1 uncultured Tepidisphaerales bacterium
CGGCTCCGGCCCGCAGGGCGAGACCGTCATCAGCAGCCGCATCCGCCTCGCCCGCAACGTCAAGGGCGTGCCCTTCCTCGGCACCGCCAGCCGAAGCCAGCGACGCGACCTCGAGCAACGCATCCGCGACACGATCCTCGACGCCGAGCTCGCCCGGCAGACGCTGTACGTCGACCTCGACCGGGCCACCGAAGTCGACCGTGAGCTGCTCGTCGAACGACACCTCATCAGCAAGCAACACGCGGCCGCCGAGGGCGCCCGCGGCGTGGCGATCGGTGCGGATGAAGACCTGTCGATCATGGTCAACGAGGAAGACCACCTCCGCCTGCAGGTTTTGAAGAGCGGCCTGCAGCTCGACGAGGCCTGGGAGCAGATCAACGACGTCGACGATGCGCTCGAGGAACAGCTCGAGTTCAGCTTCCACCCACGCTTCGGCTACTTGACGGCCTGCCCGACGAACGTCGGCACGGGCATCCGCGTCAGCGTCATGCTCCACCTGCCGGCGCTGAAGCTGACCGGCGAAATCGAGAAGGTCTTTCGCGCCGCCAAAGCCATGAAGCTCGCCGTCCGCGGCCTCTACGGCGAAGGCACTGAAGCCACCGGCGACTTCTTCCAGGTCAGCAACCAAACCACCCTCGGCAAGGACGAGCAGGAGCTCATCGACGATTTCAAGCACGGCACGATCCCCAAGATCATCGACTATGAACACCAGGCCCGCCGAACGCTGCGGTCCGAGCGGCCGGTGGCGTTGGACGACATCGTCTTCCGCGCGCTCGGCCTGCTCCGCAACGCCCGGCTGATGAGCAGCGAGGACGCGTTGAAGCTGCTCAGTCACGTCCGACTCGGCGTGCACCTGGGCCGCGTCAAGGACATCGACGTCGGCACGCTCAACGACCTGGTCCTGATGACGCAGCCGTCGCATTTGCAGAAGCAACGCGGCAAAAAGCTCGAAGGCGACGCCCGCCGTGAGGCCCGTGCCGAGTACATCCGGCACAAGCTGCAGGCAGTCTGATGTCGGCTTGTTTCCGTTGCGTACTTGCGACGCTTCTGGTACAGCAGAGACATGGGTCGACGGTTCCGGCGAGCGGTGGTGGTTCTTCTTGCAACGTGCGTCGGTGCGTGTGCGTTCGGCACGACTGTTGCGTCGGCTGCGGAAGGCGTGGAAGAGGCAAAGCCGGTCGTCCTGCCGCCGTCGCGACGGAGCGGGTCGGCGTGGGACGTGCTTCGCGAAGACGAGCAGCATCAACGCTTCGCGCAGCTCGCGGCCCACGCGGGCTTGGTCGAAGTCCTCGACGGCGAGCACGCGCTGACGGTGCTCGCGCCGACCGACGCGGCCATCAGTGAAGCCGAGCTGGCGCGGCTGCTGTTGCCGGAGAATCGGGCGGAGTTACGCGTGCAGGTGGCGGCGCATCTGTCGTGGAAGGCGACGCCGACGGCGGCGGTGAAGTCGCTGGTGATGCGGCGGTCGCTGCCGGGCGAGACGTTGTGGTTCGAGCTGCCGGACGAGTCGGCAGAGCCGGCGTTGCTGGTGAACCGCGTGCCGTTGTTGGAGGTCGACGAGATCGTGGTCAACGGCGTGGTGCACCGCATCGGCACGCTGCTGCCGATCGAGAAGCCGACGGGGCCGGTCGTGCTGCTGCGGCACGCCGAGGGGTGCGACATTGAAGACAGCGGCCATGGCGGCGTCGCACGTGGCTCGAATTGGCGGCAGCATCGGCATGGCAAGCGGGGCGATGACGAAGACCGGCGGCGACCCAAACCCGCCGAGAAGGATCCCGAAGCTGGGGACGAACCACCGGCCGGCGGCGCGGGCAATGCCGCCTTCGCCGGCCCGGCACCCGACCCGTCCGCCGGCGGCGACGGCGGATCGACGAAGACGAGACCCACGCCTGCGACGCCCAACCGGCCGCCCTCTGGCGGATTCCCCGGCTCCGTTCCCGGCGGATGTGGCTGCGGCAGTGACTGAAACACCGCACGCCGCCTCCCGTAGCATCGCCGCGTGCTGCACCGCCTGCTTCGCCCGCTCGCCAGCGTCGCCGCCGGCGTCCGGCTGGCGCTGGGGCAAATCTGGGCCAACAAGGTCCGCGCGTTGCTGACGACAGTTGGCATCGTCATCGGCGTCGCGAGCGTGACCGTCGTCGTCGCTGCCGTCACCGGGCTCGAGCGACGCGTTATCAGCGAAATCAACCAGTTCGGCGCGAACAACCTCTTCGTCTTCCCCGATCGGCCGGACGACGGCCCGCAGAGCCAGCTCTCGCGACGCGTCATCAACTTCTCACCCGACGAGTTCGACGGCCTCGCCGAGGCCGCGCCGAGCATTGCCGCCTTCACCCGCATCACCAGCCGCCGCCTGACGATTCGGCACGGCGACGAGGTGCGCGTCAAGAATGTCACCGGCATCGAGCCGGCGTGGCATTC
Organism: uncultured Tepidisphaerales bacterium; assembly: GCA_964416015.1. Classification (GTDB taxonomy): domain Bacteria; phylum Planctomycetota; class Phycisphaerae; order Tepidisphaerales; family Tepidisphaeraceae; genus JBCDKH01. The sequence goes on from CAYQCT010000062.1 coordinate 2,419, forward strand.
CATCGAGAGCCGCAACGTCATCGAGGGCCGACCGTTCAACGCGGTCGATCAGGACGACGGGCGGACCGTCTGCCTGATCGACGAGGAGACGCGGGACGAGCTGAAGCTGCCGGTCGACGCCGTGGGCCAGGACATTCTGCTGGACGGCCGACGGTTTCGCGTCGTCGGCATCATCGAGCCGAGCCGCGAGCTGCCGTTCGGCGGGCCGCCGGAGACGAACGTCTACATCCCGTTCTCGACGCTCTGGCGGATGGACAGCAACCCGTGGCGGACGATCTACGTTGCCGCCCGTGCGACCGATGCGACCGCCGTCGAGGAAGCCGAGGCGGAGGTGAAGCACTACATGCGCTCGCGTCGCAACATCGGCCCTGGACAGGAGGACACGTTCGGCGTGCGACGTGTCGAGGCGGCGCTGGAACAGGTCCGCACGATCGGCCGGGCGATCACCTTCGCGGCTTCCGGCGTCGTCGGCATCAGCCTGCTCGTCGGCGGCGTGGGCATCATGAACATCATGCTCGTCAGCGTCAGCGAACGCACCCGCGAGATCGGCCTACGCAAGGCGGTCGGCGCCCGGCCGAACGCGATCCTGCTGCAGTTTCTGATCGAAGCGGTCGTCCTCTGCGTCGTCGGCGGCCTCGTGGGCCTCGCGCTCGGGCAGGGCCTGACGCTGGCGGTGCGGTACGTGCCGAACTCGCCGTTGGATCAGGCCGCCGTGCCCGCGTGGGCGGCGTTGCTTGCCGTCGGCTTCAGCGCCGCCGTCGGCCTGACATTCGGCCTGTTCCCCGCGCTCAAGGCTTCACGGCTCGATCCGATCGTGGCGCTCCGGCACGAGTAAGTAAAGAGTCGCAGCGGAGCAACCCCTACTCTGCCGCTGCATTGCTCCTTCGGATCTCGTTGCTTTTGACGCTCCTCGCCGCCATCGGCTGCGGGCCGGACGTGCGTCCGTACACGCTGCCGGAATCGGCGTTCGCCCGCGTGGAACCGCTCGATCTGGAACCGACGACGACGCGGCCGGCGACTTCGCGACCGGCCGGTGCGGTGGTGCCGTTGACGCTGGCCGAGGCACGGGCGTTGGCGTTGCAGTACAACCTCGACCTCCGCGTCGAGCGGTTCGGCCCGCTGGCGGCGCGGGCGGACCTGGACGCCGAGCGGGCCGTCTTCGAGCCGTACCTCGTCGTCGACGGCAGCTTCAGCCGACTCGACAGCCCGGTCGTGAATCAGACGGTCGTCGCGGGTGACGACGACGTGGTCGGCGGCGAGCCGGCTGTCGTCCGCGTGCTCGGCGGCCAGAGCGAGGCGATTCGGCTGCTGCCGGCGTTCGTGCTGCCGCTGCGGACGGGCGGCGAGTTCCGCGTCGAGTCGCCGTTCGACCGCCTCGAGACCGACGTCGGCCGGGTGCTGAATCCGCAGTACGAGCAGGATTTGCGGTTCAGCCTCAGCCAGCCGCTCGGTCGCGGGGCAGGGCCGGACGCGAGCGAGGCCGGTATCCGCGTCGCGGCCGCACGACTCGCCCAGACGCAGGCGCGGCAAAAGCTGGCCGTCGTCGACACGCTGGCCAGCGTCGACATCGCCTACTGGCGGCTCGACCTGGCGCGGCGGGTCGTGGCCGTGCGGCGGAAGCAGCTCGAGCTGGCGACGGACCAGCTGCAGCGGGCGCGATCGCGTACCGCGGCGGGCGTCTCGTCAAGGGTTGATGTCGTGCGGGCCGAGTCCGCGGCGGCGAGTGCGGCGGACCTGCTGCAGGAGGCGGAGCAGGACGCCGGCATCCGCGAGCGGGCGTTGAAGGAGCTGCTCGGCGTACCGGCGGACGCGGCCGAAGGTCTGCACGTCGGCGGACGCGCCCGCGTCCTGCCCGACACGCCGCCGACGGTGGCGGCGTTCGACCTCGATGCTGACCGGCTTGCGGAGGATGCGATCGTGCTGCGGATGGATCTGTTGGAGCTCCGCCTGCGAGTCGCCGAGCAGCGGGCGGTTCTGCTGCAGGCACGCAACGCAGCGAATCGGCCGGCGATCGACTTGCGTTACGAGTTCGGCCTCAACGGCCTCGGCGGCAGCTACGGCGATGCGGTCGACACGCTCTTCGAGGGCAACTTTCAGGATCACACTCTCGGCCTGCGGTACGAGCTGAACCTCGGCAACCGCCAGCGTCGCGAACGGCTCCGGGCGGCGACGCTCCGCCGGCTCGAGGCGCTGGCCACCGTCGCTGCCCGGCGGCAGGCGATTCAACGAGAGGTCTACGACGCCGTCGCCGCGATCGAGACGGGCTACCTCCGGATCCTCACCGCCCGCCGCCGCCGGGATGCTGCGGTTGCATTGCTCGACGCGGAGCAGAGGCAGTACGACGCTGGGGCGACCTCGGCGGCCGAGCTTCTCGAGGCACAGTCCGAACTCGCCACAGCCGAGCTGGCCGTCGCGCGGGCGGTGACGGAGTACGAGCTGGCCCGGGTCGACTTGGCGCGGGCCACCGGCACGGTTCTCGGCAAGACCGGCGTCGTCCTCGATTCGGGCCAATGACGTCAAGGCCACGCCAGGTGCAGTTGGACGACTCCGGGCGTACCACCGGCGGCTCCTACGAGCCGTTCGAGAAGACAGATCCGACGTCGGGTGGGCCCCACAAGCATGCGCATGAAGCGACAGGACAAAGCTCCCAAGTGAGCGATCGTCGAGAGGTTAGGGTAAGAGAGGACTGGACGCAGGGTCGGTTGCGAGCCCCGACCGTGAGGGAGGTGGTCCGTCGTTGACCACGGTATCTTCCTGATAGACCCCTCCCTGATAGACCCCTCCCTTACGGTCGGGGCTCGCCACGCACCGTCGCTTGCTGCGCATTATTGCCCGGCCCACCATCGGGATCAGAACGATTGGCCGGATACGGATGGTGGGCCGGGGCTCAACCTACCAGTTCTCGTAGGGCTCCTAGTTCTTTGACGCCGCATAGCGTGTCGCCCGCTGCATCAGGCGGTCCAGAGCCTCCGCGACGAGCTCCGGTGCTTCGACCGGCGACATGTGGCCGCAGCCGGGGAGGCGGACGTGGTCGATGCTGTCGCTGAGCATGCCCAGCTCCTGCGACTCGGCTTCGGGAACGATCTGGTCGCCGTCGCCGCTGATGACGGTCACGGGCAGGTCGCCGGTCTCGCGGAGCAGGCCGCGGTAGTCGTCGCGGTCGCGCATGGCAAGGCAGGCATTCGCGATCGTCGGGACCGGCGTGTCGAGCATGATCCGCTCGAGCGACTCGACCATGGCCGGGTGCTCCGTGTAGGAGTCGCGATCGAGCATGTTCGGCAGCATCTGGGCGACGACGGCCGCCGTGCCACGATCGCGGGCGAGTTGTGCCATCGCCTCGCGGGCAGGCCGGGCCTCGGGCGCGTCCGCCTTGCCGCGACTGTTGACGAGGGCGAGGCCGGCGAGCTCCTTGATCCACTGCTTGGCGAACGAGAGCGCGACGTAGCCGCCCATCGACAGACCGGCCATGACCACGGGGACGTCGCGTAGCGAGTGCGCCAGGACGCGGACGTCGCCCGCGAGATCGTCGATACTGAACGTCTCTTCGTCCGTGAAGGGCCCGAACCCGCGAAGGTTGGGCCGGACGACGCGATACTTTTCCGCCATCTGCGTGGCGACATTCGCCCAGACGCGACAGTCCAGCGGAAAGCCGTGCAGCAGCACCAGCGTCGGCGTCCCGGGCGGCGGCGGCGTACGTGGACCGGCGGCCTCGTAGGTGATGTCGCGGGATTCAACGACCAGACGATTCATTGGGCAGCCTCAGCGTCAGCGTTCGGAAGGACAACAACCTCCTTCATCCGTCCACCCGTTCCACCGGCAAGCCGGTCCGGCGTGAGCCTACGGCAGAGGCCGC
>CAYQCT010000062.1:6281-16135 GCA_964416015.1 uncultured Tepidisphaerales bacterium
CCAAATATCGAGGCCGCTTCAAGTAACATCCGCAGCCGCCTCTCGTACAGTCGGCGGTCGTGCCGCCCCCTGCCGATGCTGCCGATGCTGCCGATGCTGCCGAGGAAATGAAGCCGCAGCTCGGGCGGCGGGCGGTTTGGCTCGTGCTGGTCGCCTGCCTCGCCGCACTCGTCCTTCGCAACGCGGGCGAGGGCGGGCTGGCGCGGGCGGAAGATCAGGATCTGGTGCGAACGCTGCTCGACGTCCAGGACCGCATCGAGGCCGGCTACGTGCGCGAGCTCGACCGGGCGGATCTGGCCCGGGCGGCGGTCGACGGGATGCTCGGGCTCACGACGGACGTCAACACCGTCTTCGTCCCGCCGGTGCAGACGCAGTCGTTCGAGGATGACCTGGCCGGCCGGTTCACCGGCGTCGGCATTCTGATTCGGGCGGTTCGGTCGCAGGAGCCGGACTGGACGCCGGACCAGCCGACGGGCGGACTCGTCGTGACGCGGCCGCTGCCCGGTGGTCCTGCCAAGGAGGCCGGCATCTTGCCGCGAGACCGCATCGTCGCCGTCAATGGTGCGAGCATCATCGACCAGCCGCAGCGCGAGGTCATCGACCAGATTCGCGGCATCGCCGGTACCGACGTCACGCTCACGATCGATCGTGGCGACGACGAACAGCTCGACTTCCGCCTGACAAGACGGCCGGTGCGAGCGATCCTGGTCGACGGCTTCTCCGTCGATGACGAAGGCGAGCCGCAGTTTCTAATCGAGTACGACCTGCCGCAGGTCGGGACCGGCGAGATGCCACGGGTCGCCTTCGTGCGACTGCCCGGCTTCGTCCCCGGCAGCACGGAGGCCGTCGCGGGGGCGTTGATGAGCGTGGACGTAGGCCGGCTCGACGGCATCGTCCTCGACCTGCGGGGCAATCCCGGTGGCCAGCTTTCCGAAGCGGTGGCGTTGGCGGACCTGTTCCTGCCAGGCGGGCGGATCGTTTCGGAGGAAGGAGCGAATCTGCCGCGGCGTGACTTCTACGCCACTCCCGCGGCGGATGCGACGGGCCAACGGGTCGAGGAGTTGCCGCTGGTCGTCGTCGTCGACGGCGGCAGCGCCAGTGCGAGCGAGGTGTTCGCCGCCGCGATCCAGGAGCACGGCCGCGGGACAGTCGTCGGCACGCGGACATATGGCAAAGGCAGCGTGCAGACGATCGACGACCTCGGCCGCGGCGGCCGACTCGGGCGGCTGAAGTACACGACGGCCTACTACCTCACGCCCGCCGGTCGGCCCGTCGACCGCTCGGCCGGGGAGGCGTACGGCGTCTATCCGCAGGTAACCGTCGAGCTCGAAGCCGACGCACCAGAAGGCTTCGGCGATGCGGTTCCGGCCCCGGGTCAGGTCTGGACGGCGTACCAGGTCCTCGTGGCGAAGCTGGCGGCGTTAGCGGGTGGTGAAGGCGCGGCGGAGCAGGCTCCACTGGTCACGCCGGCTCGGAGCCCGCCGGACGCCGGCTAGTGCGAAGTGCCGCGCCCAGAACCGCCGACGCTCCTGAAGCGCCCGTTGGCCCCACGCGAGCAGCCGATCCTGTCCCGGCGGCGGCGTTTCGCTCTGCCAGGACCAATCGGCCGGCATCATTGTGCTGCGACGTCCGTGCGCCTGGCGCACCGCCCGCTCTGCCTGCGCTGCCGCGTCCAGAAACCGCTGCCGCGTCAGCGAGTCGAGGTGCCGACGCTTGCGGACCAGCGGCTCCGGCAGGTTCGCCAAGGGCCCGACCTCGGCGAGGCGAAGCAGGAGGTCGAGGTCGGTCTTGATGTCCGGAAAGTCCGCCTCGTTCCAGCCGCCGACCTTTTGCAGCGCGTCGCGTCGCACCATCAGCGTCGCGTGCGGCAGGGCATCCGCTTGGCCGGCAAGCAGGTCCGCGTCGATCGTCTCGTGATCCGTCGCCGGCTCGATCGTGCCCTCGTCGGCACCCGACGGGTCAATGAAGCGCATCGCACAGCCGACGGCGACGACGTCCGGGTGTCGCTCGAGGAACGCAACCTGCCGCAGGATGCGATCCGCCTCACAGATGTCGTCGGCATCGACGCGTGCCACGAACTCGCCACGGCAGACCGGCAGGCCGCGGTTCAACGCGGCGGCGAGACCGGAGCGTGCCTGGCGGGCGACGGGGATGCGTCCGTCGTCGCCGGCGAGGGGATGGAGCAGGGCCAGGCTGTCGTCGCGGCTGCCGTCGTCGACGGCGACGAGCTCGAGGTCCGGCATCGTCTGCCAGTTGACGCCGGCCACGGTCTCCTGCAGAAACGCCGCGGCGTCGCGGACCGGCATCAGGAAGCTGACCCGCGGCGGCGGTGCGTCGGGCACACGCGCGGCGAGAAAGGTGCGACCCTTGCTCGGAAACATCGTCGCCGGCCACTTGGCGATGAGCCGGCGGGCGTAAGCGTCGCGGCGGAGCTCGTCCCGCATCGCCAGCAGCCGCCAGCCGCGGACGAAGACGTCGAACCCGACGCCCGCGACCGCCGACAGCTCGTGCCAGAGCTGTCGTGCTTCGCGTCGGCTGATCCGCTCGGCGACCATCCGCGACGCCAGCAACGCCTGCCCCAGCAGCATTTCCCGCCGTCGCGGCGTCTCGACGCCGGCCTCCTGCAGGGTCTGCGCAAAGCGGCGGACGAGCACAGCGCGGTTGCGGGCGTGCTCCTTGCTCAACGCCGCCGTCGTGCCGATGCTCGGCCGAGTCCCGCTGCCGCGTCGCCAGGCGTGGTCGATCTCCGGCTGCTTCTCGTATCGCAGCCGACCCGCCTCGGCGAGGACAGCCGCGCGAAAGTGCAGCTCGCGGTCCTGCCCGCTCAACAGGTCCGGTGCCCAAGGCCCCAGCACCCGCAAGGCTTCCCGCCGCCACATCGGGCCGGCCGTTGACCAGACGACGTCGCCGGACTGAAACCGCTCGACGTCCTCCGCCGGATCGTCGTGGTCGTCGGGCCACGTGTTCCAAAGCAGCGGCGTGTCGTCAAACTCCTTGAGAAAGACACGCGCCTTCCAGACGGCGAAGTCGAGCTCCTGGTGCGTGTCGAGATATGCGACGCGACGGCCGAGGCAGTGCGGGGCGAGCAGGTCGTCGCTGTCGAGGAAGATGACGTAGCTGCCACGGGCCAGGGCTGTGCCGTGGTTGCGGGCGGCCGGTGCGCCGGCTTCGCCTTCGGGCAGCTTGTGCAGGCGGACGCGGTCGTCGCCGAATGTGTTGACCACGGCGGCGACGTTTTCTTTGCTCCGATCGTCGACAAGGACGGCCTCCCAGGCTTCGTGGGTCTGGGCCGCGAGCGAGGCCAGCGTTTCCGGCAGCTCTTCGAGCCGGTCGTGGACCGGGATGACGATCGAGACGAGCCCTGGCGTCGCAGGCGAAAGAGAGTTGCCGGGCGGAGGCAGAGACATGCGGGGCACGAAGTGCTACAGACGTTGCCAGTCGGCCGGCAGCACGACGGTGCTCTGCTGCGCGTTGGGCAGCTTACCCGTGCCGAGCAGGTCGCTGAAGACGATTTCAAGATCGCCGGCGCGTTCGAGGCGTTCGAGGATCTCGAAGCCGTCGGCGGCGACGAGTTCCACCGAGTACGTGCCCGGACCCAGCGGCAGCGCGGGCACGTGGCAGCGGAGTTTCTGGTAGCTGCTGCCCTTGAGGACCATGCCGCCGTGATATTCGCTGTGGAAGAGCGCGACGCGTTGGCCGCGCCCGTTGAGCAGGGCGACGCCGCAGGTGATGTTGCCCGGCTGGTCGAAGTCCTTCATCGTGACGTCGAACGTCAGCGACCCGCCGGCGGGCACGACGTTCGTCGGCCGGCCGTCCTCGCCCGTCATCGTCAGCTCGTGGAAAATTGCCGGCCGCTCCTTGTTTTGCGTCCGCGGCCGCTCCGACAGCGGCACACCGGCCGCCTGCTCGCGGCCGCCGAGGTACTCGGCAATGCCATCCTCGGTCGGCATGCGCTCGCTCGCCTGGCCGCCGTCGACGACGATGACGCTGCCGCAGAGATTCGCGACGGCGTCCATCTGGTGGCTGACGAAGAGGATCGTGCGTCCTTCCTTGACGACGTCGCCCATCTTGCCGAGGCACTTCTTCTGGAAGGCCGCATCGCCGACGGCCAGGACCTCGTCGACGATCATGATCTGCGGGTCGAGGTGCGCCGCGACGCTGAAGGCGAGCCGCACGTACATGCCGCTTGAGTATCGTTTGACCGGCGTGTCGAGGAATCGGCCGACCTCGGAGAAGTCGACGATGTCGTCGAACTTTCGCTTGATCTCCTCGCGACGCATGCCGAGGATCGCGCCGTTGAGGTAGACGTTTTCGCGGCCGGTGAGCTCCGGGTGAAAGCCGGTGCCGACTTCGAGGAGCGAGCTGACGCGGCCGTTGAGCGTGACCTTGCCGCGGGTCGGTTCGACGATGCGGGACAGGATCTTGAGCAGTGTCGACTTGCCGGCACCGTTGCGTCCGATGAGGCCGACGGTTTCGCCGGGCTCGACGCGGAAGCTGACGCCCTTGAGCGCCCAGAACGTGTCGACGTCGTCGCTCCAATCTTCGCTCAAGCGGCGGCTGGCCTCGCGGCGGCTGGCGCCGATGCTGGCGAACGGTGCCTTGAGCGTGCGGCCGACCTGGGTGGCGAAGCTCATGCCGCCGGACAACGCCGCCTTGCGATCGGCTTCGGCGTGCGTGCCTAGACGGTAAGCCTTGGCGAGATTCTCGACGGTGACGGCAGACATGGGAGTTCAGGCGATATCGGCGAAGCGACGCTCGACACGCCGGAAGTAGGCCATGCCGAAGACGAGCAGCAGCGGGCTGATGATCACGCTGCCCAGGATCAGCGACGGGTACCACGGCGCCCCGATCAGCACGCTCCGCCACGCCGAAACGATGCCGGCGTACGGGTTCCAGGAGAGCATCCACGCCCGCTCGCCCAGGTCCTGCAGCGGCCAGACGACCGCGCTGAGCCAGAGACCGAACTGCGTGAAGAACGGGATCAGGAACCGCACGTCGCGGTAGAGCACGGTCAGGCCGCTGAGCCCGATCGACGTTCCCGCGCCGGCGACGATCGTCAACGCGAGAACCAACGGCAGGGCCAGCAGGTTGACCGACGGCACCCATCGGCCGGCCACGGCGTAGAGCAAGGCGAAGCCGACGAAGACGACCAATGCGACGACGAGGTCGACGAGGGCGACGCCGACGGACGACGTCGGGATGAAGACGCGCGGCAGGTAGATTTTGCTGAGCAGTTGCTGGTGGTTGATCAGCGACTGGCCGCCGTCGTTGACGCACTTTTGGATGAAGATCCACGGCACCATGCCGGCGGCGATGACGAGGAACCAGGGCGTGCCTTCGCCGCCACCGAAGTTCAGGATCGCACCGGCGCCGCCGTAGATGAGCGTGCTGACGAGCGGTACGACGGCGGCCCAGGCGATGCCGAGGGCGGCCATCTTGTACTTGACCTTCACGTCACGCCAGACCAGGAAGCCCAGCAGCTCGCGATGCCGCAGCAGCTCGGCGACGTACTTTCGGTCGAGGCCGGTGAACATCCCGCGGGCCGAGCGGGGTTCGATGACGGTGATTTCGCGTGGCTCGGCATCGGCGGGCGGCGCGGCGTCGACCGGCCGATCGGAATCGGCGGGCGAGGCGGCGGGATGCAAAGCGTCGGCGAGTTGCGGCACGGGCGTCACGGTATTGGCCTGACGGACAGCACCGCGACGCGGCGCAGGAACCCGATGAAGCTTGGCAGCCGCGGGGTCCATCCGACCAAGCATCGGCCGCATGACCGCACTCGTACGGCCGCATCCTGCAGATGCCGCTTATCGGAACGTCACGCCGCCAAGGATCCTTACGCCGCCACGGCCGGCCGTTTGATCGTCTCGGTCTGCGGCGTGTCGGAGACGCGGTCGATCCTGGCACCGACGGCCTGTAGCTTCTGCTCGATCTTCTCGTAGCCGCGGTCGATGTGGTACACCCGCTCGAGCCGCGTCTCGCCCTCGGCCGCGAGGGCTGCCAGAACCAACGCGGCACTCGCCCGCAGGTCGCTGCACATCACCGGCGCCGCCTGCACGGATGATCGCCGTCGGGCCTTCTTTGAGGATGCGGCCGCCCATGCGATTCAACTCGCCGACGTGCGTGTAGCGGTCGGGGAAGATCCGCTCGGTCACGACGCTCGCCCCGTCCGCCAGGGCGAGCGCGGCCATGAGCTGGGCCTGCAGGTCGGTCGGGAACCCGGGGTACGGCTGGGTCGTCATCTCGGTCGGACGCAGACCGTCGGGCGCGGAGACGGTGACTTCCTCGCTCGGCTCGCCGCCGGGTCGCGGCATCTGCCGGCTCACCTGCAGGCCGGCTTCTTCGAAGGCGTCGGGATGCGGCGCAAGCGAATGCCCGCGGCTTCTTCGAAGGCGTCGAGCGGTGCGTTCAGGTGGTCGAGCCGGCAGTTTCGCAGCGTCAGCTCGCCGCCCGTCATCGCCGCGGCCAGCATGAACGTGCCGGCCTCGATGCGGTCGGGAATGACCTGATGCGAGACGCCGCCGAGACGTTCGACGCCCGTCACAACCAGCTCCGGCGAGCCGGCGCCGGCAATCTTGGCGCCCATCTTGTTCAGCAGCTGGCAGCAGTCCTGCACCTCCGGCTCGCACGCCGCGCCAACGATGACGCTCGTGCCTTCGGCCAAAACCGCGGCACAGAGGACGTTGATCGTGCCGAGGACGGTCGGGCCGCGCGCGCCGCCGAGATAGAGCGTTTGGCCCTTGAGTCGGCCGCCGGGGATGTCGCCGACGATGTAGCCGCCGTCCTGGTGGAAGCGGGCGCCGAGCTTCTCGAGGCCACGCAGGTGCAAATCGATCGGCCGGTCGCCGATGTTGCAGCCGCCCGGCACGCTGAAGGCGACCCGCCCGCGTCGCGCCAGCATCGGCCCCAGGCAGCAAACGCTGGCCCGCATCGTCTTGACCAGGTCGTAGCCGCAGGTGTCGGGCGTCTCGTCGATCACCTCGACCTCCAGCGGCCCGTTGAGCGCGGGCCGACCGTCGAAGTGGGCGGTGCCCGTGCCGCCGAGACTCGGCGGTTCGCGCCGGTCGACGCGGCAGCCGAGGCTGCGCAGGAGCGTGACCATGCGGTCGATGTCGCTCAAACGCGGCACGCCGTGCAGCACGGTCGGCCCGTCGGCCATGAGGCAGGCGGCCAGGATCGGCAGGCTCGAGTTCTTGGAGCCGCTGATGTCGACCAAGCCGTGCAGCGGGCGTCCGCCGCGAATGAGAAAGCTGTCCATCGTGCCGGAACCTTCCGTGGTCCGTGGTGGGGCGAGGGCGACGCAGATGTCGCCAGGAGTTGGATCGGCCGATCCATCGGCCGGCGAGCAGCATCGCAAATGCATCCGCCGTCTGCAAGGCGGAACTTCCCGCCAAGCTGTCGCACCCCGTCGCGTCCGCGGGCGTCGGTCGTATCATGCGGCGAAGATGCTTGCCACGCGACGCCGCTCCGTCCTTTCCCGCGCCGCCTCGTTGCCGCGCGCCCTCGTCGAACGCGTCGAACCGCGGCGTTTGTTGTCGGCAACCAACGCCGAACTCGTCGCCTCGGCCGACCGCACCGTCGAAGGCGGCTTCGCGTTGACCGTCAACTTCGCGCCCGCGGGACATCCCGGCGTCGAGCAGACCCGCATCGACGTCGGCCGCGAGTTCGGCCAACGCGGCAACGGCTTCGAGTACGGCTGGAACCGCGACCTCGATGCCGCCGGCGACGTGGTGGATCGCGACTCGACCCGCACCGTCGTCGGGCTTCGTGGACCCGAGGCCGACGCCAGTCGGTTCGGCAACGGCGGCCCGACGGAGGCCCAGGACGCCGACGAGCGGTTCGACACGATCGCGCTCGTCGAGCCGGGCGACACCTGGAGCGTCCGCGTTCCCGACGCGTCGGCCACGTACGCCGTCTTCTTCGTCTCCGGCGACCCGGAGTACGACAACCTGCGCGGCTTTAACCGAGCCAACTGGTTCGTCAACGGCAAGTACACCCTCGAGGGCCGGCCGTTCGAGGCTTTCCCGTTCGCCGAGAGCTACGCCTTTGTCGAGCCGGACGCGAACGGCCTGATCAACGTCGAAGCCGCGGCGGACAGCCTGAACAATCGGCTGGCGTTCCTGCGTGTGGCGGAGGTCGTGCCGCTGCCCGAGGCACAGCCGGGCCGGGACATCACGTGGACGGTCGACGATCCCGACTCGCCGACGACGCGTGCCGAGGGCGGCAAGGTGCGTGTCGACGACAGCTACTACCTCATCGGCGGGTTCCCGCAGGGCTACGGGTCGACGCTCGAACGCGTCGACCGCTTCGACCTCGACACGCAAACCTTCGACACTTCGCCGACGGCCATGCCCGACGCGGCCGCCGACAACCACGCGGCCCACGCGTACCACGAAGGCACCGACTCCATCTACTGGCTCGGCGGCCACCTGCGCGACGACGTGCCGCAGGTCCTCGGGGCCCCGGCGGCCAACGTTGAGATCACGGACACGGCGTGGCGGTACATCGTCGGCGAGGATCGTTGGGAGCAGATCCTGGACCTGCCCGAGTTCCGCAGCGCCCACGGCGCGGCCGTCGTCGATGATCGGCTGTACATGTTCGGTGGCACGGACGAGACGAACGTGACGTCGCGGCCGGAGATGTGGTCGCTGGACCTCACGCGGCTCGAAGATCCGAACCTGGCGTGGGATCCGATGCGCTCGATGCCATTCGCGACGGATAGCTTCGTCAGCGAAGTCGTCGAAGGCGTCGGCGAAGCGGGCGGCGACGTGATCGTGGTTCTGGGCGGCGAGTACGCGCACAATATCAGCTACGTCCCGCGGTACCACACGCAGATCTACGACATCAACACCGCGACCTGGCGGCTCGGCACGCCGATGCCGTTCGGCTCGAGTCACAACACCTGGACCCAGGCCGAGGGTCGCATCTGGATGATGGGCCACCAGGTGCAGGCGTTGGTGGTCGACCCGGCGGTGCTGAGCTACGACGTCGCCGCCGACACCTGGTACGAGCACACGCCGATCCCCCAGACCCGCAAGTACGGCTTCGGCTTCAGCGAAAACGCCGGCTCCGACAGCGAGCCGCTGACGCTCTTCGTCAACACCGGCGACACCTACCAAGGCTTCTGGTCGACCGACACGCTCGTCGGCGTGCTGGACGATTGATCGGCGAATACTTACCGCGTGCCCGGCGTCGACGTCTTCCTGAGCTGTGCCGAAGCCAGCGGTGACATGCACGCGGCGGGCCTCGTGCGGAATCTGCGTCGACTCGACCCGAGCCTCACCTTCGCCGCCGCCGGGGGCGAACGGTTGCGGGCGGCCGGGGCGGACGTGGTGCACGAGACGGTCGCCCGCGCCCGCTTCGGCCTCGCCAGCTTTTTGCGGGCGGGCGAAGTTTGGCAGATGCTGCGGGATCTTCGACGACGTTGGCGACGCAACGGGCCGCCGCGGCTGGTCGTGGCGTGCGACTCGTGGACGATGAACAAGCACGTCCTGGCGCTCGCCAAGCAGCTGGGCAGCCGGACGATGTACTACGTCGCTCCACAGGCCTGGGCCAGCCGCGAAGGCCGCGTCCGGCGGCTGGCGGAGCTGGCGGAAGTCGTCGCCTGCATCCTGCCCTTCGAAGAAGCTTGGCTGCGCGAGCGCGGCGTCAACGCGACCTTCGTCGGCCACCCGCTTTTCGATGATCTTTCCGAAGAACCGGCGAATTCGCAGCCGACGCACCCGCCAACCGTCGCCATCAACTTCGGCAGCCGCCGAAAGACCGCCGTGAACCACCTGCCCGGCCTGCTGGCGGTGGCGAGGCAACTTCGCGAGGCGATGCCGCATCTCCAGTTCGTCACGCCGACCGTCGCCGCG
>CAYQCT010000062.1:16145-18009 GCA_964416015.1 uncultured Tepidisphaerales bacterium
ACGCACGACCTCGTCCGACAGGCGGCCCCCGATTGGCTGAAGGTCGAGCGAGACGCGTTCGACGAGACGCTTCGCGGCTGCACCTTTGCCGTCTCCGTCAGCGGCACCGCGACGCTGCACACCGCCGCCCACGGCGTGCCGCTGGTCATGGTCTATAGCGGCAGCCGCCTGCTCTGGAACACGCTCGGCCGCCGCATCGTCACCACACGCACGTTCGGCCTCGTCAACCTGCTGCACCCGAACCGCCACCACGTCGTCCCCGAATTCGTCCCGTGGAGCGGCGACCCGCAGCCGATCGTCGCCGCCTCGCTCGACCTGCTCCGCGACGAGGCGAAGCTGGCCGAGATGCGACGAGAGATTGCCGCCGTCGTCGATCCTCTCCGCGGCGGCAACGCCGGCGCGAAGGCGGCGGAGCTGGCCCGGCAGCTTCTGTAGTTCGACGACTTGGAAAGCCGCGGCAAAGCTACCGCAGCGGTACGGCCGTCACGCGGTGCAGGGCCAGCTGCACCGCCTGCCGATCCCGCTCGCCGACGCTGCCGGCGAGTTGGTGCAGCAGCGACGGGCAGCAGAGCAAGGCCGTTGCGGAGCTTGCTCCGACGTCCGGCGCCAGGCGACGCAGGCGGCGGGCGATGCCCCGGCCGAGGCCGACGGCGTGGCAGACGCGGCGGTCGAGGCTGCCGACGCGTTGCCCGCGGGCTTGCATCACCTTCCGCACGCGGCCGACGACCAACGCGATCGCCAGGCCGCCGCTGACGAGCATGACGCTCGCGGTCAGGACCGTCTCGCTCACGCCGGTGCCGGGCATTTGTGTCTCGGCCTCGCCGGTGACGGTCTGGAAGATCGCGCGAAGTCGCTCCTGCTCGGCCGTCTCCGTCGCCATCGCACCGACCGGCGCGGCCGCGGCGGCGACGGCGAGCCGGGCCTGTTGCGGCCGGTGTCGCATCGTCGCCCGGCGGACCGTCGACAGCGCCCGCCGACGCACGACCGGCGTGTTGTCGCTCCGCGCCAGGGTCGCCACCTCCGACAGCAGGTTCCACGCCGACGCTTCCTCGACCGCCCAGACGCCGCTGAGCCGGTGCGTCGGCCGCTCGTCCATCAGCATCGCCCGCAGCGGACCGTCGTCAATCGACATGTGGCGCAACGCGACGACGGCATTGGCCCGCTCGCGATTCTGGCCGAGCCGGGCGCGAGCCCGCAGCAGGCGGTTCAGGTCCGTCGCCGACGCCTCATCCGTCGCCTCGTCGAGTCGGCCGAGACTTTCGATCGCATTTGCCCGCACGCGGGCGTCGGCATCTTCGCTCGCCAGCAGCAACGCCCGACGCGCCTCGGCGTTCTCGTGCTGCGCCGGCGTCTCCAACGCACGCACCGCACCGGCCCGCAGGCGGGCGTCGTCGTTGGTCATCGCCGACAGGATCGCCGGCAGGATCTGCGTCGCGAGGTTGAGATCGTCCGCCATGCGGATGGCCCGCGTCCGCCGTGCGACGGGTCCGCCGGCGGCAAGGCGTCGCAGGTGATCGCCGGCCTCGGGTAGCAGCTTCACGATCGCGCGGCCGGCCCGCACGCGGCGGTCGTGGGGCAGGCGGTCGTACTGCTGAAACAACCCGTGCAACGCCGCGGCCAAACCTGGACTGCATTGCCGGCGGACCTGCGGATCGTCGGTCGTCGCAGCCACGCGGAGCAACGCCTTGGCGGACGGAACGGCGTCTTTCTGCGTCGACATCCGCGCCAGCCGCCGGGCGGCGACGCGTCGCAGCCGCGGGTCTTCCTCGCGACACAGATCGATCAGCCGTGACGTCGCGACTGCGCGGTCGCCGACGAGTGCCCGCAGGCGATCGGCGGGATCGGGCAGATCCAGCGGCACCGG
>CAYQCT010000063.1:0-12007 GCA_964416015.1 uncultured Tepidisphaerales bacterium
CGGCGGCATCGAGTCGCGCCAGCGTCTGCCATGCCTCGACGGCGACGGCCTGTGCACCCGGCTCCTCGACCGTCGCGAGCGTGCCGTTGAGGATCTGCGACAGACTCCGCCGACTCCGTCGCAACGCGTCGCGATCGCCGGTGCGGAGGGCAAGACTGCCGGTGGCCGTGGCAGCTGCGACGAATTCGGTCGCACGTTCGACACGACGCCCCGGCACGGGAGCCGGCAGGCGATCGATCTCGTCCTCCAGGACACGCAGCCACCGGTCGGCCTCGGCAGCGTCTGCAATCTGCGTCGCTGCCAGCCTCGCCGCGACCATGCGCCAGCCGTGGCCGCCCTCGTCATCACGACTGAGCTGCGGGGCGACGATCCGAAAGGCATCTTCGGCTCGTCCCGTCGCCGCCAACGCCTCGGCTGCGAGCGAGAGCAGGTGGCCGTGCGCTGCCGGATCCTGCCGGGCGACGTCCAGGTGCGGCAGCGCCCGAGCGGCCGCTTCGTCGTAGTCGCCGCGGAGCATCAGCGTGTCGATGACGGCCGTGTCCGCCCAGATCGCTTCGGGATGATCGTCGCTCAGCAGGTCACGCCACCGCCGGGCGTGCCGCACGGAGCGGTCGGCCCAGACGTCCTGCTCCGCCTCCCGCGCAGCCGCATAGGCAAGGCGGTGCAGCACTGGCGACGTCGACGCCGCATCCGCGGCCCGACTGGCGATGCGAGCCGCCTGCGTCGGCTCGTCCGTCGCTTGGTACGACGCGAGCAACAGCCGCACGAGCGGCGGGAACGCGTGCAGCCGACGCAGCGTGGCATCCGCAGCACCTCGCTGCTGCGCCGACCATCTCGCCGGCGGCAGGGCGGCCGCATCGGCAAGCTTCGCCGCGACGGCGTCGCCCGCGGTATCGAGCAGGTTCGCTTCCGAGCTCGCCGCCAACCGCGCAACAGCCTGCGCATCTTCGGTCTCGCCCGCCGACAAAACCGCCGCCTGCATCGTCAGCAGTCGAGCCCGCTCATCCTCGAGCCCGCGGAGCAGCCGCTCGGCCTCACGCGGATCCCCGAGCGTCAGCTCGAATTGCGCCGCTTCTTTACGGACCGACGCGAGGTCCGGCCAAAGTCGGATCGCCCGCAGGAACTTCTGACGAGCCGCGTCGACCTTGCCGATGCTGGCCAGCAGGCTCGCCTGGAGCGTCAGGCGGGTCGGTTCCGTAACCCGATCACCTGCGTCCAGCGTCGCCTCGGCAGCATCGTTGCGGCCACGCGACGCGTGCTGCTTGGCGAGGGCGAGCCGGGCTGGCAGGGAACCTTCGTCTGTCGCACGTTGCAGCAGTGCCGCCGCCTCGTCGTGTCGGCCGGCGAGATCGAGCAGATCCGCCAGTACGATCTGTGCGTCGGCCGGCAGCTTGTCCTGCCGATCGAGCCCGGCCAGCAGTCCGATCGCCGCCTCGGCATCACCGTATTCCGCCAGCCGCGTGGCGACTTCGACCCGCGTCGGCACGCCCTCGCCGCGGACGCCTTCACTGGCGAGAGACGCGAGCACGCGGGCCGCTTCATCGTGCAGGCCGAGCCTTTCGAGCAGGGCGACCAGTCGCAGCCCAACGTCGCCGCGACCCGGATCGTCCTGCCACGCCCGGCGAAGATGCTCGGCCGCGGCGTCGGGACTGGCGGCGAGTTGCAACGCGCTCGCCAGCAGCAGACGCGCCTCGCGGGCTACGTCGTCCTGCCGCGACACGTCCGGTGCATCGGCGACCCGCGGCACCGCGAGCAAGGGCACCAGCAGCCGCTCGGCGGCGTCGATGGCGTCCTGCCGTGCGAGCGCAGAGTCCGGCTGATCGGCCGCGGCATTGAGCGCAAGCCGCGCTTCGTGAAGCCGCCACAGCCGGCCCGGCCCGTCGCCGCTGCCGATCGTCAGATCACGAAGCCGCCCCACGATCTGCCGCAGCAGCGCTCGCCCGTCGCCTGTCGCCGTCAGCGAGTCTGCCCGGTCCAGGATGATCGCCAACCCCCGCGGGCTCGTCCGGTTCGCCTCGAACGCCGCCCGCCATGCCGCCGGAGTCGCTGTGCCTGCGCGCTCGTCCCGCAGCACGTCTGCCAGTCCGCGATCCGTCGACGAATGTTGCAGAAGCCCGGCCCGCGCCGCCTCGACCATCGGATCGACCGGCGGCGACACCGCATCGTCCGGCAGCGTCGCAGCCCGAAGCTGTCGATCAAACTCGACCGCCGCCGCGTCATCCGGTGCTGCGTCGGCAAAGGTCGCGACGAAGGCCACGGCGGCGTCGCGGTGCTCCTCTGTCGGGTCGACACGCCACCGCTCAAAAGCGGCGGCGGCGCGGAGGCGCAGGATCTCCGGCGGCAACGTCGTCGCCTCGTGGAGCGAGAGATACCGCGTCGCCGCCGTGTCAACCGCGGCATCGGCGGCGTCGGGATGCCCGACGGCGACCTCGATGCGGGCCAGCAGCAAAGCCGGTTCGACCCAGGCCTCTGCGAGCCGTGTCGCCGCCGCGGCATGCGCGCGGGCGAGTCCGTCCTCGGCCAGCAGGAACGCCGCCCGCGCCGCCCGAAGGTGCAGAATCGGCCGTACATCGACGGCTTCCACCTCACGCGGTCTGCCGGGCCAAGGCAGCGGGCGAACCTGCCGCAACGCCGCGGTCGCCTCCTTCCACGCCGGCAAAGGCATCTCGACGTCGCCCCCCGACGCCACGTGCCAGGCGGCAGCAATTCGCTGCTCGCGGGGCGTCGCTGCCGGATGATCGCGAAGCTCGCGAAGCCGTTGTCTCGCCGGCTCGTCCTGCCGCGCGACCGCCGCGACGCCGACCGAAGTCGGTGCGCCGAACTCCAGCGGCACGTCGATCGGCTGACCCGCCTTCCAACTCGCCAGCACCGCCAACGCCCGCAGCTCGTCGTTCGCCCGCTCGTCCGCGGCCAGTTTCGCGAGCACGTCGAGCCGACGCTGCAGCAGGCCGATCCGCGTGAGCTGCTCCGCCAAGGCGAGCGCGGCCTCGGCGAAGACGGCGTGTCCAATGACTGCCGGCTCTGGCGCGATGGCTTCCCACCCGTCATCTGCCGCGGCGAGCTGTGCCGGAGGCGACTGGGACAGCCGGGCCGGCACGCCGAGTCGGGCCGCGACTTCTTCGAGCACGGCCCGCGTCTGCTCCGTCTGCCCCGCACGTCGATAGGCCTCGGCCAGCAGAAGCCGGCGGCGAAGGTCCGACTCGCGGCGCGCGAGCGACGTCACTTCCCGCACCGCTTCCGCCGGATCGTTCACCTCGATCACGAGGTCGAGCCAACGTTCGCCGTCACGCAGCGCAAACGACTCCTCAACGATGCGGCCGGCCAGCTCCTTCGCCGCCGGCGTTCGTCCGGCGGCGGCGAGCAGGTCGCGGCGGAGTCGCCGCTGCTGCAGACCCGTCGCGTCGGTCAGTTTCTCCGCCAGCCGCAGCATTTCCTGCCGATCCCGCGCCGCGTACGCCGCCGAGACGTGAAGCTGCCAGGCCTCGTCGTCGTCCGTCGCCTCGGCCAAAAGCTCCATCGCCTCCTCCGGCCGACCGAGCCGGATCGCCGCCTCGGCACGGGCGTACAGAAGTCGATCGGCGTGGTCGCGAGCTTCGCGTCGCCCGAGCAGCACGACCAGATCCGCCTCACCCGCCGCCCATTCGCCGCGTTGCACCCGCGCGACTGCGGCATCCAGGGCGGCCTCGAACTGCTCACGATCCGCCGCGGCGTTGTCGGCCCGCCAGGTCGCGAGCCACGCGACGACGAGGAACAAGACGACACCCGCCCCCAGCAGTCGCCAGACGGGACGTCGACGGCGTTGCGGGATGGAGTCGTCGCCGGCGGGCACCACGTCGATCATTGCAGACAGCCGTCGCCCCTGCCGGCAAATGCGGCGGCGCGGCCGCGTCCGGTAGCGTCAGCTCCGCATCACCTTGCGTATCACCATCGCAAACGTCCGCCAGACGAGGCCTAGGTCGCCGAAGAAGGAGCGAGTTTGCACGTACTCCGTGTCGAACTTGATCCACTCCTGCAGGTCCGTGTCTTCCTGCCGCGTGCGTCGCAACTGCCAGAGGCCGGTGATGCCGGGGCGGACGCTGAGGCGCAGCTCGCGCCACTTCGGGTTGAACTGGTTCTCGCGGTCCGGGCTCGGTCGAGGCCCGACGACGCTCATGTCGCCGCGGAGCACGTTCCAGAACTGCGGCAGCTCGTCGAGGTTCGTCCGCCGCAGGAAACGCCCGATCGGCGTGATGCGTTCGTCGCTCTCTTCGGGAATGTTCACCTGCGCCCCGTCGGCCCGATTTTTACCTTCACGGATCAGACGTGCAGTGATCTCGTCGCTGTTGTTGACCATGCTGCGGAACTTCCAGCAGGTGAACTCGCGGCCGTGCAGCGACTGGCGGCGGTGCCCGAAGAAGAAGGGGCGGCCGTCGATCTTCCAGATCGCGTACATGATCACCGGCCACGCCGGCGACGTGAGCAGCATCGCCGTCAGGGCGAACGTGATGTCGAACCCACGCTTGGCGGCCTCGTCGAGCTTTGCCAGCACGCCGCTCCGCACCGGCGGCACAGCGGCGGCACGCTCGGGCGCGTCGGGCTCGAGGCTCGGGAACGGCACCGTGCCTATGTCGGCCGGGCGGTGCTGCGGATCGTCCCAGAGGATCGCCGGCCCGACGACGGTCCGACCGGCCTCCAGCTTCCGGCCCGCGCCGACCCAGACGCTGCCGACGAATTGTGCATCCGCCGCGTCGGCTGTCGGATCAAGCCAGGCTGCGCCAGTCGCAGCCGGACCTCGATCGCGTCGCAGCTCCGCCAGCTGCCGTGCCCGCGGAATCGTGCTGTGCGGCCGGTGCCAGCGGACGACGAGGTCACGCAGCATCGCCGCGACGTCCGCATCATCGAGCCCGTCGTAGATCGCAGCCGGAACCCGGCGGAGCGTGCTGCGATCCTCGGGATCAATGAACTTGCGAATCCGCTTCCAGCCCTGCAGCGGATCGCCCGCCTGTTGCCAAAGTTGAGCGATCTCGCGCTCAGGCGTCAGGGCGCAACGGGCGGTGCGATCCTCGGATTCTGCGTAGATCCGGCGAAACTTCACGAAGCGGTCCGCCAGCGGGTGCTGGATCTCGCCGGTGCCGCCTTCGGATTCGTCGTTGGCGCAGATGACCGTCTCGCGATACCCGCGGTCTCGGGAGTCGATGAGGCGGAGCGTGAGTACGACCGGCTCGACCCACGACAGGTGCCGGACGGCCTGCGTGAGGTTGAACAGCGGCATCGACCGCGGATCGAGCAGCAGGTACAGCTCCGCGTCGGCTTCGAGCGGCTTGCGTTCGCCCGGCCGGACCGTCTGCACGCCGAGGCTTTGCCAAAACCGGCCGTGCAGCTGCTCGGGGTCGAGGCCCCAGACGGTGCGGAGCACTTCGTCCTCCCGCCCCAGCAGCGTCCGCGTGTCAAGCGCATTGCTCGCACCCGAGGGCGGCGGGGCGGGTTGTCGGGGCGAAAGCGGGCTCACAACTTCATCGCGTCACGGACCGGCGAGCAGGCAGACGTATCCCCGGCAGTTTATCGGCTTTTTCGATCACGCGTCCGCACCTTCGGTGCGGCCTGCACCGTGCCCGGCGAAGCCTGCACCGTGTTACGCCGAGCCGAAGCCTGACTGCGTGACGCTAAGTCGCCGCCGCGGCCGCGGAAGTTCATGCCGGCCACGCTCTTCTCGAAGTCCGCCGAGCCGGCCCGGTTGAAGACGATGCCGGCAACGACCGCACCGACATGTTCGAGATGCCGAAGGACACGCTGCACGGCCGGCTTGGACTGGCCGCGACTGACGCACAGGATCGTCGCGTCGCAGGCGGCGACGGTCGGTGTCGCTTCGATGCTGCCGAGCAGCGGACCGGAGTCGATCAGGATGACGTCGTAGTGCCGCTTGGCCTCGCGGACGAGCTGCTGCACGGCCGTCGGGCTGAACGCACCGGCCTGGTTGCCGCGGGCGTTGCCGACGGGCAGGATCTCCAGATGCGCCGTGTCGAGGCCGTAAATGGCATCGAAGATGGCCTCGGCATCCGACTCGGTGCGGCCGGCGGCTTCGAGGGCGTTCATGATGCCCCGCTCTTCCTTCACGCCCAGCCGACGCGTGAGCCCGCCCGCCTGGAGGTCGGTGTCGATCAGCAGCGTCCGACAGCCGCTGGCGGCGTAGCTAATGCCTAAGGCCAGCGCCAGGCTCGTCTTGCCGTCGCCGCGACCGGCACTGGTGACGGCGAACGCCCGCGGCTGCTGCGACGAGGCCGAGCCGTTGGCAACGCCGTCGGCCGGGGCGGCGTGATGGATCTGCAGGATCGTCCGGATCTGGTGGACGCAGTGCGCCGCGATGCTCGCCTGGTTGGGGTCGCTCAGCCGGTCCGGCAGGTTCGGAAGAACGCCCAGCAGTGGGGCCGGCAGTCCGTTGGGACCGGTGGCTTCCTGCGCGAGGTCCGAGGCATCGTCGCCGAACCGCGTTCGCTTGTCGAGCAGGCCCAGCAGCAGCACGAGTCCGAGCGGGACGGCCGTGCCGAGGATGCCGCCTGCCGCGGCGAGCTTGCTCCGCGGGTCCTCGTCTTCCTGCCACTCGCCGGGTTCCGGCGGCGTGACGGTCAGCCAGGCGATGGCGTTCTCGACCGCGCGGGCGCGTTCCTCATCCTGCAGCCGGGCGTCGAGTTGTTCGAGCTCGTCGTCGTGCTGTTGTCGTTTTCGGCGAAGCCGGTCGAGCCGGTCGCGGTCCTGCGTCACGTCCGCCAGCTGCTCGTCGAGCCGCTGCGTGCGGTTGCGAAGCTCGGCGACGTTGGCTTCGAGGTTGCGGATGAGCGTCGACGTGACCTGGAGGTCCGGCCCGCCGGCCGGCCGTTCGCCGACGCCGAGGTCGGGCAGCGTGCCGAAGAAGATCGTGCGGACCTGCTCGGCCCGCGCGTCCAGCCGCAGCTGCAGGTTGGCCAGGTCCCGCGCAACGTTTCGCCGCTGCGGGTGATTCTCGGCCAGGTCACGGGCCAGGCGGTTCAGCTCCTGCTGCAGCAACGCCCGCTGCTGGAGCAACGCGGCGTACGTCGGATCGAAGGCGGCGAGTTCTGCGTCGGACGCCGGCATGCCGCTGTCGCGGACGGCGGTCGCACGGGCGAGGTCGCGCTCCAAATCCGCCAGCTGTCGACGGTCGGCATCGCGTTGGTCCTTGAGTCGGCCGTGCTGGTCGGCAAGGTTGTCCGTGCCGCCGTACGGGCCGCCGACGAGGTCGATTTTCTGCTCGATCTCGGCTAGATCCCGCAGCACTTCGGCGCGGCGCTCGTTGCGAAGGTTGTTGAACAGCTCGACCTGCGCCGTCCGCCGCTGCTTGAAGTCTTCTTCGTAGGCCTCGAGCATCGCCTGCGTGCCGACGATTGCGAGCTGCGGGTCGTCGCAGACGAAGCGGACGCGAAGGTTCTTGTTGCCGAGGTCGAGGTTGGCGTCGACCCAACTGCGGAACCGTTCCGGCTCGACGTCGCGGCCCTCTTCCTGCCAGATGTCGGTCGCCATTGCGGCCGCGGCGAGGCCGAGGTTGCGGTCGATACGCCGCTCCTCGATTCGCATCTCATCCTCATAGCGGCCCCAGCCGTGGCCCCCTTCGATGAGGCCGGGCAGACTCGGCTCCACGCGGACGGTGCCCTCGGCGCGATAGGTGATGTCGCCGCTGAGGAAGCCCAGGGCCGCGCCGCTGATGCCGCCGGCGACGGCCAGCGTTGCTGCGAGCAGTGTCCGACCGCGGAGCAGGCGACGCAGCTGGTCGAGCGGGTCCGCGTTCGGCTTGGGCCTCATCGGGCTGGAGCGGGTCGCGGGAAGACGGTCGTTGCTGACGCGGGGGACGTCGGACCAGAAGTCGTCTTCCATCTGCATGCGGCCGCCGGCGTTGGAAAGGCTGGAAACGGGGCGAAGGGGCGACTGCTCGTGGCGGGGCGTACTCATGGCGAACTACTCGAACAGTCTGGTGGTCGGGCGGCGTGAACCGCGTCAGGTGCCTCGGCCCATCGGAGCCGGATCCGTTGGGCGACGTGGTCCGGGGCTACTGCTGTTGTCGGAACCAAAGCCGTGCCTCGGAGCCGCTTCTACCTTATCGGACGGCTGCGTCAAACGATAGTTCGGTCGACGCTCCCTCCCCGGCCAGAACCTGCAACGCGGGCTGCAATGTCCGCAGCATCTCGACGACCACCTGATCCCGTGCTTCGCCTGTCAATCTCGACGCGGCCGGCGGCGGGAAGTCGAACTCGATGAGCGTCGCCCCACGTCGCCGATGCCGGTAGCCGCCGGCATCAATCAACTCGCCGAAGTCGGCATAGCTCCTCGCGTAGCCGCCCGGCGCGTCGTCGACTTCCGGCACGAGCAGCAGGCTCAACGTGACGTGGCGGCCACGCGGGGTCTCGAAAACGTGCTCCGTCCCACGGGCCGTCGGCTCGACCCCGGCGAAGGTCCGCTCACGTGTCTGGCGCAGCTCGATCCCCGCCCGCACCATCCGCCGCGGCGGCCAGTAGAGACGCAAATCATCCGCCCGCCGGCTCTGCACGATCTGCACGCGAAATCGTGACGGCACGTCCTGGGCGAAGTCGGCGTACTCGCCTTGCGTCGTCGCGTTCAACGCCTGCGGCTGGGCCACGGGATTGGCCGGCGAAATCGGGCGAAGCAGCCACGACCGGTCGTCGTACGACAACGCCGGCGGCAGGGCGATCTTGATGGCGGACTCGGCACGCGTGTGGAAGGCATCATAATCTCGCGGCCGGTGGAGCCCGTGCTGCGATACCGCCGCCGCCAGCACCGCCATGGCCGTCAGCAACGGCCAGATCCACGACGACGTCCGCGGCTTCCGCAACGGCTTCGTTTCGGCGGTAGTCGGCGTCGTCGACATGGTCACGCGGCAGAAGAGGCCAGGCGGTAGCGGTAGATTCTCAGATCAAAGAGTCCCTGCATCGCCGCCGCGATGAGCATCAGAACGAGCAGACCGACCGGCAGCAGGGCGACTCCGCCGAACTGCCACGCCGCATTCTCCGCCCGGGCCAGGAACGGTTGATCCTGCACCAGCAGCTGCCCGCGCGACCAGATCAGGAACGCCAGCCGCGGCACCGCCAGCAGCACCGCCACCAGCGGCGCCAGCAGCAGCAGGATGTAACGGAAGCGCTCCCGCAGCGGCTGCGTGTAGACGAACATGAAGGCGAAGACGAACAACGCCGCCGCGGCGTGTAGGGCGTCGCTGCCGGGCGCAGCGGAGTCGACGAGCGGTGCCGAGACTTCCCCGCCGCAGACCTTGATGAGCGCGACCGCCAGCCGTGCCGTCACAGCCTGCAGGGGCACGGCGATGGCGTCGGCGATCCGCCCCGGCAGCGGGAGCAGGAACGTCGTCGCGAACGCCGCCGGCAGGAAACGCAAGACGATCCCGCGGCCGCAGACGGAGACGGCCGCACCAACCGCTAGGAGCAACGCTCCCAAGTGGTACGCGACCGAAATTCCCCACTGCTCGCCACCGATCAGCAGCAACAACCCCGCCGCCGCCGCGGCGAAGCCCGTCCAGCGGCCGGCGATGCGAACGTGCGGCAGTCGATCCCGTCGCACCCAGGCCAGAAAGACGACGGCGAACGGTGCGAGCAGGACGTGAAAGTTGCGGCCGCCAGTGAAGTCGACGAGCGACCACGCGTCCGCCCACGCCCACCAGCAGGCAACGACGGCCATCGCACTGAAGAGGAGGCCGAGCAACAACTGTCGACGCCGAAGCTTGCCTTTCCAACGACGCCACGACGAGGGCGTGGCCGCGATGAGACGTCGCGGCGTGTGCACCGGCGCGACGACGGCTGCTTCGGGCAGGCTGGTGGCGGTGGCGGACACGCGGGGCGAGTTCGGGAGCAGCGGGACGGCACGTGCACCGACCGCCCGCGTCACCGTACGCCGCGGCTCAGGCGGCCGACGAGAACCAACGCCGGCCATGATCGGCACCAACCGTCGCATCGACCACCGACGTGCCCCGCTTGATCACGGCACCGGCACAAACCACCGACCGAACAACCGTCGCCCCGGCTTCCACCTTCGCCCCGGCAAGTACCACCGCGTCGTGCACCCGCGCCGTCTCGTGCACCTCGGCGCCCGGCTCGATCACGCTGAACCGTGCGTCTAGCTCCTCACACATCGGCATGCTCAGCGACACGTCCGGCCGAAGACGCCGGCCGCCGGCGAGGGATTCGTTGTAAAGCGGGATCGCCTGCAGGTAGTCGTCCGTGTACCGGATCGGCAGCCCTGGCGGACGCCGCAGGCGAACGGCGCGGACGTCCCGCGTCAACGCCAGCTTCGGCAACGCCTGTTCCTTGAGGTCGATGAAGCCGATGTCCTTGATGCTCCGCAGCACGCCGCACCGCAGCAGCGTGACCACGCTCGGCGGCCCCTTGCCGTCGGCGACAAGAGCGACCTCCGCTCCCTGGACAAACTTCGCCGCCAACGCCCGCGCAATCAGGTGCGGCGGGTCGAGCATGACCTGGTGGCCCGCAGCGACGAGCAGCAGGTCGTCGTCCTCGTACTGATCGGCCACGTCCGCCAGAACGCCGCCCGTGCCGCGGTCGTGCTTGCGGTCGACTTCGCAGGTGAAAGCGTTCTCCCGCCGCTGCATCCCGCCCGGCATCGACGGCAAGAGCGGGGCGGCTTCGGGAGCATCGACGACGATCCGCACTGGCAAATGCTCCTGCCCGCCGGCCTTGGCGATGCCGTCGGTCCAGCGCAGCCAGGCGTCGAGCACGCGCTCGCAGCCGTTCTCGTCGCAACGTAGCGGCAGTTCGAGGATCGGCCGCTGGATGTGCGTTGTCAGCGGATTGCTACGCCCGCGGCCGCCGAGCAGGACCATGGCTTTGATTCGGCTGAGCACGTCCGGCAGGGCCGGGTGGTCCGTCGAATCGACCTCGACCTCCGCCGGCTGCTCCGCCTCGGCCTTCCGCGAATGGACGGGGCCGCGGGCGGGCGAAGAGGTCGCCCGGTAAGGCTGCACTTCATCGACGGCCCGCGCGTTCTGCTCGCCCACCGCGGCGGCGGCTTCGTCGATCGCTGAGACGACAGGAACGACCTCCTGCTTCTTTCGCAGCCGCTGCCGGACCCGCTTGGCCGCCCCACGCGCTGCCGCACCGCCGAGCATCCGCAGGGCGAACGGAATCCCGTCGACAAGATACCTTCGCATGAGCCGACGCGGCTCCTTGACCATCCGGTCGATCCACTCGAGCCCGTACCTCTGCAGCGCGCCGTCGGCACGCTTGACATCGCCGGTGACGAAGCTGAAGCTGATGCCCACGCCAAGCCACCACGCCCGCGGCAGCGTCTTGTGGATCTCGCGGATCAGGTTCTCCTGCTTGGGGCAGCCGAGCCCGACGTAGACGATGTCGGGCGCTGCTGCTTTGACGTGGTCGACAAGGTGCGCCATTGAGGCGTCGTCCTTCTCGAAGCCGAACTCCGGGTAGTACGTGCCAGCGACTTTGAGGCCGGGGTACTTCTCGCACAGGATCCGCGCGGTGCCATCCGCCGTGCCGGGGTCGCCGCCGATGAGGTAGATGCTGCATCCGTCACGGGCGGCACCTTCGGAGAGGCTGAAGATGAGGTCGCTGCCGGAAACACGCTCGGGCAGGCTGTCGCCCTGCAGCCAGCTCGCCCAGACGAGCGGCATGCCGTCGGCAACGACCAGACTCGCCTCGTCGACCAACGCCCGGTACGCCAACTCGTTGCGGCACTTCACCAGGTGGTCGATGTTCGGCGTCACGACGGTCCCGCCGCGACCGGCGGCGATCTCGCTCAGGATGACCTCGACCGTCTGCGCCTGCGTCACCCTGTGGATGCGAACCGACAGGTTCGGCCCGCCGAGCAGGACTTCTTCGAGCTCGCCCGGCTGCGGCACGTGACGTTGGACCCGCGCCGCACGCAGCCGCATGAGCCCGGTCGGCCGACGCGTCGTGCCCGACGGAGCGGGCGCGGCATTCAAGGTGTCGCCGGCGGTTGTGGGACAGGTGCTGAGGGTCACAGG
>CAYQCT010000063.1:12017-17978 GCA_964416015.1 uncultured Tepidisphaerales bacterium
TTCCCAACTTCGTCGGCCCGTGCCAACCCCTTTGCGCGACTTTCTCCCGCGGCTCAGGCTGCCTCCGCCTGCTGGGGCGGCGGCGTGTCGGATGTGACGGTCGTGACGGCCGCTGCAGGCGTCCGAGCCGGAGTCGGACGCTCCGGCGGCGGCGTGTGCGGGTCACGCGGCCGCTCGCTCCGCAGCCGACCCGCCTGCTCCTGCTCCACCCTTCTTGTCGCGGCCGTCTTCCCGCGTGTCAGGCAGAGCCGCTGGTAGCGACGCAGGAACGTGCCAAAGCCCGGCTCGTCGTACTTCTGCTCGTACCGCGGCTCCCGGGCCAGGGCGGCCCCGAAGTAGCCCCGCAGCATCGCGAACCCGCCGACGATTCGCGGCGGCCGCGTCATGCGGAACAGGCCGCTGGCCAGCATGTACAGCGGCGAGGTGCCCATGAACCATTGGCCCCGCCCGTGCCGCACCCGGCCGGTCCACATGCTCTTGTGGCTCGAGCCCATCGGCCGAAGGTGAATGAACCGCGTCGCCTCGTCGTCCCGACTCGCCGCCCGCCAGCCGCGGCGGCGGAGCTGGTGGCCGTCAATGCCGTCCCACATGACCTCCGGCACGAACCCGCCGACGTCTTCGAGGGCTTCCGTCTTGAAGAACTTGACCATGCCGACACAATTCTCGTCGCCGCACCGCTCGCTGACGAGCCGGCCGTTGGCCTCGAAGTAGGGTTTGCCGCTGAAGCACGCCAGCCGATCGTCGGCCTCCAGCTCGTCCATCACCTTCGCGAAATACTCCGGCGGCAGGTCGAGGTCGAGGTCGAGCTTCGAGACGTAGTCGAAGTCGGCGGCATCGATCTGGTCGTAGCCGAAGTTGAACGCGTCGATGACGCCGCCGCCGAGCTTGCGAAAGCCGCGATTCTCGCGTCGCACGACCTTCAGGTAAGGCAGCTTCGCCTCGTATTGGGCCAGGATCTGCGGCGTTTCATCGGTCGAGCCGTCGTCCACCACGATCCACAGCGTCGGCGGCTCCGACTGGGCGGCGACGCTGTCGAGCGTCCGCCGGGCGAACTTCGCCTCGTCGCGGCACGGGCTGATCACGACGTACCGCCGCCCGGGCTTGGCGTCCGGGGCATCGACATCAGCAAGAGGTTCCGTCATCGTCATCGCAGCTCCACGTCCCGCTACGTCGGCGGCCTGAGGCGGTTGTTCAGGCGGCGACAGTTTATCAGGCGTGACGTCCGGCACCAGCCGAATCGCAATCTTCTACACGCCGCAGGTTCACCGCGTGACAGCCGCATAAAGCATCGCCTCAAGCCGATCGACGTT
Organism: uncultured Tepidisphaerales bacterium; assembly: GCA_964416015.1. Taxonomy (GTDB): domain Bacteria; phylum Planctomycetota; class Phycisphaerae; order Tepidisphaerales; family Tepidisphaeraceae; genus JBCDKH01. The sequence goes on from CAYQCT010000063.1 coordinate 13,328, forward strand.
TGCCGCGAGCGAGAATTCTTGCTCCACCCGTCTCCGCCCGGCGTCGGCGAAGTCGTACGGGAACGCGGCGAGCCAGTCTCGCAGGACCCTCGCCGTCGCGGCGATCTGCTCGTCCTGCGACACGTCCTCGACAGCCACGAGCCGGCCGGTGACGCCATTCTCGACGAGTTCGCGGATCGCCGGCAGGTCGCCCGCGACGACCGCTCGTCGGGCGGCCATGGCTTCCATGAGAACGACCGGAATCCCATCGCGATCCCCATTCTCGTCCGGCCGACAGGGCAGGGCGAAAGCATCGTGCTCCGCCAGCAGCGCCGGCACCTGACCGGCGTCGACCGGCCCCAGGAACCGCGTATCGGCCGGGGCCATCGTCTCCAGTTCCGTCCGCATCGGCCCGTCACCGGCGACGGTGACCTCGACGCCGGGCACCGTCGCCGCCGCCCGCAGCAGCGTGTCGACGCCTTTTTTGCCTACAAGCCGACAGAGCGTCAGCACCCGCAGCTTGCCCGGCTCCGGTGTCGGCGGCGGGACGTCGTAGTCGCCCGTCGGCACGCCGCAACGAATCACCTCGTACGTCCCGTCGGCGTGCAGCGAGCGGTACAGCTCGCGGTGCCACTCGCTGATGCAGCCGACGAAGGCCGCCCGTTGTAGCTTGCGCGTCAGGAGCTGCCGGCGCTGAAAGAGGTCATTGGCGTGGCCGGTGAAGCTAAACGAGATGCCTGCCGCGCCTGCCGCGTACGCCGCGACGGTCGCCGGGGCGTGGGCGAAGTGGGCATGAACGTGTTGCACGTTCGCCTCCCGCAGCCACTTCGCCAGCCGCTTGCCCGCCGCCGCCTGCACCGGCAACTTCAGCCGATCCCGCCACGGCGTCGGTTCCCCTGGCAGAAGAACATCCGCCAGTCCCGCAAGGCCTGGCCGCGGCGTGCCGTCGGCGTAGACGTCCCGCGTCGCCTCCCGCAGATCCCGCAATCCTTCCGGCGTCTGCTCCGTCGGTGGACGAAGCCCGAACGTGTGCACCGGCCAACCACGTCGCCGCAACTCGCGGACTTCCCGCCAGACAAACGTCTCGCTCCGCAGCGGGAACTGCCCTGCGACGTACGCGATCGGGAACGGCTGGCTCACCGACGATTCGCTTGAAGATCAGGCTCAGGACGGCGAGAAGCAAGGCCGTCGCAATACACCCTGAGGGGCTCGAACCCCCAACCTTCGGTTCCGTAGACCGACGCTCTATCCAATTGAGCTAAGGGTGCGTGTGGGGTCCATCGTTGGCCACCCGAGCCGCGGCGTCAAGGACGCCACGCTCAACCCTGGCCCTTCTCGCCCGGCGGAAGCTCCGGCGCGTCGTCCTCTACCAGATCTTGCGCGAGGCGTGCCAGGAAGAACTGCAATTCGCCCGCCGCCACGCTCGCCGGCAGCGGATCGCGAAGGTCGTACTGGTGATGGTGGTCCTCGCTCGTGTCCTGGTCCCGCCGATCGCCTTCGGTGACGATGTGGTGCTCGAACGTCACCGCGTCTTCGTGGCTTTGGCTGATGACCAGCTCGCCCCATCGCCACGTCAGGTGGATGCGGACGCTGAGCTGGTTGCCCCAGGTGCTGACGCGATGCACGACGCGATCGCGTGCCAGTGTCTGCGTGAGGGCGTCGACGGCCGGGAAGACGCAGGTCTTGAGGAAGGTCGTGTAGTTGTCGTTGAACTCCTTGAGCCGCTCGACAGCCTCGCGTTCGGCGGCGAGCTTTTCCTCGGGCACGTCGACGAATGGCTGCACGCGGCCGGCCCACCACTTGGCAAAGCCGCCGTCGATGCCTGTTCCCGAGTCGCCGCCGGTCGCCATGCCGGCAGCGTATGCGGCTACCCGACGCCGAAGACGTCGTGAAGGACGTGCCGCTTGACGTTGTCGGCCAGGATCGGCTGGGCCGCATCGGACGGGTGCAGGTCGTCCGGCATCAGCGTCTTGAGATCGGCACCGTCCGGAAGGCTGTCCGGGCCGAAGAGGTCGAGGCCGTTGACGTAGTGCAACGCCTCGTCGCCGCGGGCGCGGAACCGGTCGACGACGTTGGCGAGGATCTTGCGCATGTCCCGCAGCGTCATGTCGGTGGTTGCACGGTCCTCGCGCGGCGGGCTGAAGATCGGGCTGATGAGGCAGAGCGGTGTGTCGACGTGGCGCTCGCGGACGATTTCGACGAACCCGATGATGCCCGCCTCGAAGGTGCGGCGGGTCATGCTGCCGGCCCCGTGGATGTTGATGCCGAGGCAGGCCGAGAGGTAGTCGGCCGGCTGGTCGCGGACGAGGCGGGCGACCATCGGGTCGAGGTGGCACTGCCCGCCGAAACCGAGGTTGAGTAGGGCAAGGCGTGACTCCTCAGCCGCGTGCACCGGCCACGGCCGCGTCGGAGCGTCGGCGACGCGGCACATGGTGATGCTGCTGCCGTACGTGATCCAACGCGGCCGCTCGTCTTCCTCCGCCCGCACGACCGTCGCCTCCGCCGGCAGCTCGATGCCGTGCAACGCCGTCCGGCCCCAGTGCGGCAGCCAGATGACGACCTCACGTAGGCCTCGCCCTGGCAGCTCAACTTCCTGCGGCTTCGAAAGATCCACCTGCACGGGCGGCTCGTCTTCGACAACCACTTCCGCCGGCTTCGGCGTCGTCTCGCCGTCGTAGGTCGCCCGGATCGCCAACGTGGCAGCGTCGGTCTGGAAGCAGACGTGCACGCCGACGGCATGGTGTGCGCGTCCTTCGACGCCAGGGAACAAGCCGCGATTGCGGTAGGGGATTCGCCAGGCGACGTAGCCGTCGCCGTCGGGCTCGAGGCTGACTTGGCCGCGCCACGAGAGCCGCGGGTCGTTGCCGGCAATGATCTGCGTGCGGCTCATTTGCCGACCGTAGCCGCCGGCAGCAGGTCGGCGACGGGAACGTCGATCGTCACGTCCGTTGCCGTCGGAAGACGAAGCATGCCGGCGGAGTCGATCTGCTCGACATCGTGATAGCTCGCCTCGCCCGAGCCCGGCGTGCGATGAACGTGCGCAAGTCGGTTCGGCAGATCGATGACGATGTACACCGGCACGCCCGCCGTCGCATACCGATGAAGCTTCGTACCGAGGTCGCGATGCAGCGAGCCTTCCGCGACTTCAATAATCGCTAGTATCGTGGCGACGGTCGGATGCTGATCACGCACCGCCTCGAACGGAACGCTTACGAGCGTCGCATCAGGAATCGGCTCCGTCTCATCCGGGAGGCGAATCGGCTGCTGGGTCATCAGGTGACAGCCAACGGCCTCAAACAGCCGGTCGTAGCGGCCGAGCAGACGGACGGCCCACGCGTGACCTGGCTTCATCTCGAACGGTTCCTCCTGCGTGCCCACGATTCGCCGCACCACCAAGCCGCCCAAGAGTTCGTACGACGCATCTTCCGGGTACACGCCCGCCTCGACCGCCGCCTCGAACTGCGCGATGGTTATCCGCTCCACGTCGGGATCCGCGTAGGGCCCGACAGCTTTACTCACCTTCGGCAACTCGGCAACGGTGGCCATGGCGAATCCTACGAGTCTGACGACGCGGCGACGGGAAGCAGATCGTCGACCGCCACGTCCACTGTCGCATCCGACGCCGTCGGGAGCCGGCAGGTGTCGCCGGGCAGCAGCGTCTCGATGCCGGCGTAGATCGTCTTTCTCGGCCGCGTGTGCACGAGCACCTGCTGGTCTGGGATGCTGACGATGACGTAGCACGGGATCTTCGCCCCCGCGTACCTCTCCAGCTTCAACGTGCGATCTCTCGCGAGAGACGCATCGGAGACTTCGACGAGACACAGCACGTCCGCGGCGACCGGACGATCCGTGCCCGGCCTGCCGCGAATCGCGGCGGCATCGGGAAAGACGAGCGTCGCGTCCGGCATTACCACCGGCAGCTGCGACCACAAATGGCACCCGGCCGCCTCAAACCGCGCCGCCTGCCGGTTCAGCGCGTGGACGGCGAGGGCGTGCGCGAGGTTCATCGTGAACGAGTCCGCGGCGTCCCCGACCAGCCGACGGTAAACGAGGCCGTCGATCAACTCGTGCGATGCGTCTTCCGGAAAGATCCTAGCCGCGACCGCGTCGTCGAACTGCTGCAGCGTCCAGCGAACCGGGCCGTCCCCGTCGGGACGCCGTGCAGATTTCGCAGGAGCGGGGGCGACGATCGACATGAACGTCGCACTGTACACGATCAGCCGCCCGAGACCTCCGCGAACGCCCGCTCGGCCGCGTCCAGCGTCTCCTCGATCGCCGCCGGCGTGTGGGCCAGGCTCAGGAACCAGGCCTCGAACCGGCTCGGCGGCACCATCACGCCGTTGCGCAAGAGCGCGTGGAAGAACGTTGCAAACCGCGTCGCGTCCGTCGCGGTCACCGATGAGAAGTTCGTCACGGGCGTCTCGGCCTCGTCCGTCAGGTAGAGGCCGACCATGCTGCCGACACGGTTGATCGTCAACGGCACGCCGGCGGCGTCGGCGCGATCCTTGAGGCCGACGGCGAGCATGTTCCCGGCCGCGTCGAGCAGGGCGTACGGGTCTTCGTCCTCACCCTCCGGCCCGCGGTCGCGAAGAATCTCCAGCGTTGCCAGGCCCGCCGCCATCGCCAGCGGATTGCCGCTGAGCGTGCCCGCCTGGTAGACGGGGCCGACGGG
>CAYQCT010000064.1:0-1231 GCA_964416015.1 uncultured Tepidisphaerales bacterium
ATCAAGTACGTCCTTTCCAAAGCTACGATGCAAGAAATGAAGTCCTGGTTCCACGACACGATCGGCACCAAGCTCCCAACCGCCCGCGTGCTCTACTGGACGTGATGGCAGAAAGCATGAAGTAGGAATGATGAATGCGGCCGGAGAGAAACGCTTCCCTCCGACCGCATTCCGCATTCCTACTTCAAACTTTCCCCTTCACGCCGCGATCCGCATCGGCGCCTGCTCCTGCGACTCTTGAATCTGCGGCACGAAGTGCGGAAGGTCGACGCTGACGGGCACGCTGCTCGGCCCGTTCTGGCCTTTGGAGTTCGTCCAGAACGCCGCGACCCAGACCTTCTTGCCGCCGCTGCCTTCGGGGAAGGCGGTCGTGCAGTTGGTCTTGCCGGTCGTCATGCAGTAGACCCACTGCCGCGGATCGGCCGGCGGGTTCTCGCCCACGAACGTGAAGACGAGCGCGTCGGCCACGCCGTCGGGCTTGGCCCGCAGGTCGCCGTCCTGACGAAGCTCGAAGTGGATCTGGCCGCTCTTGGCATCGGTGATGCGGACGTACGGCGCGACGCTCGGCACGGGAACGCGCGTCGGCGTCGTGTCGCGGACGTTGAGCCCGAGCGCCTGCCGCTGGTCGTTTGAGACGTCCATCAGGCCGTTGACCTGCCGGGCGATCTTGCGAATTTCGGCGACGAGAACCTTCTTGCATTCGTCTTTCTCGAAAACGGTCCGGACGCCGCGGGTCTGCGGGTTGGTCGCGGCCGAGAGCTTCTGCGCGAAGTCGCTCGTGAGGTCGTCCAGCCGGGTCATGACGGGTTCGCTGAGATTGAAGGCCGCGGCGTTGGCGGCACACACGTTGAAGAAGTTGTCCGAGAAATCTCGGAACTTCCGATCGGTCGTCGGGATGAAGTCTTTGGCAGGCATGCCGTGTTCCTCATACGGGGATTGATACGCCGGGCCGCGTCCCGTTGGCCGCTGAACCTCCCGACGGGAGGTGCGTCGGCGGAGCGGAGGAGGCACTTGAGGCTGACCTACGATTTTCGTCTCGACGCTCGTCGTTTCTTATCTTCTAAGACGGCGGCGTCCGAATCAGGTCGAAACTGTGGTTCTTACTCGATGTTCTCGAGGTTGCTGTAAAGCTGTGGCTGGAAGCCGACGAACGCCTCCCGGATCGAGCGCACGCTGCCGACCGCTTCCGCCGCCTCTCGGGTTCCGCCATAGCGCAGATCGAGCAGGTCCG
>CAYQCT010000064.1:1241-11074 GCA_964416015.1 uncultured Tepidisphaerales bacterium
CCGTTCGACCAGAGACAGCGCCGGTCGGTCACAGATCGAGCAGGTCCGGCAGCTTATCGAGCGATAATTCGCCAACGCCACCCGTCACGTAGTGGTCCAGCACGAACGAGAGGAAAGCCCGCTGCTTCTCGTTCCGACCGTTCATGATGTGGCTCTGGCTCTCCGCCACACGTTGCGCTCGCGTCATGGTCGGCGTGGCGTATGCCACGTGGGCAAGCACGTCGTATAGGTCCGAGTTCTCTGCCTGTATGACCTTCGCGATCTGCTCCAGCGTGCCGCCATCGTAGCCGCGTTCGGCCAGACCGTTCAGCAGAGCGGCTCGGGTGCCGGGGTCGCCCCAGATGCGGCGTAGCTCTGCCTCGCTCTTGAACAGCGTCGGCAGCTCCCCGAAGAGCTTCCGGATGAACTCTTCGGCGGACATCGGGCGACCGTCGGGTGACCAGAACGACGTCTGCACCATCGAATCAATCTGCCGCTCCTTGCCGTCAGCCAGCTTGATCCTGATCCGTCTCGGCCGCGGCGTCGGCGGCTCCGGCTCCTCGGGTCCCGGCGGAGTCGGAGGTCGTGGCGGTGCTGGCTCCGGTGGGTCCGGCGGCTCGATCGGCTCGCCGTCCCACTCCGGGTCACTGAAGTGCGCGTAAGCCCGCACGAAGTCGTGGATCGTGAAGAAGTCCTTGCCGTCGAACAGGCGGGTGCCGCGGCCGACGATCTGCTTGAACTCGATCATTGACTTCACCGGACGCATCAACACGATGTGCCGGACGTTCCGCGCGTCGACGCCGGTCGAGAGCTTCTTGCTCGTCGTCAGGATCGTCGGGATCGTCTTCTCGTTGTCCTTGAAGGTCAGCAGGTGTCCGTCGCCGATCGCCCCCTCGCTCGCTGTCACGCGGCAGCAGTAGTCGCCGCTCGTCACGCCCGCCGGCTTGTTCTGGTTGATTAGGTCGCGAACCGCCAGCGCGTGGGCCTCGGTCGCACAGAAGATGATCGCCTTCTCGTTCGGCGGCAACGCCTTCATGAACAACTCGACCCGCTTCGCCTCCCGTGCCTTGATTTCGATGACGCGGTTGAAGTCGTCCTCGGTGTAGCGGCGGCCTTCTTCGACCTCACCCTCTTCGACCTCGTCGTCGCTCGTGTAGACGTACTCGTCGAGCGTCGTCGCGACCTGCCGCACCTTGAAGGGCGTGAGGTAGCCGTCGTTGATACCTTCCTTCAGCGAGTAGGTGTAGACCGGATCGCCAAAGTAGTCGTAGGTGTCCGCGTTGTTGTCCCGCCGCGGCGTCGCAGTCAAGCCCAGCTGTACGGCCGGTGCGAAGTAGTCGAGGATGCCGCGCCAGTTGCCTTCATCGTTGGCCCCGCCGCGGTGACACTCGTCGATGATGACGAGGTCGAAGAAGTCCGACGGCAGCTCGCCGAAGCGGAAAGTGCGATCGCCGGGAACGCCACTCTTTGTCATGAACGTCTGGAAGATCGTGAAGAAGACGTTGCCGTTCGTCGGCACGCTCCCTTTCTTGGCGATCTCATTTAGGCTGATCCGGACTCGGGCGTCGCCGCCCTGGTCGAAGTTGAAGGCGATGAAGTCGTTCATCGCCTGATTGGCCAGGATGTTCCGGTCTGCCAGGAACAGGACGCGCGGCCGTCCCGTCTCTGCGCCCGGCGTTTGCCGGTTCGCAATCGACCAGCGGGCGTGGAAGAGCTTCCATGCGATCTGGAAGGCGATCGCCGTCTTGCCCGTGCCCGTCGCCAGCGTCAGCAGCACCCGATCCTCGCCGCGTGCGATCGCCTCCAGTGCCGCGTTGATAGCGTTGTGCTGGTAGTACCGGGGTGACCACTTGCCGCCTTGATCCTCGAAGGGCACCTGCCCGAACGCCCGCCGCCACTGGTCGGGCAAGTCGGCCCCGCCGAAGACGTCATCCCACGCCGCATCCGGCGACGGATACGCCAGCGGTTCCACCGGCCCTTCGTCTCCGTTGCGCAGGTCTGCCCAGTACAGCTCGTCGCCGTTCGTGCTGAAGACGATCGGCACCCGCAGCCGCTCGGCATCCCGCTTCGCCTGCGCGAGCCCTTGGGTCACGGGCTCTCCCCGCTTCTTCGCTTCGATGACCGCCAGCTTCTGATCACGATAGGTCAGGACGAAGTCCGCCCACGTCGCCTTCCCGGGCCGATCCGGCGTGCCCACCCGTCCCGGAGCAATGACCTCCCGCCGAATGCGGCTGCCGGCCACGACACCCCAACCGGCCGCGCGCAACGCCGGCTCGATCAGTTCCGCACGAGTGTCGGCCTCGTTCATCCTCTACATCCCCTTCTTGCGGGGTGACCGCTTCGACAGTTCGGCATCCATCGCCTCAAGTTCCTTCATGCCCCGCTCTTCCGCAAGTGCCCGACGACGGGCTTCGAACTTCTCATACTCGCCGAACGCCTTGCGTTCCGCCTGAGATCGGCTGACCTTCCCCTTGTCCGGCAGCACTTGCCGCTCATTGAAGCGCAGGAAGTCGTCCAACTTCGCCTTCCAATCCTTCAGGAAGACTTGCTTGCGCCGACGGGCCTGATCTTCGGCATAGTCGAGAAACATGACCACGATGCGATTGAGTTCGGCGATCTCCCGCTGGTCATAGTAGTTCTTCGCTGTGGTCACATCCGTCTTGCCGACCCGCCGCCCCTTCCATGCGGTCAGCCCCATGTTCTGCTTCTTGGCGTCCGCCCGTCCGTGAATGACTTCGGGTGCCGTCTCACCCGTCGTCGCGAAATGAAGCTTATTCTGCACCGTTTGGAAGAAGGTTCGGACCTCGTCCCTGTCGACTTCTCCGTAGTCGGCTGCGAGGGCAAGGACGTCGCGAACCCGGAGGTACATTCGTGCTTCACTCGCGCGAATGTCTCGGATGCGCTCGAGCAGCTCGTCGAAATAGTCGGGCACCCCAGGCGCAGGCGGCTGCTTGAGCCGCTCATCGTCCATCGTGAACCCTTTGACGAGATACTCCTCCAGCCGTGCCGTCGCCCAGCGTCGAAACTCGGTGCCGCGGTCGCTGCGGACTCGATACCCGACCGCGAGAATCGCCGGCAGGCTGTAGTGCCGCAGCGTCCGACGCACCTCCCTGCCGCCTTCAGATCGAACTTGTAAGAAATCCTTACACGTTGCCGCTTCCCCCAGCTCGCCGTCGTCGTAAATCGAACGCAGGTGCTGTGTTACGTTCTGCGGCGTGACGTCGAACAGGTCAGCGATCATGGCCTGCGTCAGCCAGATCGTCTCGTCGGTGAATCGGCACTCGACGCGAGTGCGGCCGTCGTCCGTCTGGTACAGCAGGATCTCCGAAGGCGGGGGCGGGGCGTCGTCCGGCATGGCGGACAGCATCCTAACAGAGATGCGACGGTGCGGCGACCCGAACCATCAGTCCCTCTCCTTCTGACTCTTGAGAATGAGCTTCAGGTGATCCGTAAGATCATCCACCTTCGCCCGCTTGGCGAGGTCGTCGACGAAGAGCATCAGCTTCCCGAACTCCGACTTGTTCTGGTAGTCGCGATGCTTGATCCGTGCCCGCAGCGTGTCTCCCTCAGCCTTTTCTCTGGCCTTCTCCTTCACCCAGCGGTTCACTGCATCGACTTGTGCATCGTCGTCCGCAAAGAGGCAGAAGAAGTGGATCAACCGAATCCTGACCACCTCGCGGTTGCGGTGGAAGTCGACGTAGCTGCCGAGTTGCTTCAGGTTGTTTTCGATCACCATGTGGACGACGGGGTTCTCGATGACGAAGCTGACGGTCGCATCGTGAAAGTCTCCCGTCTCGGCCAGCCCCTTGATGTCGATTGACTGAAGCTTCGTAAAGTCGGCGAGGAAATGACGCGCCTGATCCGCGGCTTCGTCACCGAAGAGATGGCCGAAGGCGAGGTGCGACTCGACGCGAAGCGTCTTGATCTTGCTCGGCGTGAGCCGGAGTAGCTGCGCCCACTGAAAATTGGTCTGCGGTGCCCGGCTCCCGAGAGCTTTCCGCAGGCAGGCGAAAATGAGCAGTTCCGTATGCTTCTTCGTCATCGTCCCGAAGCCGTTGCCGGCCCAGACCGGCCAGAAGACGTCGTAGAACGTTGCCTTCTCGTCCGGCGTGAGGACATCGGGAAGATCTTCAATCTTCGTCGAGTGCAGTTCGTTAGCGATCGGATCCTTGCCCACGGCGACATCATCCCAACACTGCCGGCAGAGCTTCAACGAGGCGTACCGGCGCGACAGCGTCACCGAATATTGACCGGCAAAAATACGCCTTCACTTCGGTGTTACATGTCGCCCGCGGCCCAATGGCACGACATCCTTCTCCCGCAGCCAAGCGATCGCCTTAGCGAACCGCTCCCGCCCAATCCTCAGCTTCTGCGGGTGCCAGTCGTCGCGGGCGGCGTGGACGATCTGATCGTCCGTCGGCGTCTCGCCCTCCAGCAGCAGGTTGTTCCACGCGGCGTAGATCGTCGCGGCGATCTCGGCTTGCTGGATCGTCATCGGGACCATCAGGCCGATCAGGTCTACTCTTTCGGCAGCCGGTCCGAATCGGGCACCGGGCCGGCCGGCACCGCGTCCAAGTAGGACCGCAGCGCTACGGGACGTGCCTTGGCAATCTCGTGCTTCATGCGATGGAACGAACTGACCCGCCGCATCATCCGGTCGACCTCCCGTTTCATCAGCTCGCGCGACGACAGCCCTTCGAGCTTCGCCAACGCCTCCACGTCGTCTTCGACGTCGTCCGGGATGTTGATAGTGAACGTCTTCATCGGGGGGCTCCACGCAGCTCGTCTCGCAGCCGTGCTAGGTAGTCACTCGGCGTCAAGACCTCGACACCATACACGACCGCACCTTCGAAATCTCGAAGATTGTGCGTGACGATCGGCACTTGCCCTGCGGCAAAGGCGAGTTCGAGGACGTGATCGTCATCCGGATCACGAACGGCCGGGCGGAGCAGGAAGTGGATGTTGCGCCAGCCCGCCTTTGCTCCCAGGGCGGCGACGAACGCAGCGGCGTCGGCCGTCGTCCGCCCCGGCGGCACGTGCTCGGGCCGCGAGAGGACGGCCCGCCACTCGGCGTACAACGTGTTCGACAGAACAGGCCGAAGCACGTCCCGCTCGACGAGGTCGAGCAACGCGAAGCTCGCCCCGCTGCGCGACCGCACGCCGGCGACGAGGACGCTGGTATCTAGAATCACCTGGTGCATGCGTCGTGTTGTACCCGGTCTGACTACACACGGTGCTCCAACTCGCCGGCGAACGCGCGGTGGAGGATCGACTGCTTGAGCTCATTGAGGGCGGTGAGCTAGATGCTTGCCCAACGCTGCGCAATCTCCTCACACGTTGCTTTGAGCTCGTGACCCTTCGAGATGACCGACTGCGGCGCGACGAAGTGAACGCCGGCAAAAACGTCTACTACGATGATGTGCCGATTGTGGTGCTTGCAGTCGCCGTTGATCGACTCGCAGTGCTGCTTCAGCAAGGCGGCTGCAATGCCGGCTCCGTCGTCGGTGAGTGGGGTGCCTTTCGAGAGGTACAACTTCATCGCGCCCGCGCACTCCTCTTTACGATGCGTGCCCGTGAGAAGCACCTCCGGTCGAACGCTCAGCTTGACGCCCTCGATCGTCAGCGAGCCTTGCTGCGGCCCCTTCTTCGGGGTCAGCTTGTCAAACTTGATGGACGCGCTCTGCTTCGCGAAGGAGCGAATCGCTAATGCGTTCGCGTTGCGACGCGTCTTCTCGTTCTTCTCCTCGTCAGGAACGGGCGCGACCCGCTTCGCCGCGTCTTGGAGGTCAGAAACCTTCCGATCTGGATCGACTAAAAATCGCTGGATTTCCGCGACGGCTTCGCGGTAGTAGACCGTCTTGAAGTCCGGCGGGTACTTCTCGTCGTGCAGGATCTTTCGCCGCTGCCGAGCCGTCGCGGACACGTACTTCGCTAATCCGTTCACCCCCAGCCGAGGGTTCTTGTTCACCTTTTGATCGGCCATGCCAAGACCATAACGTTCGGCGAACAGTCTAGGCAAGTGTCATTCGCTTGCGCATGCGAACGCACGGTGCAGCGTCACCCGCTTGAGCTCGTCGAGAAGGTCGAGCTTGCGGCGGGCGTTGGCCGTGGCCGTGGCGAGGCCCGCGAACGCCTCGTCCAGCAGCCCCACGATCCGACGCTGTTCCGACAGCGGGGGGAGGGGGACGCGCAATGCTCGAACATGCGCGATATTGAGCCGCTGAACAGCAGTTCCCATTCGCGCGGTATTGAATTGTTCAACCAGAACCGGCGACTTCAGCAGATAAGCGAGAAAGTCCGGCAGCATCTTTGACTGATCGACACGAATGCGAGCGGACGACTGTGTGATGTTCCCGCCCATGAGCTCTTCCGGAACCTTCGCCACTTTTCCAATCGTGCCGACGATCGACAAGATGATGTCACCCGGGAGGAGACTTGACCGGCGATATTGCTCAGCGATCTCGGGCGTCGTTCGTCGAAGGGAACTCAGATCAATCTCATGGTTGTCGATCTCTTTTGGGCGGACATAAGGCACCCCGCCGACAATATCCGGACCCGGCTGAAGAATTCCGTAGCGGACCGGAGCGTCCTTCGCACAGATCTCCTTTACAGTGGCGTGGGGCCAACCCATCAAACCAAGAGCGCTCATAGTATCCCGCCGATCTCCTCGAGAATCCCGGCCGTCTCGGCGTCGAGCGCCTTGATGTCGGCGATGATCTCCGACGGCTCACGCAGCGGGGCAGCTTCGCGGGCATTGGCGTTCTTGACCGACAGGTCGTGGCCGGTGTCAGCCGTCACGTCGGATGCCTGCACCGCCCATGACTTGTCGCTGTCGGCCTTCGTCTTCTGCAGCTCGACGAACTCGGCCAGGTCGGCGTCGTTCAGGGCGCTCGTCTTGCCGAGGCTGCGGCCGGGGTCGAGTTGGTAGTACCAGATCGACTCGGTGGGCCGGCCCTTCTCGAAGAAGAGGACGACCGTCTTGACGCCCGCCCCCTGGAACGTGCCGCTCGGGCAGTCGAGGATCGTGTGCAGATTGCACTCCTCCAGCAGTTGCTTCCGCAGCGCCCGGCTGGCGGTGTCGGCATTGCTCAGGAACGTGTTCTTGATGACCACCGCGGCTCTTCCCCCGGCCTTAAGCCGCTTGACGAAGTGCTGCAGGAAGAGGAAAGCCGTCTCGCCGCTGGCGACGGGAAAGTTGCCGCGAATCTCCGGCCGCTCGCTGCCGCCGAAGGGTGGGTTGGCCAGGATGATCGAGTACTGGTCCTTCGCCTGCACGTCGCTCAGGTTCTCGGCCAGCGTGTTCGTGTGCTGGAGGTTCGGCGCCTCGACGCCGTGGAGGATCAGGTTCATGACGCCCAGCACGAACGGCAGGCCCTTCTTCTCCTTGCCGTAGAGCGTCTTTTCCTGCAGCGCCTTGAGACCGCTGGTCATGGTGACGCGGTCGCGGAGGTGGACGTAGGCCTCGCACAAGAAGCCGGCGCTACCGCAGGCCGGGTCGTAGATCGTCTCGCCGGGCTTTGGGTCGACGACGGCGATCATCGCGCGGATCAGCGGCCGGGGCGTGTAGTACTCGCCGCCGTTTCGGCCGGCGTTGCCCATGTTCTTGATCTTCGCCTCGTACAATTCGCTCAGCTCGTGCTTCTCCTTGACGGTGTTGAAGCGGAGCTCGTCGACGTGGTCGATGACGTCGCGGAGCGTGTAGCCGCTCTGGAGCTTGTTGCGCAGTTCGCCGAAGATCTCGCCGATCTTGTACTCGATCGTGTCGGGCCCGTCGGCCGTCTGCTTGAAGCCGGCGAGGTAGGGGAAGAGCTCGCCGTTGACGAAGTCGAGCAGGTCACCGCCGGTCATGGCGGCGTTGTGGTCGATGGTTTCGTCGGCCGTCTTGGGCGCGGCCCATGTCTCCCAGTGGTACGCCGGGTCGAGGATCGTCTCGTAGCTGCGGCCCTGCATCTCGGCCTCCATGCCCCGCTCGGCCTCAAGGCCGTCGAGGTACTTGAGGAAGATGAGCCACGACGTCTGCTCGATGTAGTCGAGCTCCGACGAGACGCCCGCGTCGTTGCGGAGGGCGTTGTCGATGTTCTTGAAGGCCTGCTCGAACATCCGCGACCCGATGTTGTAAGCGGCGGGCGACGCTGGCTCAAGTCAGGGCGGCGGGAGCGGGTGCCAGGTCTGCTGCCAAGCCGTGGCAAGGGCTCATGCAGCTTCGCTCGTTCACCTGCGTGGGCTGCTTGCCTTCTGCTTGGCCCGATGCTCGGCTCGCTCGGACACCAGAGCAATGCCGACCACCATCAGAAAGAAGGTGATGCCCGCACCGGGCGTGACTCGATCAACCCATGCACCGAAGGCCGCCGCTGCAAGGATCGCGCTCAGCACGGGGATCCATTGCATCAGGATCGACACGTCGTACCGCTTGGCGTGATCGACCGAAGCGATGAGGTACCAAGCCAGACCGGGCAGGGACGCAACGGCAGCAATGACGGCAAGCTGCGTCCGTGGGTCCACTGCGCCGCCAGCAGCCACGGCGAGGATCGTCGTCATCGCGAGCGACAACGCACCGCCACAGATCAACCGCCCCGACGCGAGCGGACGCGTCGCGGGCAGCGTGGAGGCAGTCGACACGGGCGGCCTCGCCCGCAACATCGGGACACGTCGATGGCATTGCTTCTTTCTCATAGTCGTGACAGGCAACAGGAACAGCTTCGCGGACGATCAGCCAACGTTCTGAGTCAACGTCAAGGTAGCGCGTGACGCTGCCTCGCACCGTTGAACGGGGCGAGGCGGCGGGTTGGGGGAGGATGACGGCACTAGCCGTCCTTGATGGTGGTTCGCGGGCTCGACTTGCCGTGCTTCGTTGTGACAAAGCGGCCGGAAATCGCGCTGCGGTACGTGCCGCCCGTGCTCTTGCCGGAAGTCGACTCCGTCACCGTCGTACGCGGACTTCGCTTCGCGTGCGACCGCGTCACGAACCGACCCGACGATGCGCTGCGGGAGCGCGAGCCTGATGATTTGCCTTTAGCCAAGTGTATCACCTCCTTTCCGGCGTCATAGAGGTACAACATCTTGTACCCCTGATGTAGACGCTCCTCGATGGCCGGTGGTTTGGCATTTGCTCGGGATTAGCGCAGTCTTCGCGCAGCCCATAACGGCGGCTGGCCTCGTAGCCTGAGGCATGTTCGACGACACGGGCCGGGCCTGGGGCATCCACATCTCGCAGAGCCGCAAGGCGGCGGAGCGGGCGCAGGGGGACGACAAGAGTGGCCTCGTCTGCATCGGCTGGACGCGGCTGGGCGACCTGTCGCCGCACGACACGATCGACAAGCTCAAGACCCACTACGCCGAGCGGATGCCGGAGAAGTCGATGGCCCACATCCGCACGTCGGCCGGGCAGGTGTTTCGCTTCGCCCACGAGATGCAGGTTGACGACCCGATCGTCTATCCGATCAAGGGCTCGCGCGACGTGCTTATCGGGCGGATCGCCGGGCCGTACGAGTATCGCGACGATCCGGAGCTGCAGGCGGCGGACGCGGCGAACGTGCGGAAGGTCGAGTGGCTTCAGCGTGTGCCGCGGGTCGCGTTCAGCCAGCCCGCGCTGAACAGCTTCGGGGCGTTTTTGTCGGTGTTTCAGGTTGACGAGCATTTGCCGGAAATCAACGAGGTGCTGGCCGGGCGGGAGTCGCCGCCGGAGGAGGCGGTAAGTCCAGCAGACGACGCGGCGGGTTCGAGCGACGCCGTCGACGAGGCCGAGGAAGACGCCCGTGATGCCGTCGAGGAGGCGACGCAGGCGACGAAGGACTACCTGCTCCGCAAGTGGACCCGCAGCAAGCAGGACTTCGAGGAAGTCGTCGCCGGGGTGT
>CAYQCT010000064.1:11084-17898 GCA_964416015.1 uncultured Tepidisphaerales bacterium
GCGCTGGGCTACACAGCCACCGTCACGCAGGCGACGCACGATCTGGGCGTCGACATCGTCGCCCACCAGGACCCGCTGGGCGTCAGCGGCGTCGTGCTCAAGATCGAGGTCAAGAGCGGCACGTCGAGCATCGGGGCACCGGCCGTCAAGCAGCTGCGCGGCGTCCTGAATCAGGGCGAAAAAGGCGTGCTCGTCAGCCTCGGCGGCTTCTCGACCGACGCCCGGCACACGGACCAGAACGACGCGAACCTCGTGCTGATCGACGCCGACCGGTTCGTCGACCTGTTCCTGAGCAGCTACGAGAAGCTCCCGGCCGACCTGCGGCATCGGTTCCCGTTGCAGCCGGTGTACGTCGTGGCGTCGTGAGGCGCGGGGTCACCCCCGCATGCAAACGATGACAACCGTGGCACGCGTCGCGTCGGCGTGACCCGCGTCTGACACCGCGTCCGACCACGGGTTTCGCAGACGCGACCCGTTTCACCCGTCGCGCTGCCTCACGATCCGTTCATTGGCGGTCGCGGGCGGTCTTTGGAAGCCTCGCGGGTGGCCGGGGAATCTCGCGAAGCGCGTTTGGAAATTGGAAACATAGCCGGGGAAGTTCCCAACATGCCTTGCAAAGTCTGCCGGGCGGCTGGGGATCCTTCAGACAAGTCTGGGGAAGTTCCAAACAGGTCCGGGGAACTTCTAAACACGCCCGGGGAAGTTCTAAACGCGCCTGGAGAAGCTGGAAACATGGCTGGGGAAGTTTCCAGGGATTCCCTGGGATCGTTCTGGGCCCGTCAGGGGCGTTTGTATCGGAACGGGGGCGGAATCCGGGTGGGGGTGGAGTCGGTGGCGGGGGTGGCCGATGTGGCGGGCATGGACGCGACGACGAGCGACATCGTGCATGGGGAGCTCGTGCCGGCAGGTCGGGACGGGGTGGCGGCGTTGGCGAACGCGGAGCCCAGCGGCAGCGCGTACACGCCGATCGTGTCGCGGCTGGATTCGTGCACGACGATTCGTGAGGGGATGCTCGACGATCTGAAGTGGATCGATTCGCTGCAGAAGAAGCAGTCGCGGGAGCTGGGGTTTTTGCCGTGGAAGGCGCTGGAGGGGAAGATCAAGCTGGGGCAGGTCTTGATCGCGATGTGCATCGGCAAGCCGGCGGGGTATCTCATCGCGGCCGACCGGTACATGAAACGCGACGAGCTCGGGCTCATCACGCAGATGAACGTCGACCCGCTCTACCGCGGCCAACTCGTCGCGGCCGCCCTGCTCCAGGCGCAGTTCGACCGCTCGGCCTACGGGTGCAAGCTCTATTCGTGCTGGTGTGCTCAGGACCTAGAGGCGAACCGGTTCTGGGAAGCGATGGGATTCACGGCGATCGCGTATCGGTCGGGAGGGAAGAAGCCAGTGATGAATGATGAGTTCGGGAGTGATGAGTGCAGAGCGGAGTCCGGTTCCGACATTCATCACTCTTCAATTCATCACTCATCACTTCCCCCCGCCCCTCGCATCCACATCTTCTGGCAAAAACGCATCCGTCCCGGCGACACGCACACGCCATGGTGGTACCCGTGCAAGACCGACGGCGGGCAGATGCGGGCGGATCGGATCGCGTTCCCGATCCCGCCGGGGGTGCATTGGCGGGACGTCGAGCCGGTCGAGGTGCCGATGGTGGTCGACACGAGGCACGACCGTGAGGGAGAGCGATCGGCGGAGCCGATATCGGGGCCGGAAGACTTGGAGTACGCAGAGACGTCGCCTGCGGCGACCGCACTCCCTGACGGTCGTGCCTCGTCGCGGGACCGCGTCGTCTGGCCTGAAGGCATCGAGGAGCGGGACGAGTTCCTGTGGCGGAACGAGAAGCGGCTCATGACCCGCGAGATGATCATGCGGGAGCAGCGATCATCGGGCATCTGGTTCGTGCCGCCGGACGCGGAGTTGGTGCAGGAGCTGCCCGAGCCGGCACGGATCATCAAGCCCCCCACCCCGAAATCCACCAAGAAGCCCCGGAAGCCCCGCAAGCCGCGGGCGAAGAAGGCGACGGGTGGGGGGCCGGTGATGACGGTCGACCCGAAGGCGATCGAGCTGTCGCGGGAGCTGCGCGACCGGTACCTCGAGGCGATCGAGGAACAGCCGTGGCTGATCCCCCTGCCCGAGGCCAAGCACGACGTGCGGCGGCAGATCAGGTCGCGGCAGATCGACCCGGCGATGTTCCTGCCGAAGTTCGAAGCAGAGCCGCAGAAGCGATTGGCGGCGTGAGTCTTAACATGCAGGCAACGGAATCTTCATCGCAGTCGGATGAGGCGTCGCGATGGTGCGTGCGTGAAGATGCATCCCGCCGCCGTTTCCGCCGTCGTCGCCCTTGCTGCCGCGCCCGCGGTTGCCGATCAGTTCACGATCGCGGCGATTCCGGACACGCAGATCCAGTCGCTCAACGACGCGTGGAACCAGTCGTTCTTCGATCAGACGAATTGGATCCGCAACAACGTCGCCTCGGAGAACATCGCGCTGGCCACGCACCTCGGCGACGTGGTGCAGGGCGAGATCGCGGGGCTGGAGAACGTGATCCCGCAGTTCGGATGGCAGGCGCAGTTCGAGCGGACGAGCATGAGCATCAACCAGCTTGATCTTGCGAACACGGGCGGCGGCGTGCTGCCGTACAGCGTGGCCGCGGGCAACCACGACTTCCTGCCGACCGGCGACAAGAGCAACGGCGACGACCCGATCAACCCGACCGGCTTCACGAGCTACTACGGCCCGGACCGCTACCAGCCCTACGCCGGGACCTGGTACGGCGGCAGCGACTCGACCGGCTTCAACCACTTCCAGACCTTTGAGGCCGGCGGATTCACGTACCTGCACATCAACCTCGAGTACGAGCCGGAAGACCCGACGGTCGACCCGTCGCTGACCCGCACCGAGCCCGACGCCATCGCATGGGCCCAGGGCGTCATCGACGCCAACCCCGGCGTGCCGACGATCATCACGAGCCACAAGCTGCTGACCGACCTCGAGCCCGACGGCTTCGACGTGACGGGCTACGTCGGTGACGGCATCGACGACACGTTCGGCGGCGAGCGGACGAGCACGGGGCAGATCGTCTTCGACCGCCTCGTCCGGCCCAACGCACAGGTCTTCATGACGCTCAACGGCCACGAGCACGAAGGGCCGTACCGCGAGGACGGCGAGTACGCGCAGGTCAGCACGAACGACGCGGGGCTGCCGGTGTTCGAGATCCTGGCCGACTACCAGGATTACGTGAACCCGCTGACGGGCAGCGACCCGTACCTGCGCCTCGTCGAGTTCGACACGGACGCCGGCACGATCACGAACCGCACGTACTCGCCGACGTTCGACGCCTTTGCCGCGGACCCAGGGGCGATCGCGGACCGGCTGGACTTCGTGCTGGACGAGTTCGAGGCGGGCGTGCCGGTGACGGAGTTCCTCGGCGAGGACTTCAGCGGCACGCTCCTGTTCGAGGAGTTGCCGTCGAACGTTGGGCTGGCGGCGTTTTTGAATGCGAACGTCGCGCCCGGATTTGCCGAGCTTGTCAGCCGCAGCGAGGCGGAGGCGAGCATTCTCGACTTCTTCGGCGTGAGCGACCGCTCGCAGCTCGGCAGCATTCCCTTCAGCCCGTTCCTGACCGACCGGGACAGCCAGTTCACGTTCAATGTAACGTTCGACGCCAACGGCCGACCGATCCCCGAGCCGGCGGGTGCCGCGGTGATGGGCCTGGCAGGCCTGGCCATGCTCCGGCGTCGCCGGGCGTGACTTTGAGAGAACGCGTTCTGACATTTAGCCGTTCCCGGTTCGGTGCCGGTGAGGTCAACTTGAAGCGATGACGAAGCACGGGTTCTTGACGTTCTTGACGCTGGTCGCGGCCAGCCACTTGGCGAGCCCTGCGACGGCGCAGCAGGCGGCGAGCGGGGCGGGGCAGAAGCCCGCGACGCGGCCGGTGGATCCGGCGATGATGCGGGTGCCGATGGAGGTCGATTCGGTCATGACCGAAGACGTCGGGCCGGTCTCGGTGCGGCAGGTCGCGACGGGGCTGGTGCACCCGTGGGGCATGGCGTTCCTGCCGGACGGCAAGATGCTCGTGACCGAGCGGGCGGGGCGGCTTCGGGTGGTCGACCCGAAGGACGGCAGCATCTCGCCGCCGTTGTACGGCGTGCCGCGGCTCTTCGTCGAGGGTCAGGGCGGGCTGCTCGACGTGGCCCTCGACCCCGACTTCGAGGACAACCGCACGATCTACCTCAGCTACGCCAAGCCGGGCGACGGCGACACGGCGACGACCGCGCTGGGCAAGGGCAAGCTGAGCGACGACCTGACGGCCATCGAGGACTTTGAGGACTTGTTCGTCGAGATGCCCTACGTCGAAGGGGCCAAGCACTTCGGCGGGCGCATCGTCTTCGGCGAGGGCGACGAGCTGTTCCTCACGCTCGGCGAGCGCTTCAAGTTCGAGCCGGCACAGGACCTGGGCAGCCACCTCGGCAGCCTGATCCGCATCACGCGCGACGGCACCGTGCCGGGCGACAACCCGTTCGTCGATCAGGACGGGGCGATGCCGGAGATCTACAGCTACGGGCATCGCAACGTCATCGCCGCCGCCCGCAACGGCGAGGGGACAATGGTCGTCGTCGAGATGGGCCCGCTCGGCGGGGACGAGCTCAACGTCATCGAGAAGGGTGCCAACTACGGCTGGCCGATCGTGAGCTGGGGCATCGACTACACGGGCGACGCGCGTCCCGACCCGTCGACGCGGCCGGAGTTCGAGGACGCGGCCCACCACTGGAGCCCGGTCATCAGCCCGAGCGGCGCGACGTTCTACACGGGCGACGTCTTCGAGGCGTGGCAGGGCAAGTTGCTCGTCGGCAGCCTGTCGGACCACTGCCTCGTCGTGATCGAGATGGACGGCGACGCGTACGTCGGCGAGACACGCGTGCCGCTGCCGAACCGAATCCGCGACGTCGAGCAGGGCCCGGACGGCCGGGTGTACCTGCTCGTCGACGACCCAAAGGGCCACGTCTGGCGCGTGCAGCCGCTGGGCGACGAGTGAGGCGAAGGGCCTGCCACGCCCTCTTCGAGCAACATGGTGAGACGATCATGCCGGGGAGCGAGACGAACGTCAGGCGTCGTCTGCCTTATCGTGCCGCGACGAGGATGAAGAAGGGGCAAGAGGACGGGCCACGCGTGCATCTGTTCTGGCAGAAGCGGTTTCGGCCGGGGGATGAGGGGGTGGGGGCGACGAGCTGGTGGTATCCGTGCAAGACCGACGGCGGGCAGATGCGGGCGGACCGGATCGCGTTGCCGATTCCGCCGGGGACGCATTGGCGGGACGTGCAGGCGGTGGTGGTGCCGATGGTGGTCGACACGAGGCACGACCGTGAGGGAGAGCGATCGGCGGAGCCGATGTCTGCGACGGACGATGCGGGAAAGCAGACGTCGCCTGCGGCGACCGCACTCCCTGACGGTCGTGCCTCGTTGCCTGCATCGTCCGGAGACCGCGTCTTCTACCCGAAGGGCATCGAGGAGCGCGACGGGTTTCTCTGGCAGGACGGCAAGCGACTCATGACGCCGGCGATGATTCAGCGGGAGCAGAAAACGCATTAGAGCGGCCTCTGGCATGTCCCCGCCGACGCGACGCTCGTGCAGGCGTTGCCCGAGGGCACGCTCGTCAAGGCGAAGCCGGCGAAGAAGAAGAGGGTTCGCAAGGCGAAGCAGGTGGAGCAGAAGACGGTCGACCCGAAGTTCGTCGCCTGGTCGCCGGAGCTGCGGGACCGGTCCCTCGAAGAGGCGGAGGTCGAGCCGTCGTTGATCGCGGCGAGCGAGGCGAAGCACGACGTCCGGCGGCAGATCGCGAAGCGTGGCGAGCCGATGCGGTTGTTGCCGCCGGTGGCCAACGAGCCGAAGCGGTTGGCGGCGTGAGAACCGTGCGGTAACGTCGGGAATGGCGACGGGACGCGCGATGAAGCTCGTGGGGCAGGCGGGGGAATTTCTCGTCTGCTCGGAGCTGGCGAGGCGAGACCTGATCGCGACGCCGTTCGCGGGGAACGTGCCGTTGTTCGACATCGTCGTGACGGACGGCGAGCTGCGGTCGCTGCCGTTGCAGGTGAAGACGGCCCGCGGTGGAGACTGGCAGACGCGGGCGGATCTATGGTTGGAGGTCGAGCTCGATGAGGTAGCCGGGACGCAGCAGGTTGTCGGCATGAAGGTCTTGCCGCATCCGGATCTGATCTACGTGTACGTCTGGCTCGACAAGAACGACCCGCATATGCGGAGTAACGACCGTTTCTTCATTCTGCATGCGCGGGATGTGCAGCAGGTCGTTCATGATGATTACGTTTCGTACCTGCAACGCAAAGACGGGCGGCGGCCGAGGAGCCCGACGTCGATGATGGTGGCGTTGCGTCGCGAGTTCATGGAGCCGTTCGAGGACCGTTGGGACACGATCCGCCAAGCGTTGGTCGCGGATCAGCCCGCCCGCTGAGATGATATGGCCGGCCGCTTCGACGCTTACTCGCCCACGCACGCGATCGTCGTGATCGCGTCGGCCGTCGTGATCGCTGGCCTGGTCTGGCTCGGGCGGCGGTGGCGAGAGAACGGGAAGGGGCGGCGGTTGGATGTGGGGCTGGCGATCGTGGCGGGGGCGACTTGGGTGGGGACGCTGGCGTACCTGCTCATGCCGGGGCGGGTGTCGCTGCGGGTGTCGTTGCCGTTGCACGTGACGGACGTGACGTTGTTGGCGATCGTGGTGGCGTTGCTGATGCGATGGCGGGCGGCGCGGGCGATCGTCTACTTCTGGGGGCTGGGGTTGGCGACGCAGGCGTAC
>CAYQCT010000065.1:0-1149 GCA_964416015.1 uncultured Tepidisphaerales bacterium
AGGCGTAGGTTGCGTCGACCTCGAGCGTCTTGTCGAACCAGCGCAAGGCCTCGTCGAACGCGCCGGCCTTCTTGTGTTCCATCGCGATGCCGTACCGCAGGAACGGGTCGTCCGGCTCGCGGTCGAGGTGCTTGCGAAGCTCGGCGAGTCGGTCGGCCACGCCGCAGCTTATGCCGAACCAGAAGGCGACGGGCAATGCTCCGGCCGTAGCAGCCGACGACCGACCATCACGCCGCCAGCGGCAGGCCGAGGCTGGCGGCGACGGCGGCGTCTTTGACCTGGCCGCGGTCCAGATTCACGCCCGCCGCCAAGCCTGGGTCGGCCGACAATGCACCGGCGATGCCAAGATCCGCCAGCTTCAGCACGTACGGCAACGTCGCGTTGCACAGGGCGATCGTGCTCGTTCGGCAGACGGCGCCCGGCATGTTCGCGACGCAGTAATGTACGACACCGTCGATCACGAAGGTCGGATCCTGGTGCGTCGTCGGCCGACTCGTCTCGATGCAGCCGCCCTGATCGACGGCGACGTCGACGACGACCGCGCCGTCCTGCATCGCCGGGAGCATGTCACGCGTGACCAGCCGCGGCGCTTTGGCTCCGGGAATCAGCACGGCTCCGATAACCAGGTCCGCCGCCGCGGCGTACTGGGCGACGGTGTGCGGGTCGCTGAAGATCGTCTTGACGTTCGCCGGCATCACGTCGTCGAGATACCGCAGGCGATCGAGGTTCACGTCGAGCACGTCAACGTTCGCCCCGAAGCCGGCCGCGATGCGGGCGGCGGCCGTGCCCACGATGCCGCCGCCGAGGACGCAGACATTTGCCGGCGGCACGCCCGGCACGCCACCGAGCAAGACACCGCGCCCGCCGTTGGGCCGCTCCAGATACTTCGCCCCTTCCTGCACGCTCATCTTGCCTGCGATCTCACTCATCGGCGTCAACAACGGCAGCCGACCCTGCGCGTCGCGGACCGTCTCGTAAGCGATGGCGACGACTTCCGACTCGATCAACGCCTGCGCAATCGCGTCGGCCGCGGCGAGGTGGAAGTAACCGAACACGGCCTGGCCGGGGCGGTACGTCGCGGCCTCGTTCGGCTGCGGTTCCTTCACTTTCACCAGCAAGTCCGCCCGTTCGACGACGTCCGCCTTCGAG
>CAYQCT010000065.1:1159-16187 GCA_964416015.1 uncultured Tepidisphaerales bacterium
TCTGCGCCGACGGCCTCGTAGTCCGCGTCGGCAAAGCCGCTCGCGACGCCGCCGCCGGTTTCGATGAGGACGTCGTGCCCATGTTGCACCAGTGCAAATGCACCGGCGGGCAGCAACGCGATCCGACCCTCGTCGGCCTTCACTTCCTTGGGGACGCCGACGATCATCGGCCGATTGCACCACAGTCCGGTGATTCCGGCAAGCCTGCAACGCCGACTGCGGCCGCCCCGCAACTTCGGCCGATACGGCAGATAGCCCTTGCCCGACTCGCCCCGCCACAACCTGCTCGTCGTCGACGACGACCGCGTCCTCCGCGACGCGATGACCGCCCTGCTCAACCGCGACGGTCACGTCGCCACCGCCGCGCCCGACGCCGAGGCGGCCTTCGACATCTTGCGCGAGACGGAGCACGCGCTCGTCCTGGCCGACGTCAGCCAGCTCGGCGGCGGCGAGTTCGTCCGCAAGCTTCGCAAGAACTACCCGGCGACTCTCTGCGTCGTCGTCACCGCGTACGGCAGCATCGAAGGTGCCGTCGCCGCGACCAAGGCCGGGGCGTTCGACTACCTGACCAAGCCGGTCATCGACGGCGAGATCCGCCAGGTCGTCGACCGTGCGCTGGCACAGCACCGGCTCGTCCACGAGAACCGCCGGCTCAAGAAACGCCTCGACGACACGGCCGGCCTCGGCGAGGCGGCGGGCGTCGTGGGGCAGGACGCGCGGGTCCGCCGCGTCTTCGAGACGATCGCCCAGGTCGCCGACGCGCCGACGACGCTGCTGCTCCGCGGCGAATCGGGCACGGGCAAGTCGCTCCTGGCCCGGGCCGTCCACCAGCTCAGCGGCCGACGCGACGCACCATTCGTCGAAGTCTCCTGCGGCGGACTGCCGGACAATCTGCTCGAAACCGAACTCTTCGGCCACACCAAGGGCGCGTTCACGGGTGCCGACCAGGACCGGCCGGGCCGGCTCGGCTTGGCCGAGGGCGGGACGTTGTTCCTCGACGAGATTAACAGCGCACCGCTGCCGATGCAGGTGAAACTGTTGCGGGTGTTGCAGGAGCGGACGTACGAACGCGTCGGCGACCCGACGCCGCGGCCGGCGGACGTGCGGTTCGTCATCGCCAGCAACGCCGACCTCGGCGAGATGGTCGCGGCCGGCACGTTTCGGCAGGACCTGTTCTACCGGATCAACGTCGTCAACCTCGACCTGCCGCCGCTGCGGGAGCGGCCGGGCGACGTCATCGTGTTGGCCGAGCATTTCCTCGAACGGTTCCGCGAACGCCTCGGCCGGGACGTCAGCGACCTGACACCGGCCGCGCGGGATGCCCTGTGTCGCCACGACTGGCCGGGCAACGTGCGGGAGCTGGAGAACGCGATCGAGCGCGCGGCGGTGCTCTGCCGGAGCATGACGATCGACGTCGGCGATCTGCCCGAGACGATCCGTGCCGACGCGGCGAAGGTCAGCGTCGGCCCCGGCGGCAGCGACCTGGAAGCCGTCGCCGACCTGCCGTTGCGGGAGGCGTTGGAGGCGCTGGAGCGTCCGCTGCTGGCGGCGGCGTTGGAGCGAAACGGTTGGAACCGCCAGGAAACCGCGGCGAAGCTCGGCATCAACCGGGCGACGCTGTTCAAGAAGATCCGCCGGTTCCGCCTCGATGTGCCGGCGTAATCACCGGTTGAAGGCGGGCACAGGTCGGACCTTCAGGGCGTCGAGGGCTTCGTCGACGGAGTTGTAGCCGCTGGCCCCGGGCAGCGTCGAGTAGCCGTGGTTCGGCGGCAGGACGCCGCTGCGGTCGACGGTGAAGGCGATGCGTTGCTGGCGGACCGGCCGGGCGTTGTTGCCGCCCCAGTCGCGCCACGCCTGCACGAGCAGGTAGACGGTGTAGTGGTCACTGCGGGTCGTGGTGAGGTTCGAGATGCGGGCGACGTCGACGATGGCCCGCTCCGGATCCTCGGCGACGTTGTCAGGCAGGTCGTAGTACTCGCCGTCGAGATCAACAGCGCCGGCGGAGTAGCCGTCGTCGGTGAGGCCGGACAGATCGCCGCGGGAAGACGGGTTCAACGTGGTGTTGCCCTGCTCGAGCAGGTCGGCGAAGGACGCGACGCCGACGATCGGCGAGATGCCGCCGCCGATGCCGAGGACGAAGGGCCCGGCGAGGTTGTCGGTGTCGAGGCCGGAGCCGCGCGTCGGCGAGAAGCTGAAGTCGAGGCTTTGCACGAAGCCGTCGGTCGTCGGTCCGTCCTGCAGGCCGTTGGCGTCGACAACGAGCGGCAGCGTCTTGATTGTGCCGAGGTCGCCGCCGGTCAGCGGGTTGAGCCGGCCCTGCACCGGCAGGAACGCCTCGGCGTAGGCCTCTTCGGCGGCGAGTTCGACGGCGGACAACGTCGTCGAGTCGATGCCTTCGTTGTCGTTGTCGACCAGCACCGGAGCAGCCATGCTGGCGAAGAGGCGGTTAGGCCCGGTGCCGAGGTTCGTCTGCAACGCCGTCGGCAAGGACCCGGTTCCGGCGGCGGCGAGCGTCGGGTCGACGCCGAGGTAGCGAAGGTCGACGTTCGGGAACGTGTCGCTGCCGTAGTTGCCGTATGCGGTGAAGTGCTCGATGACGTCCTCGGCCCACGGGTGCACGTCGACGCGTGTCCCGCCGTTGTTGAGGAACGGAATGAACCGCCCAGAAGCCGCGAGTTGGGCAGCGTTCGTGATCGTCGTGTCGTTGATCCCGGCGTGATCGAGGTCGACCGTCATCGGACGAATCGCGCGGATCTCGGCGGTAGACGCCAGATTGGAAGCCCCAACGTACAGCACGTAGCAGCCGACGAAGGGCACGTTCATGACGTCGCCGTCGCGGGCGAATCCGCCGTAGGGGAAGGTCGGAGCGCGG
This sequence comes from uncultured Tepidisphaerales bacterium, assembly GCA_964416015.1. Lineage (GTDB taxonomy): Bacteria > Planctomycetota > Phycisphaerae > Tepidisphaerales > Tepidisphaeraceae > JBCDKH01. The sequence continues at coordinate 4,032 of CAYQCT010000065.1, forward strand.
TTGCCGTTGACGTCGGTCGCGTTCGTCGAGCTCACCGGCCCGGCCAGCACCGGCCCTGTCGGGAAGCCGAAGCCGGGGTCGAAGGTCGGGACCGAGACGGACGCGACACCGCCGATGTTCGCCTCGCCGAGGCTCGGGACGGCCTCGCCGACCGTGGCGCCTTCCTGGTACACGCGAACGCCGAGGCTCGCCGTGCCGGCGTTGTTGGTGTTGCCCGGCGTGTTGTTGAGCTCGCTCGCGTCGGCATTGGCATCGTCCCACTCGCCGTGAACTGCCACCTTCCACGATCGCTCGTCATCGGACCGGGCGTAGCGGGCGCGACGGGTCAGAAGCTGGTCCGCAGACAAGCCGCTGACGCTGGTGAGGTCATCATCGAGCGCGCCGCCGAAGTCGACCATGTCGAGCGGAACGAGGTTCCAGTCCTCCTGCAGCGTGGCGATGTCGCCGGCCACGGCACGCGGGCCGTTGATTGCGCGGGCCGGGCGGACGAGCACGATCGCGTCGCCGACGAAGTCGCCCGGCGTGCCGGTGGCGTTGACGACGAGCGACGTCTGGTCGTCGAGGGCCGTCGTCTGCGGCAAAGCCGTTGACACGCCGGCTTCGACGACGACGCGGTAGCCGTCTGGCGTTCCCGCGGTGACATCGTCCGTGACGTCCTCCGTGTTCGCGTCGTTCGTCGTGTTGCCCGCCGGGAAGTAGAACGGGTTGCCGGCATCCACGGCGTCGAAGTCCATCAGCACCGTCATCGGCCCGCCGTTCGGCGACATCGAGACGAGCTGCCAGCCCGACATCTCGATCGGGAACGGGTACGGGTTGATCAACTCGACCGCCGCGTAATCGACCGCCACGCCGCCGACTTCCCATTCGACAACGACTTCAGCGATGAACGGCTGTGCTTCGCTGCCGTAGACGCGTGCCTTCAGGTCGGCCGTGCCCGTGCCGCGGAAGAACGTTCCGAGATCCACGGCGGCGGCAGTGACGTCGCTCACGCCGTTGTGACGCAGGCCGTCGCTCGTGTTGTCACCGTCTTCGTCGGTTGTTTCGATGTCGCGGAGGTCCATCGTGTTGACCGCGGCGATCGCAGACCGCAGCAGGACCAGCTGCTCTTCCGACATCGCCGGCAAGGCGGTCCGGGCGGTGTCCGGCGTGAATGCCGGCTCGGGTGTGCCGGCCTCGATGGGCGTCGGAAAGTCGTTGGCCGCGACCGGGCCGCCGGTCTTGCTGGCCATGACGTTCCAGAACGCGCGGTACAGCTCGCCGAAGCCCGCCGCGTTCAGGCCGGCACGGACCGGCGCAAGGCCAAGCTCCGTCGCCCCGTCTTTGCCGTACGCCGGCATGCCTTGGGGCACCTGGTCGGCGTCGTTGATGTCGCTGCTCGGCAGCAGCAGAAGCGGGCTGAACGCCTGCGACGAGCCGTTCTCGGCGACGAGGCCGACGCGGGGACTGATCGGAAAGTCGCTGCCGCCCGTGACCGTGCCGATGCCGAGCGAGTTGCGGTTGAACGCGTAACTCGTCCGCGTCGGATCGGCAGTCTGGAACATGCGGGCCCACAACGCGAGCCGGGCGTAGCGGAGGTCGCGGTCGCCGGATGGGTCGCGGAGCGGGAACGGGCCGAAGCGGACGTCGCCGGCGGTGTAATTGCCGGCCCCGACGAGCAGCGTCGGCTCCATAGCAAGGTCCGCCCGCGAGGCCGGCAGCCGTTCGGGCAACCAGCCGCCGCCGCGGTACAGGAGCTGCGCGATGTCGGCCGCCTCGGTCAGCGGTTGCATGGCGACCGGCACCTGATCGTCCCGCACCGCCACGACCGGCGGGTTCGCCAGCCGCGTCGCCAGCGTCAGGCCCATGAACTCGCCGTACGTCGCCATCGCCAGCCCGTCGGATGAGCCCAATTCGGCTTCGACCGCCTCGCCCGTCTGCAGCGGCGGGATCTTGTTGAAGCGGTCGACGGCATTGTCGTCGTCCGGAATCGTCGGCAGGTCGAGCATCGACGTCAGCAGCGACTGGAACTGCTCCTGCCGGTACGCCCGCGGCTCACCCTCGGCCTCGTTGATGCCGCCGAAGTTTTGCGCGATGGCGGGCGTCGTGTTGCCGGGGTGGATCGGGAACAGCTCGTACGCCCCGATGTTGCTCGGCCAGATGCCGCGGTTGGGGGCGTTGAAGGCCGTTTCGTAGAGGACTTGCGCGGGCCGAAGGTCGCCACCGCCAACGCCGGCCCCAGTCGTGTGCAGAGAAAGATCGCCCAGCGACTGCAATGCCGTGTTGAGGTTGACGGCCGCGTTGTTGTCGACGATGCGGACGCTGTACGTGTAGACGAGCTGCGTCTCCGGATCGAGGTAGCGGGCGGCGTTTGGGGCGGCGACTTCGTTGTCGAAGACGATCGCGACCATGCCGCTGTCGGCAACGCCGTCCCCGTCGGCGTCGGCGGCGGGCATGACGAACTCGCCCGTGTCGAGGTTGTCGTTGCCGTTCGTGTCGCGGAACAACGCGGGATAGACCCGGACGCGGCTGTCGTTGAATCCGCCTGCCGCGTCGAGGCCGGGCTGCGTCTTGGGGTCGAGCACCGTCGGTGTCAGGCGGCTCCGCTGCGTGAGCGGCTCGAACGACGGGTCCAGGTTGCTCAGGTCCGGCAGCGAGCCGCCGAACGGATTGGCATAGCGATGATCCACCGGCAGCCCCGGCAGGCCGATCAGCGGAGCCGAGATCCACTCCCAGTAGTACCGCTCGTCGTCCTGCGCTCCGCCGGCCGTCGGCGGATCGAGCGTCACGCGGGCCGAGGCCAGGTGCGGATCGGTCGGACCCAGCGCGTCGATGTCGTGGTACGGAAACCGAACGGGCCCGAGGTCCGTCGCCAGAACCTCCGTGAACGTCTCGGTGCGAATCTGCGGCACCGCGTACTCGTCCTGCGTCCGCAGCACCGTCGTCGACGACAACGCGCCCGCGTTCTGGGCCGTGACCGGCGCGGCACGGAAAAAGAGGTTCGTAGGGAAATTGCGGGCCGCACTCGGGGCAGGGTCGCCGCTGTCGGTGAGCTCGCGTTGTGTCTCGAAGAGGTCGAGGAAGAGCTGCGTCTGGACGGCCTGCGTGGCGGCGTCGCGCACCTCGGCGACGCGAAGCTCCGCGAGATCGACCGGCTCGGCGAGCGCTCCCCGCGACTCCGGCGTCATCTGGCCGGCGGTGACTCGCGTGCTGATCAGGAACGAACTGGCGACGACCGCCAGCAGCGTCAACAGAACTACCACGAACAACAGCACCACGCCGCGGCGGCCGCCGGCAGCGGGGGCGAGTGCGGGACGATGCGGCGGAACGAGACTCGACATGATGCAGCAGGTGCGATGCGGCAGGAACTCAGGGCGGCACGGCCGACGGGCTCGACGTGCCGATGCATTCTTCGCGGTGTCCGGCGACGCCGGCCGTTACGGCTCGAGCGAGAAGACGTACTCCGCCACCAGCGGCTCGGCCAGCTTGCCTTCGCCATCGACCGCCGTCACGACGATCCGCAACAGCCGCGGCCCAAGCGGGAAGTCGAACGGCGCCGGGAAGTTGCCGTCGAGCTCGTCCGGGCCCCACGCGCAGACGTATCGGCCTTCGTACGGAGGCGGCGTGTCGTCGCCGCCGCCGTAGTCGGGGTCGTTGACACGCGTCGCGTAGGTCGTGATTCGATTGATCGGACCGTTGTTCCACGGACGTGGCAGAATCTTCTCGTGTGGGAACACGAGAGGGTTCGGGGCACCCGCGATCAGTGCCGGATCGGCGAAATCCTTGAGCGGCAGGACGTCTTTCGAGCCGTAGTCGTTGGCGTTGCCCGGCTGGTCGTGCAGCTTGACGTCGCCGTCGCGGTCGACGTCGCGGGGAAATCCGTAGAAGCGGACCGATCGGATGCCCGCCGGATCGACGATGAAATCGAGCGTGCCGTCCGGGCCGAGCGCGGTCGGGGCACCGTTTATCGGGTCTTGCGCGAAGTAGTCGCCGGCGTACTCGACGACGAAGGAGTGGGCTCCCGCCAGAAGCAGGTGCGACCGGCCGGCCGTGCCCGCGGCGGTCAGCGGGCTCTGGGCGAACGGGTTGATCCAGATCCGCGTGGCGTCGGTGTAAAACCAGTCCTCCCACCAGGCCGCCCCGCTGTTGTTCCGGAAACCGGGCCGGGGCACGCGGTTCTGCGCGTCCGTCGGTTCCCACTGGTCGTCCTCCCGGAACGGGAACCGGCCGTTCGCGAGGACCGGCGTCCCCGTGCCGCCGCGGCCGGTCGTTGCGGGGTCCGTCAGCGTCACGCTCGCCAGCCGCTCCCGCAGCGCGCTCGCCGAAACGTTGGCGATGTCGACGTTGCCGTAGCGAAGAGGGTTGGTGGCTCCGTTCGGCTGATACTCGTCGACCTCGTTGGACGTCGGGTTGAAGAGGAAGGCGGTCGCGCCGGAGCTGAGCGGCGTGACGGAGTTGTCGCCGCCGTTGGGATCTTCGTCCTGCGGCGTCGTCCAGCTCCGCCGGATGAACGGCACCGGGTTGCCGAGCCCGTCGACGATGTACTCTCGCCGAAATTCGTAGTCGGCCTCGCTGTACGAGCCGATGACCGGCGCGAGGCGGTTCGACTCCTTCAGCAGCAACGCGAACCGGCCGAGTATGAACTGGTCGGCGAAGCGGTTGTTGACGTTCTCCTCCGCATCGTTGACGAATCCGCCGTTGGATCCCGTCGCCGGCACGCCGGGCATGCCGTAGCCGTCGGTATCGTTGACGACGTTCAGGTTGTTGTTGAAGACGCGGAGGTGGCCGTAGTAGACCATCGCGTGGTCGGCGGTGACTTCGGAGGCGAAGCCGTTGACACCAGCGCCGGTCTGGCTGACGAAGTGCCCCGCGACGCCGAGCGTGAGCTGGTCGGTGCGGAACGAGCGGTCGCCGGTGAGGGCGAAGCTGCGGCTGAACTCGCTGGCGTTGTACGGGATGTCCTCCGTCCCGTCGCCGTCCGTGTCCGCAGTCAGAGCGGCGGCGACCCAGTTGTTGACGGTCGTCGCCGTCGTCCAGTCGTCGGCATCGGCGTCGGCGTCTTCTTCGTTCCGCCAAGTCGTGACGTAGTTGCTGCTGATGATGATCGCCGGCTGTCGGCTCAAGGGCAAGACGCCGCCGAGGTCGGTCTGGACGTCGAAATCGATGCGGTCGCGGCCGGTGAAATCCTGGGCCAAGGCCGAACGGACCGAGTCGAGCTTCCGCGTCACCTCGCCGACGGCTTCGCCCTTCTCGATCGCCCGGCTCGTCGTGCCGAAGATCAGGCCCATCGCCGACGTCAGGAACAGCACCAGGACGACGGCGATCATCAGCTCCGTCAACGTGAAGCCGCCCCGCCGACGCAGCATCGGGTGACAAGTGAGATTGGACGAAGCAGCTTCCATGAACCAGAACCTTCTCAAGACGCAGTATGTTTCGCGGCGTCCGCCGGTGACAGACGCAGTTGCTTACGAACCCGCCGCCGGCGTCACCGGTCGACCCTGCACGTGTCCGACGACCTGCGACGGGCCGACGTGCGGGTTGACGTCGATGTCCCAGCCGAGCGAGCCGCCCGGCAGCGACGCCGGATCGATGTCCGGCGTCTCGAGCGGCCGACCGATCAGGTAAGCCGGTGCATTCGTGACGAGATCCCGTGTGAAGTCCCGGCCGCCCGCGACCTGCACCATGAGATCCCGATCCGGCCCGGCACCCGGCTGCGTCGTCCAAGTCTGGCCGGCGTTGAAGATGTCCGGCGAACCGAGGCGATACACCCGCAGCCGTCCGATGCCGTCGACGAACACGACGGCTGCGCCCGCGACGAGGGCCTGATCAATCTGTTCGTCCGTCGGCAGCGACGGGTCGCCCCCGCGTTCGAACACGCTGATCGTGAACGGATCCGTTGGCACCACGCGGTCGTCCCGGTCGTCGAAGTCGCCCGTCGGGAAGTTCGGGCTGTTGAGCCGCGTCGTCACCGTCACCGGCAGCGGGTACAAATCCGGCAACGCGACGCTGAACCAGTTGCTGTAGAGAAGCGGACCCGACGAAGGGCTGACGGGGAAGGCGTCGACATTGCGGGCGGTTACCGCGACGAGCGCGACCTGCGGTCGGCGGTTCTCGACGCGGCTGTAGAACGGCAGCCACATCATCGTCGGGTCCGACGTCGAGACGCGGTCGCCGATCGTCACATTGAACGCCAGCGGGTCCGGCTCGATCAAAGGGTCGCCGTTCCAGTCGCTGCCCTGAAACGGCGGCGAACCTGTCAAGTTGCTGCCCCGCGGCAGCGGCAGGTTTGTCAAGACGCGAACGCTTTGCTGATCGCCCGCGACCCGCTGCGTCGGCGGAAGCGTCTCGTCAAAGTCATCGACGGTGGCCGCGGCCTGTACGGTTTGGAAGCCACGCTCGAGCGTCGCCGCCCCGATCGCCCGCTCGCGCGTCTCGTTCGCCGACCGCAACGCCGCCGGCAGCAGCGTGGCGATCATGACGACGCCCGCGCCGAGCACGATTACGGCGAACATCACCTCGATGAACGTGAACCCACGACGCGCCGACGGGCGTTGGAAGCTGTTGAGTGCGGCGAACATCAAGGTTGGTCTCCGATGTTGTCGCTGAGCACGCCGCTGTAGCGATCGACGAGCAACGGCGTGGCCGCGGCGTCGAGCCAACGCTCCTCGGCGTACTCCTTGAAACGCGTCACCGCGTCCGGACTTTCCAGCACCGCATCCGGCGGCGTGTTCGTGATGTCCTGGCCGGCGAAGGACGCGTCCGTATCCGGGAACGGCTGCGTGATGTCGCCCTCGGTCGTCGTGAAATAGTCGGTGATGACGGCGTCACTCACGCCGTCGTTGTCGGTGTCGCTGGAATCCTCTATCGCAGTGGCAAGGAACGAACCGAACCAGCCGAGGGCGAGTCCTGAGCCGCCGGCCTCGGCGAACTCCTTGTTGTCGTAGACGGCGACGCCAAGGCCCGAGACGAAGTCGCCGTAGACGGGCGTGCTGGCCGTGCCGCCGACGGAGTACGAGTAAACGCTGCGGCTGTCCGGCCCGCCCGGCAACGCATTCGCCGCCTCGACCGCGGCCGTCCCGCCGATGGCGCGGAACAGGGCGCTGCCGGGCGTGATCTGGTACCGGACGCGGGCCAGCCGCCCGTTCGGATCAAAAGCGATCAGGCCGCAGCGGACGTAGCGCTCGCGGAAGACTTCGTTGTTGTTGACGTCGTCGAAGACAGCACCGGCCGGGCCGGAATCGGCGTCGAGCCCGTTGCCGAGGATGACCTGCAGGCCGACGCCCGGCGGGAAGGTCTCGACGCCGACGTCGCTCAGCAGCACCGCCGCCGCACCAGGCCGACCGGCGTGCTGGAAATCATCGTGCCCGCCGCCGGAGGTCGTGCCAAAGCCGAACCCCTGGCTGCCGCTCGCTCGTGCATCGTCGGCCATGCCGGGCACGTCAGTGTTGCCGATGAGGTCGATGTTGGCACCGACATTCGCCGTCACGCCGACCGCGTTCCGACCCGACGCGTCGCGTCGCGGCTCCGGCATCAGCGTGACGACGACGGGCCGGCCGTTGAAGCCGGTGTAGTCCCCGTTCGTGTACGCCTGCGGCCCGGCGTCGGCTCCGAGCGCGACGACACGGTCGGCCGTGATCGCCGGCTCGGCGCGGGAGAGCGTGTTCGGGTCGACCGACGAGCCGAAGTACGTCGCACCGTCCACGAGGGCTTTGTACTCGTCGTACGGATCCGGATCCGTTCCGGCCGGCAGGTCATCCGTGTCCGCACTCGGCAGCGCCACCCAGACGACCCGCGTCCGCCCGGCAGCATCGGAGAAGAACAACGCCCCAACGGCCACGCCCCGCTGGATCGCCTCGCTCCGCGCCCGCCCGACCGCCGCCCGCGCCAGGTTCTCGCCCGCCTGCACGCTCCGGCTGCCGGTGAGGGCCGTGAACGACGGCACTGCGATGGCGAGGATCACCAGAATGATCCCGAGCACGACCAGGAGCTCGACGAGCGTGAATGCTCGCGGCCGACTCTGGCGTGATGGGTTTGGCGAAGCAAGCATGTGGTACCAACGCGAATAGAACGAACGGCTTCGGACTCGATCAGACTAGAAAAACTATGGAGACAACTCGCCGGTCGCCGGATAGTAGCCGGCCACTTCTACGGAAAAGACGTTGTCGTCGCCGTTGATGAATTTGCCGCTCCGACCGGCTGCGACGAAGAAGCACCCGCCGTCTCGGGCCACGATCATCGGCCGCGTACCGCCGGAGTCGCGGTTGAGCCACCACTCCCAGTCTTCGTACTCGATCCGCTGCCGGCTATTACTAGCACTGCCCATCCCGCCCTCGCCGACGAACAGAATCATCTTCCCGCGATCATCGACGGGCAGCGGGACCGTCAGTGATCCACGGTGCGTCGTGCGGTCCGGCGGCTGGGTGTCGATGCCCGTTCCCTGCAGGCCCGAGTTGTCTCCGACGCCGTCGCCGTCGGAATCCGTATCGATGATGATGTCGTTGGTGCCGCGATAGCCGAAGGAGAAGTCGTAGCGGAACAGGTCCGGGTTGTCCTCGAGAATCTTCTGATTCTCCGGGATCGTGAGCAGCCGCCCGATCACGCGTTGCGTCCGCGAGACGGGATTATCGACGGTGCCAGACCGGATGAAAGCCTCCAACGCCTCCCGAAGGTCGGCATTGCCTTCCCAGTCGTTGTTCGAGCCGCCGATATCCAGCCCCGCCGTCATCGTGTAGCCCTGCCCTTCCGGAATGATTCCGGACGAGGCCGACCCGCTTCCGGCCTGCCCCGCGGTTCGCTCGTAGTTCTCCAGCATCGTCTGCAGGACCTGCAGCCTCGCGACGTTGTTCCGATCCTCCTGCCGCGAAAGCACACCCTGCACGCCCGCAACGACGATCCCGGCCACGATCGCGATGACGAGCAGGACGACCAACAGCTCCGTCAACGTGAAGCCGCGACGGGCTCGCAAAGGGACAATGGGAAGACGAGAAAGCATGGCAACTCCTTGCAGACGAATCCGGTCGCGGCACCTGCCGCGGGACCTTCGCATTCTACGGGCTGTCCACCTCGCCGTCGGCGGTCGGGGGCGGCGGCGGGAAGCGGCGAAGCTCGTAGGAGTACAAGTTGTCCGCACGCGTCAGGAAGCGCCCGTCACGGCCCGCCGAAACGAAAAACGGCCGCTGCTGCGCCGCCTGGCCGATCAGGATGCTGCCGCGCGCGAAGTAGACGATCGGCGTGCCCCACGGATCCCGCACCGTCCGGCCGTCGAACAGCACGCTGCCGACCGTGTCCAGCACCGCCCGCTCCGAGTCCGCGTTCGCCCGTCGACCGGCCGGCCGCAGGTACGGCCGCAACGCCTGCACCGTCGCCTCGGCATTGGCCAGCGCACGCGGCGTCAGCCGGGCCTCGAGATCGTCTTCCCGCACATCCAGCGTGTCGGCGACGCCCGGCGGCAGGAGGCCCGGCACGTTCGCCGGCGCGGCATCGTGTTCCTGCTCGTACGCGGCAAGCGAGGCTTCGAGCTCAAGCAGCACCCGCTCGGCCAGGTCCCGCAGGCCCTCGCGGCGAACCCAACGCGCGAGGCTGACCATCAGGCCCAGGCCGGTGACGAGAGCGACCACCAGCAGAAGCACTTCCGCCAACGCCAAACCACGCCGGCGTGGCCGAGTTCGGGCCGGTGGAATCTGCACGGCTACCGGTTTGGTTCGCACGGCTAGTCGAGGCCGCCGTTGAACGGAGCCGGCGGCGCGGCCGGCTGGAAGTTCGTCACGGAGTTGCGGCTGAACCGGCCGTCCGTGTCGCCGGTGATGAGCAGGAAGCGAGTTTCCTGGGTCGCGACCTCCCCTTCGCCGATCGCGCCGTCGAACTGGACGGACCGATTCTCGTCGTCGCCGTCGGCATCGTTGTTGTCGCCGAGCAGCGCGTTCAGGAGGCCGTAGCGGAGTTCGCCGGTATTGTCCGGATCTGCGTCTTCGATGCCGTCGGCGTTGGCGATGGCGGGCGGCAGGTGGAAGGCGTTGTCGAAGGAGTTGAACCGTCCGGAGGACCGGGCGGCCTCGGGATCGAAGCTCACCAGGCCGCCGCTTGCGAACGGACCGCCCGGGATGCCGGCAGCGTTCTCGTCGGCGAACGTCGCCGCCAGGTTCACCGCCAGCGGGTTCGCCGGGTAGTACAGGATCGGCGACCCGTTGCCGCTGAGGATCTGCACTTCCGGATGTTGGGCGAGGTCATCGGCCCCCGAGATCGGCCGCAGACCGTCCTCGATGTCACCGCCTCCGGCGTAGATGCCCAACGTCCACTCGTCGACGTCGAGGTAGGGTCCGCTGACCTTGCCGGGGAAGTAGAAGCCACCCGAGCCGCTCTGCCGGGCGACCTGCCGCGAGGGTTTGGTGCCGAAGCCGTTGTGGCCATCGTGGAAGAGGTCCTGGTTCGTCTGCCGGGCGGACGTGGTGGTATCGGCATCCGCACCGGCGGCGGTCTGCGGGGCGGGTCCGAGCAACGCCCGCGCGAGCAGGCGTGCCCCGCGGTCCGTCTGCTCGTTCAACGCCGACGGCCGACCCGTGCCGGCGGTGAACCGCGGGTAGTCGTTGTGGTCGCCGCGGTAGCCTTCCAGAGCCGTCTCGATCATCTGCAGCTGGACGGTCGAGGCCGTCTTCCGCGCCTGTCGCAACGCATACACGATCGTCGGCAGCAGGATCGAGCCGAGCAGCGCGATGATGCCGATGACGACGATGAGCTCGACGAGCGTGAAGCCGCGACGCGAACCGGCCGGCGGATGATGTCGCACGGACCGCCTGCTCATCGGACGTCTCCGAAGTTCGCGATGTCGTCATTGGTGCCGTAGACGCGGTCGGGACCGGCGCTGATGATGACGAACGAGTTGCTCTTTCGGGCCGGGCTGTTGGTAGTGCCGTCGCCGTCGCCGCGATTGGGATCTTCGAGATACGGGATGGCGTCGAAGGGTCCGCGGTCGTTGCCTTCGATTTCGAAAAAACCGTTCAGCGGGTCGCCGTCGACGGGAACCTGCATGCCGTGGAAGCGGAGATTCTCATTGTGGTCGTCGCCGATCTTCTCGCGGCCCTCGCCGATGAACCAGGTGTTCGTGCCGTCGGTGATCTCGCCGGTGTAGCCGATGATCTGCTCGATCGCGAAGACCGCCCGGTCGCCGGCAATGATGCTGCCGGCGGCGGGCGGGTTGTTGCCGACGCGTAGGTTGGCCCGCATGTACAGCAGCGGCATCGGAGGACCGAAGCGGTCGACGAACTCCGGAATGTCCGAGTCCATCGCCACGCCGTTGGCGTCGCGGAACCGCCCGATTTCTCGATCCCCGACGTCACCGGCGTCGGCGGCGTCGACCGCTTCGTCGGCGGCTTCGGCGATCCGCAGACTCACGTCGCGATCTCCGGCGTCGAAGTAGGCGTCGTACTTGCGGTCCGTCGCCCCGCTCGGGCTCAGCGACAACGGCCCCTGCCCGAACCGGCGCGGGTCGAGGACCGCCTCACCCGTGCTGTTCGACAGCGCCATTCCGCCCATGAGCGAGAGATACATGTTCTCCGTCCCCGTCACGCCACGCTTGACCGGCGCGCCCGAATCCGTCAGCGGCTTGTTCCGGTTCGCGAAACCCGTGACCGGCTGGACGACGTCCGTCGGTTCGTTCAACGCAGCAGTATCTGCGTAGTCCGGCCCGAGCATGCGGTCGGGAAAGATGCCGGGAAACGCCGAGAAGTCGCCGAAGTAAGCCTGGCAGGATGCGTCCAGCGACGAGATGAGCGCCGCCGTGTCGGCCGTGCGGGCCGAGCGTTGCACGCGGGAAACGGTCGGAATCAGGATGCCGATCAGCAACGCGATGATGCCGATGACGACGAGCAGCTCCGTCAGCGTGAAGCCGCGACGGGCGGGATGCGTTTGCGGGGCGAACTCGGACATGGGCCTTCCTCCGGGCGGAACTACGTGCATAGTACGGCGACTACCGCTGCGTCACAGCGACTGAACCAGCGAGATCATCGGCATGAACAGGGCGATCACGATGAAGCCGACGATCACGCCCAGCACGACCACCATGATCGGCTCGAGAATGCTCACCAGCGAGCTGACCAGCACGTCGACGTCGTTGTCGTAGTTGTCGGCGATCTTGATCAGCATCTTGTCGAGGTCGCCGGTCTCTTCGCCGACGTCGACCATGTT
>CAYQCT010000065.1:16197-17830 GCA_964416015.1 uncultured Tepidisphaerales bacterium
GTCGACGATCCGGCTCGCCCGCAGCGGGTCGGCCATGGATTCGCCCTCGCGGATCGCGTCGTGGACCTTGACGAGCGCCCGCTCAAAGACCTCGTTGCCGCAGGTCTCTTTGGTGATGTTGATCGCGTCGAGGATCGGCACGCCGGCGCTGATGAGGGTGCCGAGGGTTCGTGTGAACCGGCTGACGGTGCCCTTGCGTTGGATCTGTCCGATGATCGGGATGTTCATCTTGAACAGATCCGTGCCGTACCGGCCGCCTTTGCTGATGCGAATCAGACGCCACAGCAGCAGGATGGCGACGGGCGTGAAGATGATGTACGCCCAGCCGTACTGATTGGCGACGAAGTCGGCGGTGCTCAGCAGGAACTGCGTCACGCCGGGCAGTTCGACGTCGAAGTCGGAGAAGATCTTCTCGAACTCCGGGATCACGAAGTACATGATGCCCGTCACGATCGCGACGGCGATGGTGATGACGATGGTCGGGTAGATCAGGGCGCCGATGATCTTCTTCTTGAGCCGGGCCGCCTTCTCCATGAAGTCGGCGAGGCGGGCGAGGATGATGTCCAGGACACCGCCGGCCTCGCCGGCGTTGATCATGTTGACGTAGAGCTTGTCGAAGGCCTTCGGATAGTTGGCCATCGCCTCGCTGAGGCTCGAGCCGGACTCGACCTCCTCGGCGACGCCGCCGATGACGCTCTTGAGCAGGCCGGGCCGTTGCTGTTGTTCGAGGATCTGCAGGCTGCGCAGGATCGGCAGGCCGGCGTCCTGGAGGGTGGAGAGCTGGCGGGTGAAGTTAACGAGGTGCTTGCGGGGCACGCCGCCGATGCTGAAGGGCATCTTCTTCTTCGGCGTGATCGGCTGGGCCTCGGACTTGCCGCCGGAGCTTTTTTTGGCCCGCTTGGCGGACTTTTCCTTGATCTTGGTCGGGAAGTAGCCGCGGGCGCGGATCTTGGCGATGGCCTCCGCGTTGCTGGCGGCCTCGACCTCCTCCTTCACCTCCGAGCCGCTGGGGCTCATGGCTTCATAGACGTAAACGGGCATAGCGGCGGGAGCTGGCTGCGGACTGGGGTTCCAAACAGACGCCGCACCGCGTGCGACGCAAAGGCGGGACGCGCAGGCAGAGGCCCGCACGTTGCTCCAGCTTACGCCCTGTCCACCGCCCGATCGGCCCACCACCCGCCGCACCAACGCAAGACGCCCCCGCCGATCGGCAGGGGCGTCGAAACCTGTTCTCGCAACGGAAGCCGAACCTATTCCAAGCCGCCGCGGAGGTTCTTCCGCTCCGGCCGCTTGGCGCGGGCTTCTTCCCGCTTCTCCTGCTCCTGGGCCCACTGGGCACGCTTCAGGCTCAGGCCGATCTTCCGCTCTTCGCCGTCGACCCGCAGGATCTTGGTCTCCAAGACCTGGCCGGCCTTGAGCTCGTCCTCGGGCTTCTCGACCTTGTGGTCGGCAATTTCCGAGACGTGTAGCAAGCCTTCCAGGCCGTCCTCGAGCTCGATGAAGACGCCGAAGTTGGCGATCTTGGTCACCGTGCCCTGCACAACCATGCCCGGCTTGTAGTTCTCCGGAATGACGTGCAGCCACGGGTCTTCCTGCATCTGCTTGAGACCCAGGGCGATCCGCTGCTTGTCCT
>CAYQCT010000066.1:0-927 GCA_964416015.1 uncultured Tepidisphaerales bacterium
AACGACGGACCACCTCCCTCACGGTCGGGGCTCACAACCGACCATCCGCCAAGTCGCTTTCTCGTACCGTAACCTCTGTACGGTCAACCATCTGTGGTGTTTGCCCCGTCGCTTCATAGGCATCGTTCCGGGCCCACCCTACATCAACAGGTGATCGCGAACGGCTCCTAGAGCCGCCGTTCCACAAACCGCAGATCCGTCGGTGGAAAGTTACGCAAATCGCGTCCTCTTCCGAAGAATGTAGTGGCATGGTCCGAGAGCATCTGCAAAAGGGCGCTCCGCGCGACTGCGACTGCCGGAGCCGCTTAGCCGTTCTTTCACGCGTGTTGAAACAAGCATCGGCTTCAGCGTGCTAATGTTTCAGCACCTCCTGAAAGGATGACCATGACGAACGCAAGCCGCTCCGCCACCGCGACTACATCCCCCAGCCACCTCAACGGCGACGCCGGCTCGAAGCCGCTTCGAATGGTCGGCCACGCCGACAACGGCCGGCGGCGGGAGACGATGAGCGTCGAGGACAAGCTCCGCGAAGTGCAGGACAATTTCATCCGCCGCTGGGGGGAAATGGGGGCCACCTGGGGTATCAACCGCACGCAAGCGGAGATTCACGCCTTCCTGTTCATCACCGGTCGGCCGCAATGCACGGACGACGTGATGGAACGCCTCAACATCAGTCGCGGCAACGCGAGCATGTCACTTCGTGCCCTGTGCGACTGGGGCATCATCCGCCGCTTCCACCGTCGCGGCGAACGTCGCGAATACTTCGAAAGCCTGACCGACGTCTGGGAGATGTTCTCGATCATTGCGGCCGAGCGGAAGCGTCGCGAGATGGACCCGGTTCTCGAGACGATCCGGCAGTGCGAGCAGATGCTCAGTGAGGCCGAGTTAGGCAAGGCGGCGGCGCGTGACGAAGAGGTCAAGATCACG
>CAYQCT010000066.1:937-3201 GCA_964416015.1 uncultured Tepidisphaerales bacterium
CCTCGCCGCCATGGGCGAGTTCATGGCCGTCACGAACAAGATCTTTCACCAGTTCATCGCCAACGCGCAGAGCGGCCTGCACAAGGTGACACGTGTGCTGTTGAAGGCTTTGGGATGAACGACGTGTGTGCGCCTTATGCCGCGAATTAGTCCTCTGGCATGATCGTCCTGTAGTTTCGACCGGCAGGCGGGATCATCACTTGCATGCCCTCTTGCGACATCATGTTCGCCCACTCGCCACCGGGTCGTTTGACCAGCGTTTGGGATGGTGCATCTCGTGCGATCGCTGCTGCTCGCTCGGATTCAGGCATCGCGTCGAGTTCTTGCCGAAACTCCGGCGTGAACTTTGTGAGGTGCGCGACTCCCCGCTCCACATCGTCGTTGCGAAACACGACGGCTCGTACCGCCTCCTTGCCTTCATGGTCGAAGGGTGCGATGCGATCACCTCGATCCGTAAAGAGGTTCGCAAGCGCAGCTTCTTCTGAGGACGAATCCGTTGTGTAGAACGCCGGTGCGGGCGGCGGCCCTCCTCCGAGCGGTCCGCCAGTGCCAAAAAGCACGTAGGCGATCGCACCGAGTGCGACTAATCCAAATACGGCTCCGAACAAACCCGGCTTCTGGTTGATGGTTTCGCGCAGGCCCAAGGGAACACCTCCGATAGTAGGTTAGACATTAGGAGAGATGAAAGATGGCTCGTCGACAAAGCCGCTCGAGCTGATAGCTCGAGCGGCTCATCGTCAGACAAGCGTCATCTAATCGCGGACGTGCCAGAACCGGCCGGCGTCACTATAGCGGTCGAAGTCCGGTGCAAGCGTCTCAGTGGCCATGTCGATGACCTGCTGACGTGCCCGTTGGCCGACGTGACCATCGGCGTAGAGAACGTTGAGGTCGAGGAAGCGTCCCTGACCGTCTTGGCGGCCGTGCCGAGCGTAGAGCGCACCATGATCCTGGCCCCACCAGCCGTTCATGAGCGGAAGCCACTCGCGGTGGATGATTGCATAGTCACCCCAGCCAAAGTTCCCACGCTTCTCCAAGATCACAGCAGCCTTGGAAGCGTCCTCGACACGACCGGCGGCAACCGGCGGCGTCCGCCCGTACTCGTGCTTCCAGTCGTTCCACCCAAACGAACCCATAACCTCCGGGTTGGCCGTGTAGCTCATCCCTCGCCCACCCTTGTTCACGAGGTTGTCAAACTCTCCGCTCCAGGTCGACGCAGCGCCTCCACTTGGCGGCGTCCGGCTTTCAATGAAGAAGAGGTCGTCCGGGCAGGAGAAGATCCAGTTCGCCCGATCGACAACGGCGAATTCCTGCACCGTCGACCCGCTCCAGTCGGAGGAGGCGTAATCACGCCACTCCACCATGTCGCTCATGGTGTACTTCGTCAGCAATTGTATCCAGGAGGCACCGCTCCCATCCGACTTCACCGGCAAGTCCCGGCTGATGGCCCAGGATCCCTGCTCGGTTGCTCCCGTCGGGTACGCGTCGAACCCGTTGAGGTACAACTGCAACAACTGCCCCTGCTGACGCATGTTGCTCTGACACTTAACGTTGTTCGCCGATTGGCGCGCCTTGTTCAGGGAAGGCAGAAGGATGCTGATGAGCAGTGCGATGATGCCAATGACGACAAGGAGCTCCACCAGTGTGAAGCCACGACGAATGCTTTTATGTTGTTCGGCCACGTGACCTCCTCAGTCCACGAGATGAGCTTCGCAGGCAGGTGGCGGACGCCGCAGACGGACGGCAATCCAGAAGGGCCACATGCCCCGTCGAACACTCCTCTGCAGCCATTATACCGGTGGGAACCGCATCGTGCAAGCATCGCGTGCGTGTGATGCACTCGCGGCTCCGAAGTAGCCCGCTAGGGTGATGCCTGCTGTCTGCGTAGCCGCCTCGATCGTGACGAATTCGCCGACAACGCCGCCTTCGGATGCACCGCTGCTCCTGCAGCGTCTGCTGCACGACTACTTCTGGGTCGTTTTCAAGAACGTCGTCGGCTGGCTCGCGATCATCGCGTCGCCGATCCTGGGCGTCTTGCTGCCGGGGCCGGGCGGGATTCCGCTGTTCGTCGTCGGGTTCGCGCTCGTCACGTTTCCTGGGAAGCGTCGCATCACGACCAGCGTCTTCCGCGGCCGACGGCTGCCGGTCGACTCGGCGTTGTTCACCGGGCTCATCACCTTCTTCAGCGTCGCCGTGACGGCCGGGCTGATGTGGCTGGCGTGGCGGTACTACGACTGGCTGCTGGCCCGCGTGCCGTTGCGGGAATG
>CAYQCT010000066.1:3211-14073 GCA_964416015.1 uncultured Tepidisphaerales bacterium
CCTGCTCTCGCTGCCGGTGACGATGCTCGTCACCTGGGCAGGCCTGAAGCTGCTCAACTACCTGCTGGCACGGTGGGCGGCGCCGACGCGACGCTTCCTGCGACGCGGCCTGAAGAAGTACGGTGTCCAGCTCCTGCCGACCCGGCGGCGGCGGATCGGCGGAACCAGCAAGATCGTCGACGACGAAATCATCAGCCTTAACGAGACGCAGCGGGTTCGTCTCCGCCGCGTCCTGCGGAACTTCGGGCCGTGGATCACACGCCTGCTCGGCGTTTCTCTCACGCTCGGCGTCGTCTACTTCGTCGTCCAGCCGGTCGTCGCGGAGTGGCCGGCCGTCCGGGATCGGCTGGGGCGGCTCGATCCGGTGCGATTGTTGCTTGGCATCGTCCTATACGCGGCAGTGTTGCTCCTGTTCCGGGCGGCGGCATGGCAGCGGCTTGTGCGGCGTCCGGCGAGGCCGGTGGCGGTGCGGGTGGCGGCGCGGATCTGGTCGCTGGGCCATCTCATGCGACACCTGCCGGGGCGGTCGCACGTCGTGCTGCGGATGGAGCTGGCGCGGCCGCACGGCGTTGCGGCGGGGCAGACTTTGGCGGCACTTTCGACCGAGCTTCGCATCGGAGTTCTCGCCGCCGGCCTCGTGGCGACGATCGCTGCGGCCTGGCGGGCGTCGCATCTGTTGCCCTCGCTGACGCCGCTCTGGATCGCCGCCGCCGTCGGCACCTGCGTCGCGATTCTCGTCGGCGTCGGGCCGAAATGGTTCTACCGGCTCACGCCGAACGCCATGCCGCGGCACTCCAGTGGCACGCCGCTGACGGCGTCGCAGCTTCTCCGCCCGTTCGTCTGGTTGGCCGTTGGTGCGGTCGCACAGGCGACGGTCGTTTGGCTGCTTGTTGGCGACCTGCTCGTGCCCGATGGCGACGCACGGTTCCAGACGTACGTCGCGGTCGTCGCCGCCTGGAGTCTGGGGCGTGTTGGTGCGTCCCTCGCCACGTGGGCACCGGCCGGCATCGGCGTGCGGGAAGGCTTGTTCGTGCTCGTCCTGGCGACGCTGCTGCCGTACGCGGTGGACGAGGCGATGCAGAAGTCCTTTGAGCAGGCGGCGTTTCACAACCTGGCGAGTGCGAACGAGGACGAGCAGAGCAACGCCATCAGCCGCGTCGTGGCCGTTTTTGATCCGGCGGGCCTGCGGGACGTGCGATGGGCGTACCTGTTTTTCTTGGCCATCCTGCTCCGCCTCGCGACGACGGCGGCGGAGCTCCTGCTGGCCGTCGCGGCGACGGCAGCGGACTGGCGGTCGCTGGTTCGGTTCCTGCAGGGAGGCGTCGGGCCGACTCAGGTCGTCGACCAGAGTACGAGCAAGCCGACGATGTAAAGCCCCCAGACGCCGACCGCTGCGGCCAACAGCAGACGGCTTCGTCGGATTGCTACGGCTTCGTTAGACATCCGTCGTCACCGGCTGGGCGTCGGCGTCGTGCGGCGAGGGATAGATCCCGTCGGCGTCCAGCTGCGGCGGGGCGTCGATGGCATACCGCGTGCCGAGGCCGCCCAGGGGCAGGACCTGGTGGAAGTCTTCGCGGTTGTCCCGGCTCGTTTTCTGCAAAAAATCGTGCTCGACCATCAGGAAAACCATCTCGCCGAAGTCGTCGGTCGAGTGGACGTTCCACGCGTGCAGCACGGCGTCCGCCAGTACGCCGTAGCGCGTCAGGGCAAGGTCGGCAAGGCCTTCGCAGAGGTCGCGGCCGGTGACGTGGTTCGGGTGCTCGTCCATCGACGTGCCGGTCTCGGCGGCCGTCCTGGCCTGACGAACGCGAACGTCGTCGCCGTGAACGCGGCGGACGGTGTGCTCGAGACCTTCCTGCAGGAAGCGATAGGCCTCCATCGGGTAGCGGCCGTCGGCTTCGACCGTGCGGACAAAGCGTCGCATCGTCGCGTGGGCCTCGCGAACCTCGGCGAGCGCGGCGACGGCACCGGGCTCGGCCTCGGGGGCGACAGAATCTTCGGGGGCTTCGCTCGGCACGTCGACGGAACATACCCGGTTCCGCCCGAACGCAAAATGCCTGTCCCGCCCGCAAATCGTCGGGCGTCGACTCGGACGTCCGCCCGGACCGCCTGTGCCGGTCAGGCGGCGGCGTCAGGTGAGGTCGTACTCCTTGATCTTGCGGTACAGCGTCCGTTCGCCGATGCCCAGAATCTTCGCCGCCCGCTCGCGATTGCCGTCGGTGAGTTTGAGCGTGTTGCGGATCAACTCGACCTCGGCCTGCTCAATGCTGATGCCGACGAGGCCGTCGAGGCCGCCCGCGCCGGCGTCACCTTTTCCGCCGGCGACTTCGGGCGGTAGCAGCTCTTCGGTCAGCACGTCGTCCGGCGAGAGGACGACCATGTTCTCGACAACGCTCTTGAGCTGCCGGACGTTCCCCGGCCATCCATAGGCCATCAACGCCTGCTGCACGGCCGGCTCGATCGACCCAACGTCCTTGCCATACCGCTCGGCGGCGGCGTTGACGAAGAAGTGCATCAGGATCGGAATGTCCTCACGCCGCTCCCGCAACGGCGGCAGTTTCAGCGTCACGCCCTTGATGCGAAAGAACAGGTCTTCGCGGAAATCGCGGTCCGCGACCATCTGATCGAGGTCGCGGTTCGTCGCGCTGACGATCCGCACGTCGACCTGCCGCGGCTCGTTGCTGCCGAGGCGGACAACTTCGCCGTTCTCGAGCACGCGGAGCAGCTTTGCCTGCATCGCGGCCGGCATGTCGCCGATCTCGTCGAGGAAGAGCGTGCCGCCGTCGGCGTGCTCGAAGCGGCCGGGGCGGTCGGATTGGGCCCCGGTAAAAGCACCTTTGACGTGGCCGAAAAGTTCGTCCTCGAGGATCGACTCGCTCAGGCCGGCACAGTTGAGCGTGACGAGGCGTTGCTTGCGGCGATGGCTGTTGTGGTGGATCGCCTTGGCGACGAGTTCCTTGCCCGTGCCGGATTCGCCGAGGACGAGGACGGGAATGTCGCTGGCGGCGACCTGCCGGGCGGTTTGGACGAGCTTCTGCAGGGCGGTGCTCGTGCCGACGATGCCGTCGAAGCCGCCGCCCTCGACGCGTGCCTCGGCGAGCTCAGCCTCGAGGGCGACGTTGCGGCGAGACAGCCGCGTCTTCTCGGCCGCACGCGCGACCTGCGTGCGGAAGTCGTCGAGGTCGAGCGGCTTGGTGATGTAGTCGTAGACGCCCTCGCGCAAGGCGGCTTTGCTCGTCGGCACGTCGTTCACGGCCGTCACGAGGATCACCGGCGGCGGCTCGTCGAGCGCCTTGGCCGTCCGCAGGACCTCCAGTCCGTCGCGGTCGCCGTCCATGCGGAGGTCGGTGACGACGACGTCGTACCGACGCCGCTTGAGCATGCGGCGGGCGTCGTCGAGCGAGTGGCCCGTGTCGCACTCGCTGCCGCGACGCGACAACGCTTCGCACATGACGTCGGCATGATCCTGCTCGTCGTCGATGACGAGGACACGCGTCGGCCTGGGTTCGCTCGGCTTGTCCGGCATGAACCGGCAACCTTAGCGGCCGCGGCGACGCAGCAGCACGCCCGTGGTCCCGAACAGGGCGAGGCCGGCGGCCGGCTCGGGCACGACGGCGAACTCGAGCCCGCTCAGGCCGCCGAAGGTGCCGGGGACAGTCGTGCCGCGCAAAGCGAGCACGCCGGTCGTCAGGTCGACGCTAAAGAGCTCGTTCGTCCCGTTGAAATCGCCGTCGGCCAATAGCAGCTCGCCGGTGTCGGATTCGAAGGCGAGGCCGGCCGTGGTGCCGAGGGCGCGATCGAGCTCGACGACCGACGTGATGTTCGCGGTCGCTGGGTCGAGGGTGTAGAGGAACGACTGGACCGAGGGGAAGACGGAGGTCGTGTCGAGGACGTAGAGCGTGCCGGCGTCATCGAAGGCCATCGCACTGGCATCCGTCAGCTCCACCGGCATGCCGTTCTGCGCGAAGGCGCCGACGGTCGTGCCGACGCCGGTGGTCGTGTCGATCGTGAAGAGCGAGGAGGCGCCGTTCTGCGACGTGACGCCGTACAGCGTGCCGCTGGCGTCGAACTCGAGGCCGCCTTCGTTGAGGCTCAGGCCAGTGTCGCCGATGACGGTCGTCTCGGCGGCGACCGGATTGATCGTGAACAGGTTCGAGCCCGCGGGCAGCCCGTTGACGACGCCGAAATCATCGTTGAAAGCGTAGAGCAGGCCGTCGGGACCTTGCGCGATGTCGCTGACGACGTCGGCCCCGGTGAAGCGCGGGTTCGTGGCCGCGCCAGTGGCGGGATCGATGTCGAAAAGGCGGGCGTTCTCAGCAAAGCCGCCGTCGCGGAATTCGACGCCGACGAGTTGCGTCTGCGCCGACGCCGTCAGCGGAGCGAGGACGAGCAGGGCGAGCGTGGTCTTGTTGAGGTGGTGCATGATCTCTCGAGAAGTGAGGCCGGCACGTTACGGGATGCGCGTCTTGTGCCGCAAGATCTCGGTCCGGCGGTTCTGGTCGTCGACGAGCACGACCCGCGACTCGTGCGTCTCAGCCTCGGCCGGTTCGTAGTAGCCGAAGGCCAGGACAATGACTTTGTTGCCGAGGCCGGTAAGGCGGGCGGCGGCGCCGTTGACGCCGACAACGCCAGGGATGACGTACGTCTCGAAGCGGTGGCCGGTCTCGCAGTCGGCGACGAGGACGGCCTCGTTGACGTGGATGCCACTGTCGCGGAGCAGCAGCGGATCGAGCGTGATGCTGCCGGGGTAGTTGACGTCGGTGAACGTGACGGCGGCGCGGTGGATCTTGGCCTTGAGCAGCTTGAGGTGCATGGCAGTGCGGTGCGGCAGCATAGCTTGCGCCGCGGGCAGGTCCGGTAGCCGATGCTTGGCGGCACAGGCAACGGGCGGCGCTGTATGCTTGCGTCCCGCGTGCAGCCCTCGGCATCTGATCCCGCAATGACACCAACGAGTCAGCTCGGCCTCGGCGACTACACGCCGCCGCCGCTCGGCTTCGAAGGCGTTCCCGAGCTGACGCCGACACCCTCGTCCGGGCCGCTGTCGCTGGACACGGTGCTACAGCCGTACGTCATCATCTTCTGCCTGGCGTTCATCGTCGCGTACGTCTTCACGCCGCTTATGCGGGTCGTCGCGTTGCAGTACGACATCGTCGACCGCCCCGACGCTGGCGAGGGTGCTCGCAAGATGCACCGCCGCCCAACGGCCTACTTGGGCGGCATGGCAGTTTTCCTTGGCTTTATCAGCGCGCTCGCCGCCGGGCAGTGGCTCAGCACGGTGCACCACCCGCTGATCGACGGGTTCATCGAAGTGCCCGTGCCGGTCGTCGCCGGGGCGGTCGTGATCGTACTGCTCGGCCTGATCGACGACGTCCGCGGCATTCGGCCTCTGCTCAAGATCCTCGGGCAGGTGCTGGCGGCGGTCTGCCTGCTCTACTTCGGCATCGGCAACGACGTCGCCAGCCAATTCACCGACTTCGGCTTCGCCTGGCTGCACCAGAACATCGGCATCAGCGTCGACATCGCCGTCGAGCAGGTCGTCGGCACGCTGGCCTCCTGGACGCTGGTCGTCAGCCTCGTCGTCTTCTGCTGCAATGCGAGCAATCTCCTCGACGGCCTCGACGGCCTCTGCGGCGGCGTCACGGCGATCATCGCGCTGGGTCTCGTCGTCGTCTCGGCCCACCTGGCCATGCAGGGCATCGTCGACGATGCGTACGTGGACGCGGCCCGGCTGGCGGTGTCGCTAGCATTGTTCGGCAGCGTGCTGGGGTTCCTGCCCTTCAACTTCAACCCCGCCAGCATCTTCATGGGCGACGCCGGCAGCCTGCTGATGGGCTTCGTCATCGCCACCATGATCATCCTGCTCGGCGAGGCGGGCGGCAAGTGGATGCTCGGCGGGCTCGTCATGTTCAGCCTGCCGGTGCTGGACACCGCACTCGCCTTCGCCCGCCGCTGGCTGAAAGGGCGGCCGCTGTTCAGCGCCGACAAGCATCACTTCCACCACCAGCTCACCGCCCGCGGCCTGTCGGTCCGTAAGGCCGTCGCGGCCAGCTACCTGCTGACAATCTTCTTCGTCGCCAGCGGGGCGTTGCTGGTCTT
Organism: uncultured Tepidisphaerales bacterium; assembly: GCA_964416015.1. Taxonomy (GTDB): domain Bacteria; phylum Planctomycetota; class Phycisphaerae; order Tepidisphaerales; family Tepidisphaeraceae; genus JBCDKH01. The sequence goes on from CAYQCT010000066.1 coordinate 9,308, forward strand.
TCTGCGGACTCGTTACGCGGTCGCGTTCTATCTCGTCCTGTTCGGCTGCATCCTCGTCGCGGCGTACAAGATCGGTCTCGTCCACGAGCGGTCGCGCGACGATCAGGACCTCGACGAGGACGAGGAGACAGAAGACGAACCTGCGACAGCGCTCGCGAAGCATTTGACGGACGAGCCGACGCCGGCGGCGAACAACGGCGTGCCGGCGTCGGTGGCGTGATCTACTTCTGGCTCTTGCTGTCGCCCGGCAGGCCGATAACCTGCTGCGGCAGGTCGCGCCTCACCAACGCGACCCGCGACGCCGATCAGAAGCAGGCACGGCCGCGGCGTCGTCGACCGACTTCTCCGCGACCGGCATCTCCTTTTCACTCAGCTACTCGCCAGGAACACCACTATGGACGTCACCGTCATCGGCTGCGGCTACGTCGGCCTCTGCACCGGCACCTGTCTCGCCTCCATCGGGCACACCGTCGTCGGCGTCGAAAAGATGCCCAAGAAGCTCGAGAAGCTCGAAGCGGGCAACTGCCCGATCTTCGAGCCCGGCCTCGCCGAGCGGATGACCGAGACCCTCCGTGAAGGCCGCCTGCGCTTCACCGGCGACGTCGCCGAGGCCGTGCAGGACGCGAAGGTGGTCTTTCTCGCCGTCGGCACGCCGCCCAAGCCGGACGGCACGGTCGACATGACCTATCTCGAAACCGCGGGCCGTGAAGTTTGCGACGCCCTTGAGAAGCGACCCGAGGATCGCCGCGGCGACATGGTTACGATCATCGTGAAGTCGACGGTGCCCGCTGGGACGAACCGCAAGCTCAGCGAGTACCTCAAGGACCACACGAACGCCAATGTCCGCGTCGTGAGCAACCCCGAGTTTCTCAAGGAAGGCACGGCCGTCGACGACTTCCTGCGGCCCGACCGCGTCGTCATCGGCTGCGAGTCCGGCGAGCCGGAAGCTCCCGAGGCCCAGCAGGTGCACACGCTCTACGACCCGATCCTGCGTGAACAGGTCAAGGCCGGCAACCCCAACTGCTGGTTCGTCATGAACTGGGAATCTGCCGAGCTGACCAAGTACGCGGCCAACACGATGCTTGCGGCCCGTATCAGCTTCATGAACGAGCTGACGATTCTCTGCGAGCACTATGGGGCCGACATTGAAGCGATCCGTCGCGGCATGGGCAGTGACAAGCGGATCGGCCCGGCGTTCCTCCGCGCCGGCTGCGGCTACGGCGGCAGCTGTTTCCCGAAGGACGTCGCCGCCATGGAACACATTTCCAAGCAGGCCGGCTACGAGAACAAGTTCGTCCACGCGATCATCGACACGAACAACTACCAGAAGCAGCGGTTCGCCAAGAAGATCACCGACAAGCTCGGCCGCGATCCCAAGGGTGCGACCGTCGCCGTCTGGGGCTTGGCCTTCAAGGCCGACACCGACGACATCCGCGAGTCGACGGCCATCGACGTGATCAAGCACCTGCTCGCCGAGGGCGTGACGGTCAAGGCGTACGACCCCAAGGGCGTCGACAACATGAAGGAAGTCTTTCCCGAGGGTGTCGAGTGGTGCGTCGACCCGGTCCGCTGTGCCGAGGGAGCGGACGCGGTCGCGATCTGCACCGATTGGCTGCTGTTCGAGACGCTGGACTACGGCAAGATCAAGGCGGTCATGAACAAGCCGCTCGTCTTTGACGGCCGCAACTGCCTGCACCGGACCGACATGAAGCGTCACGGCATCGAGTACTACCCGATGGGCCGTCCCGAAGTTCAACCCGGCGGCAAGCCCAGCAGCGTCAAGACGGCCACGGGCGCCGCGCCGAGCGAGGCGGCTTGAACGGTTGCTGCATCGCGGTTCTACTAGGTGCCGTTCGAGAACTCGGGTCGTATCAGCGGCGGCTCGCCGCTGCCGTCCGTTCTCGCAGAAGATCCCAGATCCAGAGGCAGCGGCGAGCCGCCGCTGCTACGTTTTCAAACGGCTCCTGGAGCATCAGCACGTGGAAGTTGCGTCTCGAATGATTCTGCTCGCAACCAACTGCAGAGCGTTGTTGCCGCAGCCGTATCACCCCGAATGTAGACGGATTTGCCATCAGAGCATCGTCGCCTCAATGCGGTCGCACATCAGGCCGCAGAGACGGGCCTGGCTGAGCGTCTCGTCGAGCACGCGGCGGGCGGTCGCGCCCATCGCTTCGCGTCGTTCCTGGGGCAAATCCGCCAGTCCTCGCAGCGAGGCGACGGTCGCTTCGACGTCTCCGTGCGTCGCCCCGCGGCCGAAGTCGTGGGCGTCGAGCAGGTCGCTGACGTGGCTCGGCCTGGGTCCGACGAACAGGATCGGCCGGGCGACGGCCATGCTGCCGTAGACCTTGCAGGGGTGGATGATGCCGACCATGTCGTCGCCGAGCGTGACCGCGTGCACGTCGGCGGCGGACAGCGAGTACCGGAGCGACTCGATCGGCTGGTACGGCAGGCTAATCGTGTTCGGCAGCGACTTGTCCCTGATGAACGCCTCGACCGCCGGCTTGCCGAGCCCGCCGCCGACGAAGAGGAAGCGAAAGCGGTCGTCGTCGCGTAGCCGATCGGCGGCTTCGAGGAGCGTGTCGAGCGGGTTGCTCGGCGAGTGGTTGCCGCTGTACATCACGACGAACTTGCCCTGCAGGCCGTGCTCGTCGCGAAACGGGTTGTCAGCGTGGGCGACCGGCTCCGCGTGCGACTCGTGCGGCCACGGCGGGATCGTCAGCAGGCGACTGTCGAGGTCGCTCGTCCGCGGCCGCAGCCGGTCGGCCATGAACCGGTCGAGGGCGACGATCAGATCCGACGCGTCAAGGATCTTGCGGTTGTTCCTCTCGAGAAACTTCGCCTTGCGGTCGTCGGCCTTGATCTTGCCGAGGGCGATGAGCTGGTCAGGATTCAGGTCCATCGCCCAGTACGTCATCGGCACGCCGCGGAGCTTCTTCACGAGCCGCCCGACGCTGCCGATCATCGGCGGACTCGTGCTGACCAGCACCGCGTCGGGCTTCTCGCACGTCATCGCCTTCGCCAAGACCTGCCCCATGAAGCTGGCCGTGCCGGCAATACGCCGCGGGATGCTCTTTTTCCCAAAGCTCGCCAGCGGGATGCGACGGATCTCGACGCCGTCGCGTGTCTCGCGGGCCGGGTACTTCGTCCTCGGATCTTCATACCCCCGGCCGCTGCAATAGACGATCGTGCGGTGGCCTCGCCGAACCATCTCCGCCGCGACGTCGTGCAGGTGCTGGCCGACGCTGGCCGGGTCGGGGACGTAGACCTGCGACAGGATGAGGAACGTCTTGGCCACAGCCGCGGAGGCTACGCAGATCTACCGCCGACGCAGCAACAGTCCGCCGAGGCCGGCAGTGACGACGAGGGCACTCGCCGGCTCGGGCACGACGGTCGTCACGAAGCCGTTGCTGCCGTACATGAACAGGTGCGTGTCATCGCGTGTGCCCGTTGGGTCGCGGCCGAAGAAGATGACGTACGCCTCGTCGACCGGATCCTGCACGAGCAGCGGGCCGTCGTAGAGCAGGCCGGTGTCGGCATAGGTGGCCAGGACGTCATCGAGCGACCACGTCTCGCCGCCGTCGCTGCTCGTGTAGAGCGCCATATCGCCGCCGCGGTTGCCGTTGAGGATTTGGCCGTTGATGGTGACGAAGGCTTGGAGTTCGTCGCCGGTGTCATAGATGACGCTGCTGTTGGCGAAGTTGGCGATGTCGAGCCCGCCGGTGATGCTGACCGGGGCAATGAAAACGTCTGTGTAGGGATCGAAGGTGAGGAAGTTCGAGGCGTAGGCGCCGTTGAAGTCACGCGAGTACTCGCCGCTGGTCGTGGCCAGGAGCGGGTTGCCGTCGCGGTCGAAGCTGAGGCGGGCGTTCATGGTGAACGTGCCCTGCAGGCCGGGGTCGTTCGGGTCGTTGTGATCGGTGCGATCGCTCGTGTCGGTCCGCTCGCGCGACTGCCAGGCCAGTGCCCACTGGTCGGCGGTGGCCTTGTCGAGCGGGAGCAGGTCGCTCGTGATCTCCTGGTCCTGCATGTTGAACCATTGGCCGGTCGGCGTGCGGTACATGAGGTAGACGTTCTCGCGCAGGTGCGAATGTCGCGGCTCACCGGAGTTGGCTTGTTTCTCCTGGTGGTACCCGAAGACGGCGTAGAAGTTGCCGTCGGGGCCGACCTTGCCGTTGGCGTACCAGGATTCGGTGCTGTTGGCGTTGAGGACCGCCTGCTTGTTGCTGAAGCTGTTGCCGTCGGCGCTGGTCGTGAAGACCCAGTCGTCGGCGTGATTGCCCTCGCGGTAGAAGTAACCGAACGAGTCGTCGGCAAGCTGGTAGACGGCCGGGTAGGTCGCGTCGGTCGCGACGCCGCCGATGTTGTCGGTGAAGCCGCAAGAGATGCAGTTGCCGCCGTTGGCCACCGCGTGCCGCATCGGCCCAGCCGAGCCGTGGCCGCCGTAGATGACGTGCATGCGGTCGTCGTTGTCGAAGAAGACGCTCGGATTGCCGTGCGAGTCGTTGTTGTTGATCTGCGTGTTGCCGACCTTAACCGGGTCGGTCCACGCACGGGCGGCATGGTCGTAGGCGATGGCGTACGGGTTCTCGTTCTCGCCGTCGTAGACGACGTAGGTCGAGCCGGCCTTGTGGATCGCCTTGGGCGAGTTCGTGGAGATGTACCACGGCGTCAGGTTGGCGTCGGTAACGAACGGCGTGGCGACGTCAGCAGCAACGGCCGACGAGGCGAGCGATGAGACGGCAACGACGGCCGCGAGCGGGTAGACC
>CAYQCT010000066.1:14083-17823 GCA_964416015.1 uncultured Tepidisphaerales bacterium
TCATGTATTCCTCCGGGAAGTGAAGACGCCGGCACGGCGTCGGCCGCGCCGGCGTTGAGGTTAAAGTCGCGAATCGTCCGCGCCTTCAGGCAGTCCGACGACGCAGCAGCAGGCCACCAAGGCCGGCGGCGGCGGCGAGGGCGCTGGTCGGCTCGGGGATCACGGTGATGAAACCGAGGTCATCGAGGCCACGACGCGTGTCGCCGGTGCCTGTGTAGTTGATCACGACGCTGTCGATCGTCAGACCGGCCGGAGCGGCAAAGCCGTAGAACGTGTCCTGTGTTGCAAACGTGCTGTCGCTCGTAAAGTCGGCCGAGAGCGTGCTGGACATTGACAAGTCGCTGTAGGTTGCGACGGCAGTGACCGTCGAGTCGACGCCGCTCGAGCGACCTAGAACGGTGAAGCCGAGTTGCGTTACGCCTTGCCCGTCGAAGCCGAACGTCGTCGTTAAGTCTGTCGCGGAGGAGTTGAGGAAGTAGTCACTTCCGGAGATTTGCGAGATTGTACTCGACGACTGCGAGTTGAACGTGTTCGGGATTGTGATTGAGATCGTGCTCGAATCAGTCAAGCCATAATCTGCTGTGATTGGACCGGTGTTGTTGTTTTCAAAACCGGCGTCGTCGAAGTCGATGACCCCGCCAAGATCTGCGGCGAATGCCGCGGCGACATCAGCCGTAAATTGAGCCGCCGTGATCGAGCCGGCGTTGCGGTCGACGCTGTTCACGGTCGTGAGTTCGTCGTACACGCCGGTCGTCGAGACCATGACGGCGGCAGAGACGGCAGAGGCAGCGGTGACAGCCGTAGTGGCAGTGATGATCGCGATTTTCATGAGTGTTCCTCCTGAGTGCTGGAGCTAAACCGCCGCGGCGATGCGGCACGACCAAGACATTACAAGCTGACGACGAGCAGCAAAGCCGATCCTGCGTTGACTTTGACATCATCTGCGTCGATGTTGCACCGGTGCCTCGTGTCATCCGCGTCCTGGTCAACCTTTCGAGCGTCTACGGTCGGCAGCTCATCGACGGCGTCGGGCGGTTCGCGCGGACGCGGCGCGACTGGCAGCTCGTGCTCGACGGCGTCGGGTTCGGGCTGCCGGACTACGTCGATCAGCGGGACGGCAGCGGGTGCGACGGCGTGATCGCCCGCGTCGCGTCGCCGAAGTTGGCACGGCGGGTGACGTCGTGGAAGGAGACGCCCGTCGTCAACGTCGGCGGCGGGTACCTTGCCGGTGAGCTGCCGTCGGTCATGCCGGAGGGCAGCGACCTGCCGGCCGCGGCGGTCGATCATCTGCTGGCTTGCGGCTTTGGCCACCTCGCGTTCTGCGGCTTCGACGAGCAGGGCTACTCCCGCGGCCGCGAGGCCGATTTTGTGAAGCAGGCGGCGAAGGAGGGGATTACGCCGCACGTCTTCCGTCGCACCGGCCGGCGGAAGCCGTCGCTGCGGGACGAGCTTGCGCAGATCGCCGCGTGGCTCGCCGACCTGCCGAGGCCGTGCGGCGTCTTCACCTGCAACGACTGGCGTGGCCAGCACGTCGTGACTGCCGCCGTCGCGGCCGGGCTGCGCGTGCCGCACGACATCGGGGTGCTGGGCGTGGGCGACGACGAGCTGGTCTGCGGCGTGACGCCGATCCCGCTCAGCAGTGTCGAACGCGACGTTACCGCCGTCGGCTTTCGGGCGGCGGAGGTGCTGGACCGATGGCTCGACACCGGCCGATCGCCGGAGAATCAGCGTGTTCCCGTCTCGTGTCACGTGCACCAACGGCAGTCGACGGACGTCCTGGTCGTCGACGACGAGCTCGTCGGCGAGGCGCTTCGACGGATGAAGGAGTCGGACCAGCTGCCGACGAATGTCGTCGATGTTCTGAACCAGCTTCCGACGAGTCGCCGGCCCTTCGAGCGGCGGTTTCGCGAGGCGACGGGGCAGACGCCGCACGCGGTGCTGACGCGGTTCCGCGTCGAGCGTGCGGCGGACCTGCTGACGCGGACGGACCTGAACGTACAGCAGATTGCCGAGCGGTGCGGCCTGTCGATGGGGCATCAACTGGCCGCCATCTTCCGCAAAGCCCGCGGCGTCGGCCCGGCGGAGTTCCGCAAGGCGGCGTTGCAGCAACGGCTCGGCCGTTAGTCGAGCTCACTGACGTCGAGGAAGACGTCGTCGAACCGCTTGATGCTGCGGGCCGAGACGTCGAGGCCTTCGCTGAGAAGGCGTTGTCGTTGCTCGTCGTGTCCGACCGGGTGGACGATGCGGAGCAGGCCGCTGGCTCCGACGACGCGGTGCCATGGGACGTCGGCGGCGCCCGGGTCGAGGGCGAGGACAGCGGCCACTTGCCGCGGCCCGGTGCCGACGGCAGCACCGACACAGCCGTAGGTGGTCACGCGGCCGCGAGGGATTTGGGCGATGCAGCGCAGGATGCTCACCCGGCGCTCCACTTGGCGCTCCGTCGTCTTCGTCACGACGCAGGCCAGGCGAAGATCTGTTTCTGGTCGACCTCGCGGACCTCGTAGCCGCGCTCGCGAAGCAGCCGGACGAGCGTCGGGTGCTGCGGCTCGTTGCGGTGGTCGAGGTGGTAGCTGCTGATCGTCCACCGCGGTCGAAACCGCTCGATGGTCTCCTTTGCCCCGAGAATCGCCAGCTCCTCGGCGCCTTCGATGTCCATTTTGATCACGTCGACCCGCTGCAAGGCGCGGTCGGCGACGAAACGATCGACTGTCGTTACCTTCGCTTTCATCGACCGCTGCTTCGGCATGTCCGGGTCGTGCAGGACGCGTGTCAGCGAGGAGTCGATGTAGCTGTCGTTCGTGTCAAACTCCAGCTCGCCCTCGCGATCGGCGACGGCCATCGGCACGACCTCGACGACATCCGCCAAGCCGTTGACGTCGAGGTTTCGCTGCAGGATCGTGTGCGTGATCGGCTCGAAGCTGTAGATGCGGCCGTCGGGGCGAACCTGTTCGCCAAAGTGCATCGCGCTGGTTCCGATGTTGCCGCCGAGGTCGAGGACGACGTCGCCGGGGTTGAGCTTCAGGTGGTCGTCGCCGAGGATTTCGTTGAAGAGGTAGGCCTCGCGGAGGATTGTGAGCGTCGCCTCGAGGTGCTTTGCCTCATCCTGCACCGGCAGCTCCGCGGCGCGGGTGTAGACACGGTGGCCGGCAAGGGCGAAATACTGCTCGCCGTTCGCGTCAGTCTTGCGGCTTCGCGCCAGGTACTCGTCATGCGACCGCCAGCCCGTGAACGGGTTGACCTTGTCCAGCCGCACCTTGATCGGGAAGGTGCCGTGATCGGCCAGTTCCCGCACCCGCCACGTCAACTTCTTGGTGATCCCCGAGACCGTACTCATGCCGGCGAAGGTATCAGTTCGCCGGCTCGATTGCATCCTCCAAGTGTCTTCGCAAGCATCGGCAAATTGACCACGTTGGTGGCTTCTCCTCACGCAACATTCACCACACTCTCCCGACCGCTCGTCATCTCGTCGTAAATCCACTTGTACGTCTTCTCCATCCCGTCCCGCAGGGCGACACTCGGCTCCCAGCCAAGGTGCTTCTGGATCAGCGTGTTGTCGCTGTTGCGGCCGCGAACGCCCTTGGGGGCGTCGAGCTTGTAGCGGCGGTTGAGCTTGATGTCGGCCAGGTCCTCGACGATGTCGACGAGCTGGTTGATGCTCACGAGCTCGCTGCTGCCGAGGTTGATTGGCTCGAGGATGTCGCTGTCGGTGATCTTGTGAACGCCCTCGACGCAGTCGGTGA
>CAYQCT010000067.1:0-10641 GCA_964416015.1 uncultured Tepidisphaerales bacterium
GGTGGGATCGTGTTGATGGACGACACGGCATCGCGGCAGGTGGCGCAGGAGTTTGAGCAACGTGTGCCCGTTCCTCGAGAAGGGCCGACTGTCGAGTTCAGCGAAGAGGCCGGCGAAATGCGACGTGCCGAGTGGAATGCAGATGATGAGCGGCGTCGTAGTGCCTTGCTCTACTCGCGCCAGCAGATGCAGGCGATGGAGGCCGAGCCGGCGGACGATTCTGCCGCGGGTCGAGGTGCTCCCGGTGCAGCCATGGGACCGCCGACCGTTGAAGTCGTCGGCGGGACAGCGCTAAAGCTTCGACGCGAACAGGCGGCTCAGAGGATCGATCGACAGGCGGCGGAGCCTGCGGCTTTGGCGGAATCGCGGGCCGAAGTCGCGGTCGGTGGCTTGGCTTCCGCAGAAGAAGTGGACAGGTTGAGAGACAATCTGAGCGAACTACAGCCTCAACGGGCGCAACTGTCCGACCTCTCGAGTGCCGCCGTACCGCTTCCGGCGCAGTCCGTACCTGCCGACCGTGAGCTCGACCGCTACGCCCCGCCGGTCGACCGCGAGGACTACGACCACCTGGCCGACAGCCCGTTTCTTCGCGTCGCCGACGCGCCGTTGTCGACGTTCAGCATCGACGTCGACACGGCCAGCTACGCGAACGTGCGTCGCTTCCTCAACGAAGGCCAACTGCCGCCGGCGGATGCGGTGCGGATCGAGGAGATGGTCAACTACTTCCGCTACGACTACCCGACGCCGAGCGTGGACGGGGTGGGGGCCGACGTGCCGTTCGCGTCGGACATCGCGGTCGCGGCGTCGCCGTGGAACGAGGGGCACAAGCTCGTCCGCGTCGGCCTGCAGGCGGCGGACGTCGACGCCGCCGAGCGGCCGGGCGTCAACCTCGTCTTCGTCGTCGACGTCAGCGGCTCCATGAGCTCGCCCGACAAGCTCGGCCTCGTCCAACGCGGGCTCCGCCACATGGTCAACCGACTCGACGAGCGGGACAGCGTCGCCATGGTCGTCTACGCCGGCAGCAGCGGCGTCGTCCTGCCGCCGACCAACGGCGGCGAGTCGCAGACCATCCTCGCCGCCATCGAAAACCTCCGCTCCGGCGGCAGCACCAACGGCGCGGCCGGCATCACCGAGGCCTACGACCTCGCCCAGCAAAATCTCCGCGAAGGCGGCGTCAACCGCGTCGTCCTCGCCACCGACGGCGACTTCAACGTCGGCACGACCGACACCGGCAGCCTCGTTCGCCTCGTCGAAGAACGCGCCAAGGCCGGCGTCTTCCTGACCGTCCTCGGCGTCGGGCGTGGCAACCTGAACGACGCGATGATCGAGCAGCTGACCAACAAGGGCGACGGCACCTACGCCTACCTCGACACCGACCGCGAGGCCGAGCGCGTGCTGGGCGAGCGGATGCTGAGCAACGTTCAAGCGGTGGCGAAGGACGTAAAGATTCAGGTCGAGTTCAACCCCGCCACCGTCGCCGCCTACCGCCTCGTCGGCTACGCCAATCGTCGGCTGGCGGACCGGGACTTCAACGACGACACCAAGGACGCCGGCGACGTCGGCGTCGGGCATCAGGTGACGGCGTTGTACGAGGTCGTGCCGGTCGGCGTGCCGTTGCCCGGCGAAGTCGACGCGGCGGCGACGCAAGAGAGGATCACGGCGTTGGAGCAGATTCTGGTAACCTCGCGTCTGCCCAAGGCGGCGGTCGAGTCGATCGAGGCGGAGCTGACGCACCTGCGGCAGTCGCTCGCCACAGCCGTCGCGCCGCCGGTCGATGAGCTGAAGTACCAGCGTCCCGCGACGCGTCCGGCCGACGACGCCGACGGCGACCTGATGACGATCAAGCTGCGGTGGAAGGCCCCGGACGCGCCCAAAGAGCAAGGCACGAGCGAGAAGGTCGAGTGGACGGTGGCCGACGCGGACGTGCCGTTCGCCGAGGCCGAGGCTGATCTGCAGTTCGCTGCCCACGTCGCCGGCTTCGGCATGCTGCTCCGCGACAGCCCGCACCGCGGCGGGCTGACGTGGGACGCGTTGCACGAGCAGCTCGAACCGCATCGGCAGCGCGCGGCACGGGCCGCTCTGACGCCGGACGGGCACGTGCGGCACGTCGAGTTCCCGAGCCTTGTCGAGCGGGCGCGGCAGCTGGCGAAGTAGCGTTCGGCCGGAGATCGCGAAGGCGCGAAGAGCACGAAGAGAGAAGCGAAGGAAGGAGATGGGTTCCGGATCCGGAGCCCTCTCTTTCTTCTTCGCCTCTCTCTTCGCACCTTCGCGTTTTCGCGATCTCTGCCCGGATCGTCTCCCGCCGTGCGAGGGCGACGCAACACTGCCGGCGTGAGCGACGACTACGACATCCGGCGCAGCGGCGTGACGCTGGTGATGACGGCCTGCATCGACCCGACCGGCGGGGCGACGGCCAAGGCACAAGTCGCGCGGGCCGACCCGGCGGATCGGTTGGCGGATTACGAGAAAGCCCTGCGGTACTGGCTGACCTGCGGCGAGTCGCGGCTGAAGCAGATTGTCTTCGTTGACAACTCCGGCCACCCGTTCGACCGTCTTCGAGCCGTCGCGACGGAGCTTGCGTCGCCGATCGAGGTCGACTTTCTACAGACGAACGACAATCACATTCCGCCTGGCATGAGCTACGGCTATCCGGAGCTTCGCATGATGCAGGCCGTCGTCGAGGAAGCCAACATCTGGCCGCGGGCGCGGCCGGTCGTGGTGAAGGTGACGGGCCGACTCGTCTTCCCGCGGCTGTTTGCGATGATGCAGAAACTTCCTCGGAAAACACGGTTCTGTGGCGACGTGAGCCTGCGACGGGCGTGGTGGCGGGCGTGGGAATCGCCGACATTTATGTACACGCGGGTGTTGTTGGCGGAGAAAGAAGTTTTTGCGACGCGGCTGGCGACGTTGTGGCAGGACATGAAGCCGGACCCTGAGTCTCGCATCATCGAGATGGCGCTGGGCCGGCGGGCGCGGGCGTTGCGGGCAGAGCTGGGTGACGAGGTGGCGTTGCGGTTTCCGCGGGCGCTGGAGGCGGACGGCGTGACGGCGTGGAACAACCAGTCGACCGAGACCGCCAAGCGGCGGCTGGTCCGGCGGACGCGGGCGGCGATGCGGGTCGTCGCGCCGTGGTGGCATCTGTAGCCGCTAGCCGGATAAGGTGCGGCGGTGCAGCAGCCGATTCTGCGTGAGGCGGCGAAGACCGGCGAGGAAGAGTCCGCTTGAACAGCACGCATCCGCCGACGCCCGTCACGCCGACACCCGTCACGCCTGCGCCGGCACTCGGCCAGACGCTCGGCCGCGGCGCGAGCTGGATGGTCGGCGGCACGATCGCGACCAAGCTGCTCAACAGCGTCGCCCAGATCATCCTGGCGTATCTGCTGCTCGACGAAGACTTCGGCCTCGTCGGCCTGGCCGGCACCGTCGTCGCTCTGGCGAGCCTCGTCCAGACGGCGGGCCTGCGGGAGATCCTGCTGCACCGCCAGCGGCACTTTCATCGCTGGGTCAATCCCGCCTTCTGGATGTCGGTCACGGCTGGTTTGCTAGCCGGCGGATTGATCGCCGCCTTCGCGCCGCTGTCGGGCGTCGTGTACGACACCCCGACGCTGCCGTGGCTTGTGCTCGTCTTTGCCGCCGGCGCTCCGTTGGCGGCCATCTGCACGGTGCCCTTGGTCCACCTGCAACTGCAGCTCCGGTTCAAGGCGATCGCGTCGATCGCGTTCACGATGGCCGCGGTCACGACGGCGTTGACGATTCTGCTGGCGTGGCTTGGGTTCGGAGCGTGGAGCTTCGCGCTGCCGCCGTTGGTGGTACATCCGATCCGGTTCGTGGTCGCGCTCTCACTCGCCGGCACGCCGTTGCGATTCAAGGCACAGGTGCGTCGCTGGAAGTACCTGATCGGCGACGCCGGGACGACGCTCGCCGCCGGCTTCTTCGGCACGCTGACGATGCAGGGCGACTACTTCGTCCTGGGCCTGCTCTACGACAAGGGCGTCGTCGGTACGTACTTCTTCGCCTTCGGCCTGTCGCGGCAGGTCATGACGCTGCTGACGCAGAACCTGTCCACGATCCTGCTGCCGGCCTTCAGCAAATTGCGGGACGAGCCCGAACGCCAACGGGCGGCGTTTCTACGGGCGGTGCGGACGATGCTTGCGGTGGCGGTGCCGCTCTGCCTGCTACAGGCGGCCCTGGCCGATCCGCTGCTGCGGCTGTTGTTCGGCGACAAGTGGGTCGAGGCGATCCCGATCCTGCAGGTGCTCAGCTTCGGCATCGCCACCGGCATGGCCAACACACCTGCCATCAACCTGCTGCAGTCACACGGGCGATTTCGGACGGTACTGTTCATTACCATCACGGCTGCTGCTTTGTCGTTCGCCGGCTGGTTTCCGGGTGCAGTTTGGGCCGAGGGATTCGGCGTCGCCGTCGGCGGGTTCGTTGCGGCGAGCATCACGTCGGCCCTCTGCGTCGTCCTCGCGTACACGACGGCCGGCGGTCGCAAGCGTGATCTGCTCGCCCTTCTCCGCGCACCGTTAGCGGCTCTCATCTCTGTCGGAGCAGCCTGGACTGTCGGCGTGTTTCTCGTTTCGGACCTTCCCGTCTCGTCGCAGGTACAATTTGTGTTGCAGATTTTCGCGATCCTGCTTCTGACCTTCGTCCTGTACGTCTTCACGCTTCGTCGGCTCGACCCGGTCAGCTACCGCGACGCCCGCAAGTTCGTCCGCCAGCGGCTCAAGCGATTTGCAGGCTGAGGGAGATAGGATCGAGCTCCGCCTGATGCCGTACGCTCGTGAAGTTGCTGTCGTGTTGCGGGTCTCGCCGTTCGGGGAGACGTCGCAGGTCGCGACGCTGCTGACGCGCGGCCTGGGCCGGTTGAAGGTGCTGGCCAAGGGAGCCCGGCGGACGACCAAGGCCGGCAAGGGGCGGTTCGACGGCGGACTGGACGTGCTCGATCTGGGCGACGCGATGTTCGTTCATGCCCCGGAGAAAAATCTGCCGCCGTTGGCAGAGTGGAAGCTGCTGGATCGGCATCGGCTGTTGCGGGGCGACCTGCGGGCGTTGTGGCTCGGCCGGTACGCGGCGGAGCTGGTCGATCGGCTGCTCGAGGAGCACGACCCGCACCCGAAGCTCTTTGACGGCCTGCTGCGGCTGATGGACCGGCTGAGCGACGCGACGATCCGCGAGGCGGTGTTCTTGGCGTTCACGCTCAACCTCATGCGGCAGGTCGGCGTCCTGCCGGACTTCGCGCGCTGCCGCGATCGCACGCCGGTCGAGGCGGCGTTGCGGGACGGTCTGCGGCTCGGCTTCGACGTCGAGGCGGCCCGGCTCGTCTGCGGTGACGAGGTGATCGAGCAGCCGGACGTCCTGCCCGTCGAGCCGGCGGCGGTGCGGATCTTGGTGCGGCTGCTCCGACTCGCCAAGGCCGGCGGCGAGTTGCCGCGGATCACGCAGGACCAAGCCGTCGCGGCCCATCGGCTGCTGGCGGCGCACATGCGACATCAGACCGGCGGGCCGTTGCGGATGACGCGTTACGTCCTGGCCACGCCGGCATCGTCGAAGAACGGTAGTTCGACCACCTTGCCGGCCGCGTGACGGCCCTCAGCCGGGATCGACACGACCGTGCCGACCTCGAAGTGCGGCCGCTTGAGCGTCGCCAGCACGAGGCACGCGTTGCTCAGGATCGGCGAGAGCGTGCTGCTCGTGACCTGCCCGACCTGCGCGTCGGCGACTTCGACCGGCGCGCCGGCGGTCGGCAACGCGTCGTCGTCCATGCGGATGCCGACGACCTTCTTGGCGGTGACGCGGCGGGCGTGCATGCGGGCGACGACCTCCTGGCCGAGGTAGCAGCCGCCGGTGACGCTGACGTGCGTGTCGAAGAGCGGCCCGGTCTCGGCTGGCAACGTGCCGCCTTTGACGGCCGGTTCGTCGCCGCCGTCCTTCGGCTTCGGCCCCGGTCGCGGCGGCGGGGAGGCGAGGAAGTCGACGCCCAGCATCGGCCGGCCGGCTTCGACGCGGCAGGCGTTGAACATCGACCACCCAACCGGCCGCAACGGGCGATCGCCAAACGGCCGGCCGTCGCTGGTCTGGCCGAATCGCGTCGTCCAGTCCTGCCAGACGCCCGCCGCCCGCTCGCGTGGCACGAGCACCGTCAGGCCGGCATGGCCCGTGATGTCGTCGTGCACGCAGATTGCCTCGCCGCCAGCCAACTTCGCCGACGCGACCGGCAGGTGGTGCGTCGCGGGTGAATCCGTTGGCCGCGCAGGCCAGGCGACCTGCGTATCGGCCGCCCGATCAAGCAGGTCCATCGCCCCGCTGCCGTGCAGTTGCAACGCGTGCCAGTCGTCGCTCGCGTCGCGCAGCCGAACCCTCTCTGCGAAGCGGAAGGCGTCGAGCGTCGTCGCCAGCATCGCCGCGAGGCGACGGTCGACGACGAGCAGGACTCGCTCCCCGTCCGGCCGCACGACGACGGGATCGGCGACGATGCGGCCCTTGAGGTTGAGGAAGAACGAAGGGCATCCACACCCGGCCGGCAGCTCCGCCTTCGTCGCGGGATCGACCAGCGCCTGCGTCAGCAGGTTGTGCAGGAAGAGCACGGCTTCGTTGCCCGTGGCTTCGACGACGCCCAGCTCCGGCCGGGTCATCAGGCCGCAGCCGCCGGAGAAGTGGCTGACGACGGGCGTCTGGTCCCAGCCGATCCATTCATAATCTTCGGCGGACGCGTCCTGCCGCAGGACATCCGCGACGGGGTCTGCAGGAGCTGCCGACGCTACATCTTGTGGTGCGGCCGAAGCCATGTGGGAAGGATAGGCGGCGACGGAACGGTCGCATCGCGACGCCCGGGTCGGCGTGTTGTCGCGGCAGGTGCTTCGCCGCGCGCGAGCTTCGGTGGGTCGGTAGCATCCGCTCACGGCGTTGCCCCGCCGCCCAATTCTGAAGCCCCGACCCGACCCGCCTGACCGGCGAAGGAGCAACCGCGATGCGCGCACTGACCGACGACGCAACCGCCCGACAACCCGTTTCCGCCGCGCAGCTCGCTGAGCCGCCCTCGGCCGATATCGCCCCGGCCCTCGACGGCTGGACCGGAGGCGACGGCGAAGGCGTCCTCTCCGCCCGCGTCATCCTCGGCTCCGACCATCGGCCCAAGCTGCAAATGCGTGTCGAGCTGGGCGTGCTACAGATGGAGGTTTCCGGCCGCCCCGACGGCCGCGGCTACGGGCCGGGGCATGACACGCGGCTCGACCTGCTCCGCAAGCAGTTCCGCGGCTGCGTCCTGACCGGCAAGCGGTACGACTTCCGCATCAACGGCGACGAGTGCCGTAAACTTGCCGACGAAGCCCGGCTCTTCGCCCGCCGGTCGCTGGCGTGGTTCGTCCTGGGCGACTGGCAGAAGGTCGAACGCGACAGCCGGCACGCGTTGGCGGCGATCGAGTTCGCGCACCGGCACGCGACGACGCCCGTCGACGCCGCCGCGGCCATGCTCGGGTTGCCGTACGCGTTGACGATGAAGGTGCGGGCCGAGGTCTCGCAGCTGGCCGAGGATGGCGAGCTGCGCAAGGCGTTGCGGCTGCTCGATTCGACGCTCCGCCGGCTCAAGCGGCACTACCGCCGCCTAGGCGGCCGTGACGGATACGCGGCGAGCAACGAGGTCCGCGTCCTCAAGAATCTCGCCCGCAAGCTCAAGAGCCGCATCCCGCGCAGCGAGACGCGTCGCCTCAAGCGTGCGCTCGACGAGGCTGTCGAGATCGAGAACTACGAAGCAGCCGCGGTTCTACGCGATCGGATCCGCGAGCTGGCACGAGACAAGGCCGCGGCCGTGCGTGCGTAGGCTGCGGCATGCGTGCGATTTTCACCGGCCAGGTCGGCGTCGAGAAAAAACCTTACCTCGACCTCGTCCAGCAGCACGCCCGCGACAACGGCCACAAACTTGCCGTCTGCCACGTCGGCGACATGATGTACGCCGAGGCGCCGGACGTGCCTCACGGCCGCATTCTGAACCTGCCGATCACGCGGCTCAACACGCTGCGACGGGCGGCCTTTAAAGAAATCCTGCGGATCAGCGACCGCGAGCCGAACGTGCTCGTCAACACGCACGCCACCTTCCGTTGGCGGCACGGCCTGTTCAGCGCCTTCGACTACGACCAGATGCAGGCGTTCGACCCGGACGTCTACATGACGCTGCTCGACAATGCCGAGAGCGTCCACCAACGCCTCGAACGCGACCACGGCGGTATCGAGCACACGCTGAAGGACATCATGGTTTGGCGTGAAGAAGAGCTTCTCGCGACGGAGATTCTAGCGAACATCCAGAAAGGTCACGGCCACTTCTACATGATCAGCCGCGGTCGGGCGAAGCTGACGGCGAAGACGGTGTATCGAATGATGTTCGAGCCGTGGCGGAAGAAGGTGTATCCGTCGTTTCCGATGACGCACGTCATGGATCTGCCGGACACGCTGGCGGAGATCGAGCGATTCAAGGAAGCCTTGTATGAGCACTTCATCTGCTTCGACCCGGCGGACGTCGACGAGTTCGTCCTGCACACGAAGGCCGAGGCGGCGAAGGCGGCGGGCGAGGCGACGGTGACGGTCGAGGCCGCCGAGGGCGAGACGACGCTGCCGACCGAGCAGGTGCTGCAGATCAGCGGCGACATCATGGGCCAGATCTACGCGAGGGACTTCAAGATGGTCGACCAGAGCGACATGATCGTCTCGCTCGTGCCCGAACTACCCGGCGGCGGCCCGGGCCTGTCGAGCGGCGTCGAGCGCGAGCTGCACCACGCCTGGGAAGGCGGCAAAGAGGTGTTCGTCGTCTGGATGCCCAAGCGGCCGCCGAGCCCTTTTATCACGGAAACGGCCACAAAAGTCTTCCGCGGCGTGCAGGAAGCGATCGACTACTTCGGCGACAAGGGCTATCTGGAGAAGCCGGCATGAGGCGGTCGTGGCTCATAGC
The DNA here is from genome assembly GCA_964416015.1 of uncultured Tepidisphaerales bacterium. GTDB lineage: Bacteria > Planctomycetota > Phycisphaerae > Tepidisphaerales > Tepidisphaeraceae > JBCDKH01. Next base: position 8,945 of record CAYQCT010000067.1, read on the forward strand.
CACGGGTGTGCTGCTGCTGGCGATGCTCGTTGGGCTCGGTGCCTCGATGGCCATCGCGGCCTACCGGACGCACGTCGTCGACGTCGCGCAACGCAAGGCGGTGTGGCAGCAAGCCGCGATGTTCGACGGCCTGCGACAAGGCCATCTCGAAGACGCCGTCGCCGTTCTTGCACCGACCGACGACGTTGAGCGGGCGCTGCCGACGCTCACGCTGCTCGCCGGCCTCGGCGAAGTCGACGCAGCTCTGCGCGAGACGTACGAGGCCGGTCTCGCCGAGCCGGCCATTCCGTTTGCACCCGCAAGTTTGGAGCACGTGACGCTCGACCGCGACGTCGCCTTCAGCGGCGACGGGCAGAATCGGCTCGTCCTCGTCCGTCGCGACGGCGACTGGTTCGTCGACCCGCGGCCGTTCATCGACGATGACCTCAATCTCGCCGCCGCCGAGGCCATGCGGGCGGAGTTGCGCGAACTGGCCGGGCGGGTTCGTGCGGGCGAGTTCACGACGCACGCCGACGCCGTCGCCGCCTACGAATCGGCAGCAATTCGTGGCCTTTTGCGAAGCATGATGACGACGCGGCCGAGCGACGGATGAGCGTCAGCCCGCGTGTGCCGGTACCGCGCCCGGCACGATCGCCGTCGGCTGCTCGATCGGCGAATGGCGGCGGCCGTGCGCGTCGCGGTGGATCGGGCGGTAGAGCGTGTCCCGCTCCACCGGCGTCTTGCCGGCGTCGCGGATCGTCCGCGTGAGCTGATCCACGTGCAGCTCCTGCTTCTGCGTTCCACCACCGCCCTGCCGCTTGGTGATGTCGTACCAGACGACGGTGCCGTCGAGGTCGTCGACGCCCCAGTCGAGGCTGACCTGACTCAGGCCAAGCGACTGCATGATCCAGAACGCCTTGACGTGGGCGATGTTGTTGCACATCAGCCGCGCCAGCGCGAGCGTTCGGAGATCCGTCAGGCCCGTCGGCCCCGGCAGGTGGCCTAATTCGCTGTGTTCTGGGATGAAGCTCAGCGGAATCACGCAGTTAAAGCAGGCCTGGCCCTGCTCGTCGATGGCCGCCGCGGTCGCGTCGGCGGTCGGCGGGACATCTGGGTCGAGCCCCATCCGCCGCAGGCTCTCGGCCTGGTGTTCGCGGAGCTTGATCAGGTGCTGGACACGCTCGTCGGCCCCCTCGATGTGGCCGTAGAGCATCGTCGCGTTGCTGAACAGGCCGGTGTCGTGGGCGGCACGGTGGACGCCGAACCACTTGTCTTCGCGGACTTTGCCCTTGAAGGCTTCGTCGTGAACGCGGTCGTCGAAGATTTCAGCTCCCCCACCAGGCAGGCTACCGAGGCCGGCCTCGCGGAGGCGAGCCAGGACGTCGCCGATACTTTGCCGGCTGATGCGGCTGAAGTGGACGATCTCGATCGCCGTGAACGCCTTGACGTGCAGATCAGGCGCCGCCTCGCGGATGCCGCGGAGGAAGTCGAGGTAGTAGTCGAACTTGTGCCACGGGTGCAGCCCGCCGACGATGTGGACCTCGGTCGCGCCGTCGTCCCACGCCTTCTTGGCAGTCGCGATGACCTGCTCGACGGGCATCTCGTACGCCCCGGCTTCGCCACGTTTGCGGTAGAAACTGCAGAATTTGCAGCTAAGCGCGCAGACGTTGGTGTAGTTGATGTGCCGATTGCGGTTGTAGAACGTCACGTCGCCGTGC
>CAYQCT010000067.1:10651-17784 GCA_964416015.1 uncultured Tepidisphaerales bacterium
TGCAGCCGGCGGCGAACGGCTTGTGCGAGCCGGCCGACGCCGTGCAGATCGCGTGTGGTGGCGAGCAGTCGGCCGTCATCGAAGCCGAGCGGCACGCCCTCGCGGACCTTCGCCGCGATCGGCTTCAGGGCCGGGTCGGCGACGCGGTACGGGTCAACAACACCGGCGGGACGCATGCGGAACAATATCGCTTGTCAGCATCTGCTTCTGCCGAGCTTCGTTTGTTTTCGCAGGAAGTGAAACTACAGGCCGTCGCTGCGATGACTACTCGATCGGCTCGCCGCCGACGGATTCGCCCATGCCGTCGCTGACGCCGGGGCCGGGCTGCTCGTCGCCAATGACGTCCGGCGTGACGCCGAGGCGGTTGCCGTCGCGGTCGTAGATCCGCTGCTTGGCGTCGCCGTTCATGATGTAGTTGACGGAGAAGACGGTGGTGTCCGCCCCGGTCGCCCGCGTCTCGACGCCGGTGATGCTCGCACCCTCCAGGTCCAGAAGAATCTGTTCCTGCGTCAACGGCGGCAGACCGCTGACGGCGGCGGCATTCATGCTCGTGCGGGCTTCGTCACTCGTGATCGCCGTGTCATCGGCTGCCATGCCGCTGCTTCCGCAGCCGACGAGCAACAGCATGCCGCAGACGGCGGCGGTCGGAAGGAAGGTTCGCGTGGCAAGAAGCTTGGGCATCGTCCGAAGAGCATACCCATCACTCACGGGACCGCCTACGGGTGTTTCTACGCCGCTTTCTTCGCATCGGTCGGCGTCATGCGGTGCATGCTGCGGTCGGCCCACAGGTTCTGGGCGCGGCGGAGGAACTTCTCCAACGCTACCGGATCGTCCTGATCCCGCCGGCTCAGACGCGCCTGATCCTTCAACGCTTGCAGGTACGGAAAGCCGCTCGCGTCGGTGCCGAGGCTGATGTGGACGGCGAGGACCTGATACGCGGCCTTGTACATCGCGGCCCCTTTGCACTCGCCGAACGCCTTGGCAAGCCACTTCGCGGCAGCCCGGCGGTGCTTGGCGACGACCTCGACCGGATGCTGCAGTTGCGCGTGGAGGCTGGCCCGGCGAAGCTCGTAGCCGCCGAGGCGGAGCAGCTCGCCGGAGCGTCGCACGGGGGCGGACGTGTAGAGCAGTCGGCTGCTCGCGCTGGCGAGCTCGTACACGATCAACGCTTCCTCCGGCGTCCGCGTGTGGCCGAAGAAGCTCGCGTCCGGTTCCCGCCCGAGTCGATCGAAGGCGAGTAGTCCCCGGTGGCCGGCTGCGTTGCTGATCTCGCCACGGGTGAGGGAATCGATGCGGTAGGCCGCCCTGCCGACCCCTTCGCCGCGGTCGCGCACGGTCGCCATGCCGCGGGCGTCGTCCTCGAAGTAGTTCGGGTCGTTGCTTGCGAAGAAGCACTCGCGGCAAACCGAGACAGCAACAAGGTTATAGTCGACGAAGTCCGCGTCCCGAGCGGCCTTCTTGTAGACCGGCTGATCGAAGATGTCGGTCTCGCTATAGATCTTTCCGGCTCGTAGCTGGAAGTGATCTACGGGAACGCCGAAACTATGGAACGGACAAGAGATGCTGCGGCGGAGCAGCGTGTCGCAGCCGCGAACCAGCTTGCTCGAGCCCGGCTTTGCCGACGCGGCGTCCCGCTCGGCGGCGGCCTTGCGGGCGTAGGCGACGGCGCTGCGGAAGGTCTCGCGGATCGTCGAACACGTCAGCGGCCGGCGGACGAGGGAGAAGCTCTCGATTGCCTTCAGACGCCGAATCGCTGCTTCGTCGGCGTCAGCGGGAGCGAGTACGACGACGGCCGTCGCAGAAGTCGACGGATGCCGCGCCAGAACCCGCGAGACGTGTCCCAAGTCCAAGCCGTTGAGCGACGCGTCGATCATCACCGCCTGCGGCTCACGCTTCTTGGCGAGATCGAGCACGGCGCGGCCCTCGGTCACGACCTCCGCCTCGGCACCGTCGAGCGACAGAACCTGCTGCAACGCGGCTACTTCCGCGGCATTGCCGGTGGCGACGATCACCTGCGCTCCCTGCAGCGGCTTCGAAGGCGGTGCAGTTGAATCAGCAGGCATAGATGTTGTGTCGGCAGCTTCTGCCTGCCGCTTAATTGGCACGGCGACGCAGCTGCGACACGATGTAGATCAGCAGCCCGCACCACACGGTGGCAAAAGCAGCCGCCCGCATCAGCCCGAATCGCTCGCCGAGCGCGAAGGCACAGAGGAGCTGCAGGAACGGGCCCGTGTAGTGAAGGAAGCCGATCGACCGCATCTCCAGCCGTCGCGCCGCCGCTCCGAACAGTGTCAGCGGGACCACCGTCAGCACGCCCGCTCCGACTAGCAACGGCACGTCGACCCGTGCCGTCTCCGCCGGCAACCCCTGCCAAGCGAGAAACAGGATCGCCGGGAGAAACAACGGCACCAGCTCGGCAAGCAACCCCCCGACGCTCGGCACGTCGAACCGGCGTCGCATCGCCGTGTAGAGCGAGACCGCCAACGCCATGCCGACCGCGGCGAGAACGTACACCGCCGACCAGGCGTCGATGCGGACCGCGTCGTAAATCATGACGCCACACCCGAGGCCGGCGAGCGTGACCGCGCCAACCTGCGGCCGAGTGAGCCGTTCGTTCAGCAGGAAGACGCCGCAAACGACCATCAGCAGCGGCGCCAGGAAGTACGCCAGCGACGCCTCCGTCACCCTGCCGACGCCGACGAGCCAGACGAAGGCCAGCCAGTTCAGCAGAATCAGGCCTGACAACACCGGCGAGACCCACCACGGACGTCGCGTCACCAACGGCCCGGGCCGCGCGAGCAGCCAGTACGCGGCGAGCAAGGGCAACGCCCAAGCCACGCGATGGGCCACGACGACGACCGGATCGAGATGCGCCAGCAACGCGAAGTAGAGCGGCATCACGCCCCAGATCGCGTTGGCCCCAAGACTGAACCCCACGCCGGCGGCCGTCGATCCGGCGTGCTCGGGCGTTCGGTACAGCACGCGGCGACAGCGTAGCGGTCAGTTGCCGCTGCCGATGCCAGCCCGCTACTTCGGCTGACGTGGCCAGGTGAGCTTGCAAGCCGTCGCATACATCGGCCAAGGCAGGACGAGGCGGTACGCGACGAAGTCCGAAGGCGTCTCGCCGCAGCGGTGCAGCAGATGCTGTGCCATCTCCGTCGCACGTGCGACGTGACGACACTTGAGGCCGGGAGCTTGCAGAAGTTGCGATTCCCGCAGCACGAGCGACGTCGGCACGTCCGGTTCCGATCCGCCGGCCGATCCGCCGTCGGTCAGCACGATCCGCGGCGTCGGTGCCGCGTCGCCGAGCAGCGGGAGCAGCGAGCGATGGACGAGCTGATCAACGACCAGCACCTCGGCGGCTGCGGAGACTTGGAAGCTGTTGATCAGCGGCTCGTCCGCCCGGACCGGCTCGGTCGCAGCGAAACGCTCGCCGAGGACGACGTCGGCCTCGCCACGCTCGCCCGCTTCACCTGGAAGAAGCCGCCACGCACCGTCCTCTTCCGCCCGCCACTGCGGCGTCGGCTGCGTGCAGAATCTCTCGACCACGGATGGACCGCGCCGCGGATCGAGCGCCGGCTCCAGAGGACGAACGGGCGCCTCCGCGGGTACCGGCCCTGCCGCGTCATAGCGGTAGCTCGGCACGACACGCCAGCCGACGTCGCCGCGGAGTCGTTGCATGCCGAATCGGCCGCGGATGGTCGCCAGGCCGATCGCGCTCGGCTTCGCCGGGTCGTTCGGGAGCAACGCGGAGCAGAACCAGAGCGCGCGGGACCGCAGGCCGGTGGCGTAGGCGTAGGCGTCGAAGGCGGCGCGGCGGCGTTCGGCCTCGTCGCCCGGATCGGCCGCCTCGGCGTGTCGTGCCGCCAGTAGCCGCATCTCGCGAATGCCGCCCGCCTGTTCGCGAGAGAACTCACGGAAGCGGGCCACAGCATCGACGAAGCGACGGGCGGCGACGGAACTGCCGCCGGCCGCCCGCGCCGCGCTCGACAAGCGTTCCGCGGCCGCCCGTCCCGGCACGTACCGCACGGCGGCGAGCACGTCATCGGCCGTCGCGACATGGCGAATCTTCCACGCCAACTTCACGTCGACATCGAGCCGCCGCGCCAGCTCGCTCGGGCCATGCTCCTGCCAGCTTCGGCCGCACGACTGCACAAGCAGCGCTGCCGCCGTCCGTCGCAGATGCGTCAGCGGCCCCCGGGCCCGCGCGTGAAAATCGTCGCCTGCCGCCTGCTCCGACGACGCAGCGACGGAAGCAGCAGCAGGCACACGCGAGCGTAGTGCGACGTCCGCCATCTCGATCAAGCCCGCCGCCGACGCAGCAATAGGCCTGCCGTCGCCGCGACCAGGCTCGCCGTCGCAGGCTCGGGCACGATCGCGCGGAACTCGAGGACGTCGACCGTCACCGTCGGCGCCTGCGAGTCGAGGCCGAACGGCGCATTCTGGGCGTTGAGGCCCCAGGTGATCTGGCGGATGTCGTCGAACTCGAAGCCGCTGTCGATGAATTGGAAGTCGCTGAGCATCGCCGAGACGACGAACTCGCCGGTACCGGCCGGGACGAGTGCGTCAAAACTCGCCGAGAGCCGCGTGGCGCTCGTCGGCCCGTCGTCGAGCAGACGGAAGCCGACGGGGAACTCGGTGCGGCTGCCGAGGTTGGTGCGGTCGCCCAAGACGAGCTCGAAGCCGACGATGTCGTTGGCCGGCAGGTCGAGCTGCAGCGAGTTGTTAGAATTGTTCGGGTAGAGCGCAACGGCGAATCCGTCGCCGGCCGGCGTGGGGTCAATATCCGAGTAGGACACGCGTCCGATGTCGTCACCCGTCACGGCGTCGACCTCCAGCGACAACTTCGGCGGCAGGCCGCCCGTGAACGCGAGTAGGCCGAGCGGGCCGAACAGCTCGTCGGAGTCGTCGTTGTCGAAGTCGTCGAGCAGAATCGTCGGCCCGGCGTACGCGGAGACGGCGGAAGCGAGCAGGGCAGCGGTAGTAAGTCGTGGGATCAGCATGGTTTCTCTCCAAATCACGGTGGAGTTGCGTGGGAGCGGGCGGTTGGTGTGAAAGAGCGTATCAACTGCTTGGGTGCTGCACAAGCTATTTCCGGAAATGCCTCGCGTGTGCATCGCGGAGCGAGATCGGGTACAAGCAGCCGATGCGGTCACCGGTTGCCATCGTCTTACTCTTCGCCGTCGTTACCTCCGCCGCGGGCCAGCCGGCGACGCGGCCTGCCGACGTGCTGCAACAGCGTCAGGCGGCCGTCGAAACTGCGCGGGAGGAACTGCGGGCGATGGGGCTGCCTCTGACACCGAAGGGATTTGCGGCCAAGCTGATCGGTGACCCGCCGCCGGAGGTTGATGCCGGTCCCGAACTTCTCGCTGCTTTTGCAGCATTACCCACGCCCCGGGAAGCCTCGGCGTACCGCTACGTGGATAGTTTCTCCAGAAGCGAACTTCCGCGACTGGACGGTGAACCGGCCCGGAGTTGGCCTGAGCGTGAGGAGCAGATCCCTTGGACGACGGTCGCCGCAGCAGTTGAGGAGCATCAAGCATCGCTTGCCGCCTTGGACGGGATCGACAGCAAGCTCCGACCACACGTTGACGCCGTGCAGGCGGACCTTCGAATCGACTACGCGAATCCGCGTGACGGTCTGCTACTCGGAACAGCAAATAAGCATCTCAATGACCTTCGTCATCTAGCAGTACTCCATAGCCACAAGCTGCCGCTCGCCGTCCATGAAGGTCGGCACGACGACGCGGGCCGGGACATCCGGCGTCTGCTCGGCATCGGCGACGCGACAGATGCCGCACACCCGACGGTACTCGGGCATCTTGTCGGAAACGGGATCCGCTCGCTCGCAGCGCGTGAGGTCGCACGAGTCGCACCTCATTTGACCTTCGGCGACGGTGAGAGGAAGCTCTCACGCGTCGACGCAAAGGCGATCATCAACCTGCTGATGGACACGAAGGCGGACGAACGTCGCTGGAAGCGGGCGGTCGCGGGTGAAGCTGCGATGCAGCAGAACGCCGTCGACCACGTTATCGACGGAGGAGGCGACTCTTCCATCTTCCGCGGCAACCCGCTAGAGCGGATGGCAATACGATCTTCTGCTTCCACAAGCGCCGTGGCGATGGCAAGCATCACCAAACTGCAGTATAACGCAGCCGAGCCTTCGCGTCTTCCACGGGATGTCGTGGAGAAACTTAAGAAGGCGGACCGGCAGGCGCAGACGCGGCCGAATCAGAAGCTCGCGTCGATCGTCCTCAGTGCGACCGGGATGTTGACGCAATCGCACTACGTGGCAAGAAACACAACGCGACGAGCGGCGGTTGCGTTGGCGTTGTCGATGTACCAGCAGGACCATGGCGATCTGCCGGCGGAGTTGGAGACGCTGGTGCCGGAGTATCTGCCGCGGGTGCCGGTGGACGCGATGACGGTCGACGAGATGATCAAGTACGACCGCGACCGCGGCATCATCTGGACCGTCGGCAAGGACGGCGTCGACGACGGCGGGTTCGACGAATACGACCGTCGCCAGGAGCACGGCGGCATCTCGCAGCGGATGCTCGAGGAGATGGGTCTTGACGAGGTCACGCCTGTGAAGCGTCCCGACGAGGCACGACCGTGAGGGAGTGTCACGGGCGACGCGGCAGGCAAGACATTGTGCGGATTGGCGTGATGGTGTCTCAACGTCGTGACAGATGAGTCGGATGCGAGCCGTGGTGTTGCGATCCTGATGGCACTCTTTCACGGTCGTGCCTCGTTGCGCGAGCGTCCTGAGTCGCTAAAAAGTTGTCGAGCCCGATCCACCCGCGGCAATGACGCGTTTAGACTGCTGCCGATGTCCAGCTTGAAGATCAGCGACCAGAGTGCGACCCCGACGATGACTGCCGAAGCCGCGACGCGCGAACGCTATGCCGCCGCGGGTCGGGAGTTTGAGGCCTGTCTGTGCGTGCCGAGCGAGGGGTATGACGCGTCGCTGCTCGAGGCGATCCCCGACGAGGTCATCCAGGTCGACTACGGCTGCGGCGACCCGAGCAAGTGGGTGGGCGAGGGCGAAACCGTTCTCGACCTCGGCAGCGGATCGGGCAAGGCGTGCTTCATCATGAGCCAGAAGGTCGGCCCGACCGGCAGCGTCATCG